>JBCCOH010000015.1:0-59312 GCA_039111275.1 Cyanobacteria bacterium P01_D01_bin.1 | reverse complement strand
GCCAGTGAGCTTAGTGCTATCTCGCCTGTCTCGCTAGCATATATTGGAGATGCGGTTTTTGAGTTGTATGTGCGATCGCGTCTCTTAATTCCAGCTAAGCGCATCCGTGACTACCACCAGCAGGTCGTGGCTCAAGTCAAAGCCGAGCAGCAATCTCGCTTTGTCGATATTCTTAGCCCTGAGCTGACCGATGCCGAAAAGGATCTAATCAGAAAAGGACGCAACGCGACCACTGGTAAAAGTCGGCGAGCTAGCAGCCAGGACTACCAGAAAGCAACCGGGCTAGAAGCTTTAATTGGATTTCTCTACCTTACCGATCAGGCCAGATTACTCAACTTATTGAATCGACTGATGACTCAAGCTGATCTTTGAACGAATCTACCGCCGATAGGTCGGTTTCTAAGTTAATAGTCTAGGCTTGTAGAACAGCTATTTTTAGGGGATTTACGCGTGAGCGATACAGAGCAGTCATCTAGTCCATCAGAGCCGTCTTCTCAGTCGTCTCCCAAGAAAAAAGTAGTTTCCTATCCAAAGCGGGGCGATAAGTCCGGTGCCAAGCCAGGTCCGAAATCTAGTAGGAAGCCTAGCACCAAACCCAAGCTGCGAAATAGCAGATATGCGGGATCGTCTGGCAGCTCTAAGCGTACAAAATTTGGGTATAAGAAATCAGCTAGCTTAGATGTATCAGGTTCTAAATCGGCGGGTGCTAGGCCCGAACAGGGCGATCGGCCAAAGAAATCATTCAGAGCTCGCACAGACAGAACTCGCACTAGAGGCGATCGCTTCGAGAACATAGAAGACATTAACCCTGATTTGATCTACGGGCGACATGCCGTAGAAGCTGCTATTGATGCAGGGCGATCGCTCAACCGTCTTTGGGTCAATGCCAAGCTTCACTACGATTCACGCTTTAGGCCACTGATTGCAACCGCTAAAGCCAACGGCACCGTTATCGACGAAGTTGAGAACCTACGGCTCAGTCAAATGACTCAAGGAGCCAGCCATCAGGGAATTGTGGCTCAGGTAGCCGCCTACGAGTACGTAGCCCTAGAAGTGCTAGTCGAACAGGCCAAATCCAAAGCTCGTCGTCCTGTGATAGTGGCCGCTGATGGCATTACCGATCCCCACAACCTAGGTGCGATTATTCGTTCGGCTGAAGCAATTGGCGCTCAAGGCGTTGTTATTCCGCAGCGCAGAGCGGTTGGGATCACTTCTACTGTTGCCAAAGTATCGGCGGGAGCTTTAGAGAATATACCCATAGCTAGAGTTGTCAACCTAGGTCGTTCTCTAGAGTATCTAAAGAACAACAGCTTTTGGATATACGGGCTAGCCGCAGAAGCCGCTCAGCCTATCCACACCGCAGACTTTTCGGCTCCTGTTGTCTTAGTCGTCGGTGCGGAAGGCAGTGGGCTTAGCCTCTCTGTCCAAAACCTCTGCGATCAGCTCGTTGCTATTGAGCTAAGCGGCAAGACGCCTAGCCTGAATGCTTCAGTAGCCACCGGAATGGCCCTCTACGAAATCTATCGTCAAACTTGGATCAACAAGCTGCCAGTCATGGTTAGAGAGAAGTCGCCAGCGGGATCGTCAAATACCTCAAGGCTAGAGCTAATAGATCGGTGACAGAATATTTAGACGGTAAGCGAATACACCAATTTACTTTGGCCTAATAGATATTATTTTAAGAAAGGGAAAGGCAATAAACTCTCTTGGAATAATATAGTTGAGACAATTTGTCTGAGAAAGGAACGGTTGAGCGTTCGGCTGCTAATTCCTAGTTCTAAGGAACTACTCCAGCTTCAACTATCTAAAAAAATACTGTCCACCACCATACAAAGCTATTCGCCAAAACTGTAATGAAAAACTTCTTTAGCGGTCTGTTAAGCTTCTTTTCTAACCCTTGGTGGGTAAAGATCACAACAGCAGAGCCTAACTGCATTTATTACTTTGGTCCATTTGATGACGAGGCCGAAGCGACAAGGGCTAAGCCTGGTTACGTAGAGGATCTGCAAAGAGAGGGCGCCTCGCAAATTCAGACTAGCTTGCACAACATACCAGAACCTACAGAGCTCACTATCGAAGTAGGCGCTACAGTCAGTACAGCTAATATGGTCTCCGTAGGCGGTTAGAGGCGGCTGCTACAGACTCTTAGGGTTGGGCCAGGATTTACCACCAAAGCTTCTAGGTGGCTCTTGGCTGCCAACAATTGGTCAGAGATTACAGTAGTTAGAGATTACAGTATCTAGAAATCACAGTAGCTAGATACTGTAGTCGCCAGCAGCGCAGCGACGCTATCCGCAGGGACGGCTTTTTGAAATAGATAGCCTTGGCCGTATTGACAGCCTAGCTTTTGCAGCTGATTTAGCTGCGTAGTGTTTTCGATACCTTCAGCGACTACTTCCATATTCATTGTTTTGGCAATGCCAATAATCAGCGGTACAATTCCCAAGCTCTCCGGATTGTCAGTGATGGGCTTGACGAACGATCGGTCTACTTTCAGACAATCGACGGGCAGCTTGTGTAGATAGCCTAGTGCCGAATACCCAGTCCCAAAGTCGTCAATACTCAGTCGAATATTCTGCTGCTTTAGCGCTCTAAGCGTGCCATCTACGAGGTCGTGGTCACTCGCTATAGAGCGTTCTGTTAGCTCTAGCGTCAAACGGTGTGCAGAAATGCCCGTCGACTCTAGGCAGTGCTGCACATGCTCTAGAATTGAGGACTGCAAAAGCTGTTCTGCGGCGATGTTGATACTAATTGTGATTTCATCATCGATGATGTGATCGCTCTCCCAAGCGGCGATCTGGACACAGGCCATCTCTAGCACCTGAGCGCCTAAATCGACGATAAAGCCAGTCTCTTCAGCAAATGGAATAAATTCGTTGGGTGGGATCAAGCCTTTGGTCGGGTGCCGCCAGCGAACAAGCGCTTCAAACCCTACTATTTTCATGCGTTCGATATCGATGATGGGCTGATAGTGCAGCTCGAATTCTTGTCTTTGAAGCGCTAGTCGCATGCCAGTCTCAAGCTGTAACAGCTTCATCGCCAGATGGTGCATACCCGACTCAAACCAGCAGTACTTGAGCCGCGTGTTTTCTTTGGCCTGGTACATCGCAACGTCAGCGTCGCGTAGCAGATGTTCTGCGGCAACATAGCTGCGATCACCCCACACTATACCGATGCTAGCGTTTGTACAGATGCTGTGCCCTGCTAGTACAAAGGGTTGCGAAATTGTCTGTGAGATACCTTCTGCAATGGCAGCAACGCTAGCTTTGTCGACTACATCTAGCAGCAAAACACCAAACTCGTCTCCACCAAAGCGAGCAACTGTGTCAATCTCGACATATTTTTTCTGAAGGACGCTCAGCCGACGGGCGATGCCTTTGAGTAGCTGATCGCCAATGCGATGACCTAGCGAGTCGTTGATTCTTTTGAAGCGATCGCAGTCCAAGAACAAAACTGCAAAAGACGACCGAGGAAGCGCTTGCGCCTGTGCCATCACCTTACCTAGGCGCTTCAGGAACGACAAACGATTAGGCAACCGAGTTAGCCGATCGCTCAGGGCTAGGGCCAGCATCTGGCTGTGAGCCTGTTCTAGTAGCTGAGTTCTTTCTTGCACCCGCTGCTCTAATTCTATATTGATCTGCGCCTGTCTCTGGCGGGCCTGCCACAGCTCAATCTGTAGCCGAACACGGGCAATTACCTCTTCTGATTGAAATGGTTTGGTCACGTAGTCGGCTGCGCCGCTGTGAAACGCTTGAACCTTGTCAAAAGGTGCATCTAGAGCGCTGAGAAAAATTACCGGGATATGAGAAGTCGTCGGCATTTTTTGTAGCTGCCTACAGACTTCATAGCCATCCATTTTGGGCATCATAATATCTAGCAATATCAAGGTTGGCTGATGGACCTTTGCTAGAGCGATCGCCTCTAAACCACCGGACGACTGAAGCACCTCATAGCCTTCGCAAGCTAGTAACTTTGATAGGATAAATAGGTTAGTTGGGGTATCGTCGACAATTAAGATACGGCCCAACTGCACAGTCGCCGACTCTGGAGAAGCGGACCGAAGCGACTTGGATGAAAAGGTGGTATCTATATCCGACAAAGTTCTGTCCAAAAAAGCTAGGACGATAAGAGCGAGCGACTGACCAGCTAGCTGCGATTGGCCTGAATGTACCCGTCTAGCCTTGCACCCTCGCCTTTCTTAGTTATTCTATTAACGTGTTCTAAGGGTGGCGTAGCCAAAACAACAAAAGAGCTGAGAAGATAGTGCCTCTAAATTGAAAGAGGATTACCCGCACCGTTTGTATTGTTTATACTGTCGAAGCCATTCAGCAGTCGCTGCTGAACCAAACAGCTAGGCTAAAACGGCTAGACCACCGCTACTACGGATATCTACCAAGGCTGAATGAACCTCGTGGAAAAATGATCAAGGATAGCTACGGTTTTTTGGCTAAATCTGGTCTTACCTCTCTACATGCGAGAACCTCGGCTAAATCAGGTACCTACAGTCAGGTGTATGGTATCTCAGCTATCTACCCGATAGACTGTTTGTACGGCCTTGTACAGAATTAAAACATTGTTAAGCCAGGTTGTCATTGACTTAGATCTATCTAATTTCAGTTTGTCTGGCTATATGACCTGACTGTAGCTACCTATGCTGTGCCGCTTGCCTATATTTTATCTCCTTGGATTTCTCTTTACTTTTGCCCTTTCTTTTGCCCTTTACTTTTATAGGCTCTCTGAATTCTTTAGGCTGACGAGTAGCCCTTTACAAGCGTCCATTAGCAAGTCGATCACATAGTCAAACCCTGCTTCGCCGCCGTAATAGGGATCTGGAACTTCCCTATCGCTATGGTTTTGGCAATAGTCACACATGAGCTTTACTTTGTGCTTGTAGCGATCGCTCTTATCCAAGCTCAAGACATCCTGATAGTTATTCCGATCCATCACTAGGATTAGATCGAATGCCTCAAAATCATCTTTAGTAAACTGCCTAGAACTGCCTGTGAGCGTTATGCCTTGTCGCTGAGCGGCTACGTTCATCCGCCTATCAGGTGAACTGCCCACGTGGTAGCTGCTAGTTCCGGCTGAATCGCACAGAATTTGGTCGCTTAGCGCCTGCTGCGTAATTAGGTGATTCATAATGTTCTCTGCCGAAGGCGAACGACAGATGTTACCTAGGCAAACAAATAGGAGCTTAGTGGGCATGACGGACTGATTTGCTACGTTTTCAGTTCTCTACAACTTCGGCCTTTCAACACTTGAAGCTGATACCAGGAGCTATGTATTCATGGCCTCTGAGACTTTGCTTCTACATTCCTGGCAAACTCAGACCACCCGTTAGCTCCTCCATTTGTTCACGCATAGTAGCTGTAGACTTATTGTAAGCATCTAGCATTGCCGCCTTGACTAGATCAGAGAGTACCTCTGAGCCTTCGCCCAGTGCCTCTTCTGAGATAACAACGTCGCGGGGTTCTTGATTGCCACTCATGATTACTTTTACGAGTCCACCGCCAGCGGTACCCTCGATCTCCATCTGCTCTAGCTCTTCTTGAAGACGCTTCGCTCCTTCCTGTACCTGCTGCGCTTTTTTGAATGCTTCGGTCAGCTCTTTCATCTTACCGAGACCAAATCCGAATCCTTGCCCTTTTGTCATAGCTGTTTGGGTTGTTTGATAAATTAACTGTCAAACTATAGCACTGGGTTGGATAAGTCGCCTTCGGCTCCGCTTTGGCTACGGGGTCAGCGGCTAGGCGTAGTCGAAGGCATAGTCGAAGTCACCGATAATTTTAACTTCGGTTTCGAGGGCAATACCGTCACGCTTTTTGATCTCGGCTTGGGTATGGCGGATTAGTGATCGCACGTCACTTGCTTCGGCCTGGCCCAGATTGACAATAAAGTTGGCATGGAGAGTTGAGATCTGGGCGTTGCCGATTCGATAACCTTTTAGTCCGGCGGTTTGGATGAGTTTACCGGCGCTGTGAGGTAGGGGATTGCGAAAGACGCTGCCGCAGTTGGGTAAATGATAGGGCTGTGTTTTGCGCCGAGATTTTAGGTCGCTGGCAGTCGCTGCTTTGACTTGAGCAGGGTCGTGGCCGGGGCTGAGCTGAAAAGTAGCTGAGATGACAGTGCGATCACTTCCCTGAAGCCGAGAAGTCCGGTACTGAAAGTCTAAGTCTGAAGGATTGAGAACACTTACGCTGCCATCGCGCTCAGCGACCTCAACCTCTACTAATATGTCAGCCGTCTCACCGCCATGCGCACCGGCGTTCATAACGACCGCGCCACCGACGGTCCCGGGAATGCCAATTGTCCATTCAAAGCCTTTGAGCCCCTGTTTGGCGGCTTTCCAGGCGAGTGATGACCAAGGCTCTCCAGCAGCGGCGCTGACTCTTCCTGTTGCAGCGTCAAAGTGACTTTGCCTAAGGGCACGAGTGCAGATGATTAGACCGGGCAGACCGCGATCGCTAATCAACAGATTCGATCCTGCACCAAGTACAGTAGTGCCTACGCCATTCGCCTGTGCCCACCGCAAAGCGGCTTTGAGCTGATCTACTGTCTTTGGCAGTGCTAGCCACTCTGCCTGGCCACCCACACGCAAAGTAGTGAGCTTAGCTAGCGGCGCTTGAGCAATGATCTTAAAATCGTCAGCAAGTTGAAGAGGGTGAGCCATCTTTTTAGGCTGTTTTTTGGGCTGCTTTCTGTGCTGCTTTCTGCGCTGTCTTTTGAGTAAGCGCGACCTCGGGAATAGGCTCTGCAACGTATGCAGACACTACCTCAGGAATCATTTGATTGAGATTGCCAGCCGTCAAAAAGATGACAATATCTCCTGGCTTCAAGCTAGTCATCAGTACCCGCTTTGTCGCCTCTAGGCTGCTGTGATATTCAATGTTGGGCTGATGATGAGCGATCGCATCGGCTAGGGCCTGTCCCGTGATACCTGTCGGATTGGATTCGCCTGCGCTGTAGATATCGGTGACTAAAACGCGATCGGCATCTTCAAAGCAGGTAGAGAACTCCTTGAGTAGGGTAGTTGCCCGGCTGTATCGATGCGGCTGAAATACGGCTACAATCTGGCGATCTAACCCTGAAGGAAGCGACTGCGATCGCTGAATCCGGGCGGCAGCTAGCGTTGCTTTAATTTCGCTCGGATGGTGGGCATAGTCATCGATAAACAGAATATCGTTTTGAAAGCCGCGGTGCTCGAACCGACGGCGCGCACCCTTGAAATTGGGTAGATGCGTTTGAATACTTTCAAAGCTGACGTTGAGCAGCCGAGCTACGGCAACTGCCGCTAAGGTGTTGCTCAGGTTGTGTAAGCCCAGTAGCGGAATAGTGAGCGTACCTAGGCTGTTGCCCCTTTCTATAATATCGGCGGTGATTCCCGCTGCGGTCTCGACGATATTAACTGCTTTGTAGTCGGCTTCGGTGTTTGCATTGACGCTGTAGGAGATGGTCGGGTTGATGCGATCGCGTACTGTCGGACAATCAACCGAGCCCACCACAGTCTTACACTTGCTGACAAACCGATCAAAGATAGCAACCACCTGATCTAGGCTTGTGTAGTGATCGGGATGGTCGAGTTCTATGTTGGTGATTACTCCAATCTCAGACGAGAGCTTGACTAGAGACCCATCGGACTCATCTGCTTCCGCCACAACATAGTCGCTTTTGCCAACGTAGGCATTGCCGTGCCAAGTGCTGACCTCACCGCCGATGATAATAGTCGGATCAACTCCAGCTTTTAGTAGCAGATAGCCAGTGATGCTGCTAGTTGTCGTTTTGCCATGAGTCCCGGCGATCGCAATTCCTCTTTTTTCATTCATCAGCGCCGCTAGAATATCCGAACGGTGGAAAATTGGACAGCCCAGCGCCAGCGCCTGTCTATATTCTGGGTTGTCCTCTCTAATGGCTGTCGAGCATACTACCTGCGGTAGCACAGCCTGTATGGGCTGATGATTGGCAAGATGAGTATCCGCCGTCTCAGCAAAGAAAGCTAGGTTCTTCGCCTGCTGCTGATTGAAGATATGGGCGCCTTGAGCTTCGAGCCGCTCAGTGATATGACTCAAGCGCAGATCCGAGCCCGAAACATGCAGTTTTCGGCTGGCTAGCACCTGTGCTATGGCCGACATTCCGATCCCACCGATGCCGATGAAATGGAACGGTCTGCCGCTGAAATCCACTGAGTTCAGCATGTTTAATTTCCTCTCAAGCCGTGGCACATCAATATAATCAGGCGTATCATAGCAGGAATTTTCAGTGTGACCATATTCGGCTGATGTGCATACGTGATTGCATCAGATCCGTACAAATTTAGAAGGTCTTGTATGTTAAGGCACACTACTAAATTCACTCTCGCATTAAACCATGACCTACGAAGATAGGTATGAAAACCTATGCGAAAAAATCAGGTGACGATGATGCGATATGATTAAAGATGCTTATAGAGACTTAACCTTAAGTCATCTTCTGTATCTGAAAATACGAGGTTAGCGCGCAGTGGTTAGAGTAGCAATTAATGGTTTTGGGCGAATTGGCCGGAACTTCCTACGGTGTTGGTTGACACGCGAGAACAGCAATTTAGAGCTAGTTGCTGTCAACAACACATCAGATCCTCGGATCAACACGCATCTATTGAAGTACGACTCTTTGCTCGGTCGTCTAGATGCAGATATCTCATATGACGCCGACACCATGACTGTGAATGGCAATGTCATCAAATGCTACTCGGATCGCAATCCTAGCAATCTACCCTGGAAAGAGTGGGACATCGATCTGGTGATCGAGTCCACAGGCGTCTTTAACAGCGAAGAAGGGGCTTCTCGACATATCGAAGCAGGCGCTACCAAGGTTTTAATTACCGCTCCTGGAAAAGGCGGACATGTCGGCACCTATGTAATGGGCGTAAATGATCAGGACTATGCCCATGACAAGCAGAACGTAATCAGTAACGCTAGCTGTACAACTAACTGCCTAGCCCCCGTAGTCAAAGTAATCAACGACAACTTTGGTATCGTCAAAGGTACGATGACTACCACGCACAGCTACACAGGCGATCAGAGAATTCTAGACGCTAGCCACCGCGACTTGCGTAGAGCAAGAGCAGCAGCTGTCAACATTGTTCCTACTACCACTGGTGCAGCTAAAGCGGTCGCTTTGGTAATTCCCGAGATGTCAGGTAAGCTCAACGGAATTGCCTTGCGTGTTCCTACCCCTAACGTCTCTATCGTCGATCTAGTTGCTCAGGTTAGCAAGAAGACCATCACCGAAGAGCTGAACGACGTGCTCAAGAATGCGGCTGAAACAAACATGAAAGGCATCTTGGGCTACACAGAAGAGCCACTAGTTTCGGTTGACTTCCGCAAGACAAACGTCTCTGCCACTATCGACTCCCAGCTTTCTCTGGTAATGGATGGCGACATGATTAAGGTAATCGCCTGGTACGACAACGAATGGGGCTACTCTCAGCGTGTAGTTGACCTCGCTGAGCTAGTCGCCAGTAAGTGGGAAGGTTAATCAACCGCGATACGTTCGGTTAGTCAATTAGGAAGCAGGGGCTTAAGGTTCCTGCTTTTTTAATGCGTTAGGCTTTATGACTACACCTTCTGCTGTAGAAATTCTTCTAGCACTTGCTATCGACTTACCTGTGTCTAATTCTGTTTTCGCGCTTGAGAAATGTTTGTTTGAGCCCGCCAGATCGATGGCTGACTCAATTCCGCTGATCTTTGCATTCCCAAACGAATACAGCGTAGGAATTACCAGCTTGGGCTATCAGGTGGTGTGGTCGATGCTGGCACAGCGGTCTGATATTGATGTGAGACGTCTGTTTACTGATGTGCGTGAGTCGCTGCCCGCGCGTGCAGAGGTAATGGGATTTTCCCTATCTTGGGAACTGGACTATGTGAATGTGCTAAATCTGCTGGAAGATCAGCAGGTGCCTATTCGAACAAAGGATCGAACGGCTGATCATCCTCTGGTCTTTGGCGGTGGACCTGTATTGACGGCTAATCCAGAGCCATTTGCTGCCTTTTTTGATGTGATTCTGCTGGGCGATGGCGAAACGCTGCTACATGATTTTTTGGATGGGTATCAGCGGGTGCGCTATGCCGATAGGCAGACGCAGCTAAAGTCTTTGGCTCAAGTTCCAGGCGTCTACGTTCCAGCGCTTTATACTGTGACCTACCTTTCTGAAGAGGGGGCGATCGCATCCATCAATCCCACCGACAGCGAAGTCCCAGCAGTGGTGAAAAAGCAGACCTACCGTGGCAATGTGCTATCGGCTTCGACGGTGGTCACGGAAAAGGCGGCTTGGGAAAATATCTTTATGGTAGAAGTCGTACGTAGCTGCCCAGAGATGTGCCGGTTCTGTCTGGCGAGCTATCTGACCCTGCCGTTTAGAGCGGCAAGCATAGAGTCGTCACTGATTCCATCGATTGAGCGAGGATTGCAGGCAACCAACCGCCTAGGACTACTGGGCGCGTCGATTACGCAGCATCCCGAGTTTGAATCGCTACTGGATTACTTAAATCAGCCGCAGTACGACGATGTTCGGCTGAGCATGTCTTCTGTACGAACGAATACAGTGAACCAAAAGCTGGCAAAGACGCTAGTTGACCATGGATCTAAGTCAATTACGATCGCGATTGAAAGCGGCTCTCAAAAGGTGCGCGATATCGTCAACAAGAAGCTAGATACCGACGAGATTCAGGCGGCGGCACAGCAGGCAAAAGCAGGAGGGCTGTCGTCGCTAAAGCTGTACGGTATGGCAGGAGTCCCTGGCGAAAGTGAAGAGGATCTGTCTGAGACAGCGGCGCTGCTGCTAAATCTTAAAAAGCAGGTGCCAGGATTGCGACTGACGCTGGGATGCAGCACGTTTGTGCCCAAGAGCCATACGCCATTTCAGTGGTATGGCGTGAACCGCCAGGCAGAGAAGCGACTGAAGTTTTTGCGCAAGCAGCTAAAGCCCCACGGCATTGACTTTCGACCGGAAAGCTATAGCTGGTCTGTGATTCAAGCGCTGATTTCGAGAGGCGATCGCAGACTAACCGACTTGCTAGAGCTAACGCGAGGCTATGGTGATACGCTAGGCAGCTACCGCCGTGCCTTCAAGGCGCTAAAAGGGACTTTACCACCGCTAGAATTTTACGTACACGATCAGTGGCCAACCGAGCAGGTCTTGCCATGGGACCATCTAGAAGGTCCGCTACCAAAGACAACTCTAGCCAAGCATTTAGCAGAATCAGAAGCGCACATGCTGCTAGTTTGAAACAGGCAACTACTGACGCTGCTTAATCCGTCACTGACTGCGTTCTTTGACCATAGCTGCTACGAGCGCTGTAGTGCTGGCTCGCCTGCGGTCTGTTTCTAAGACGCTTTATCTTACTAAAGATGATGCAGGGCAAGGTTACTGGACCCAGCAGAGTAGATAACAAAATAAATGGAATGGCTTCAGGTTCGGCCAGTGCTTCTCCATCCTTTATAAAGGCAATCAGCAAAGTGATGAAGGTAATGCCAGCTGTTACGCAATAGGTGATAACCATCGTTTCTCAAAAATTAGCTACTTGTTGGGGTCTGCTTTCTACAACTTGCCCACTCTTGTTCGCCCTTTTCTGAATAACAAAGCCAAATGACACGGCCAAACAAACAAAAAGGACAGACACGCAGTCAAGTCTGTCATAAAGGCAGCATAACCTGAATGAGCTTGTGATTGGTTGCACCTATGGACAGAAATTAAAAGCGGCATCTACTCTTCCGTACTTAGTTTCTATCTATTGATATCTCTATCTATTGATTAGCTGTTGATTAATCTGACTGGTTTGATTATTGGGGATCTGAGCAAGGGAGACTTGATTGGTCAAAGCCGTGCGTAAATGCTGAGCAGCTTGCCTGGGAGAAAGACCAGTGATGTCAATCTCAGGAACAGCCTGGTCGCGTTGCTCTAATCCGTAGCGATAGGTGCGATCGTAATAGTCGAGCGTAATTGAGACGGCAGTCGCCAGATCGCCAGATTTAATTGCTGCGATCGCATCTTGTGTTCGCTTACCACCGAGCCGTTTGCGAATTCGCTCTGTTGCCGCGATTAGATCTGCTGGTGCCGCCTGGCCGTATATCTCTACGAGTAAGGCCACTCGCTCTGACACGGGACGGGTGACTTCTAGGGCGGGGGCTGTTTCCATCTGGTCAAATAGCTCAACCGGAATGCGACAGGCACCTACTCGGCGGCTTTCTGCCTCGATCCAGATTGGACGATCGGCGACGAACTGCTGCCACTGGGTAGCCAGTATGTTCTCAAACTGCTCGGTACTCGGCTGAGGTGGCAGGCACAGAGCACCAAAGCTGCTGCCGCGATGATTGGCGTGTCCTTCTAGGTCGAGAACCTGTTCTCCTGTTGTTTTCAAAGCGTGCAGAATATCGGTTTTGGCTGTGCCTGTCATTCCTCCTAGCAAGACGATCTTCTTTGGGGTGGCTAGGGTGCTACGAACCCACTGGCGAAAGGCTTTGTAGCCGCCTTCGAGTGTGATTGTATTGAAACCTGCTAGATCTAGCAGCCAGGCGATCGCACCACTCCGCATTCCTCCGCGCCAGCAATGAATCCGAACAGTTCCTCCGGGAGCCAGTCCTTTTGCCTGCCGAACAAACTCTCCTAGTTTTGGGCCGACGAAATTTAGTCCTAGCTCTATCGCCTGCTCTCTACTCTGTTGTTTGTAGCAGGTGCCGACTTTGGCCCGCTCTTCGTTGGTAAACAACGGAAAACTAGTTGCCCCTGGAATATGTCCCTGTTCAAACTCACCAGGGCTGCGGACATCTAGAATCGGTCCTGCTGCCGCTAAAAAGTCATCGATGGGAACTTGAGAGGTATGAGACACAGAAGAAAAGGCCGGGCGAACCTTCATATCCTACTGCGTCTCAAGGGACTGTGGCCGTTAGCCCGATCAGTTATTTTGCTATAGTCCTAGCAAAAACCTCCGTATTCCCAACGATCTTTGCTACCTGCTTATGTTCTCTCCCGTGCATCCACTCAAGCGTCTGCTGGCCTACGGCCGAAATTATCGATCCAAAGCTTGGCTAGCTAGTCTTTGCTCATTTCTTAATACGGTGTTTGACTTGGCACCCCCGGCATTGATCGGCGTTGCGATAGATATTGTGGTCGACCAGCAGAATTCGATTTTGGCCAGGTGGGGCGTGGTGGATTTGCGATCGCAATTTATCCTGCTCTCTGCATTGACCTTTCTCGTTTGGATTTTGGAATCGGCTTTTCAGTATGCCTACGAACTGCTGTGGCGAAACCTGTCTCAGTCGATGGAACACGATCTGCGCATAGACGCTTATGGCCATGTGCAAAGTCTAGAGTTGGCCTATTTTGAGGAGGGCAGTACCGGACAGCTAATGTCCATGCTCAATGACGATATTAACCAGCTAGAGCGCTTTTTGGACCGGGGTGCAAATCAGCTAATTCAGATGGCGGCGACGGTGCTGATTATTGGTGCGACGTTCTTTGTATTGGCACCGGGGCTGGCCTGGATGGCGATTGTGCCAATGCCGTTGATTGTGGGGGGCGCGATCGCCTTTCAAAAATACCTAGCGCCTCGCTACGCTGACGTTCGTGAGAAAGCAGGCTTGATCAATGCCAGACTAATCAACAACCTAACGGGTATCGCCACAATCAAAAGCTTCACTGCTGAAGACTACGAACTCGCACAGCTCAGCCGCGAAAGCTATGCTTACCGAACTAGCAATCGTCAGGCGATTGTCTTGAGTGCTGCGTTCATTCCACTCATTCGCATTATTATTTTGATCGGATTTACTGGCATTCTGTTCTATGGTGGCCTGGCAACGGCGGCTGGTAACATAGAAGCAGGCACATATACAGTGCTGGTGTTTCTAACACAGCGTTTACTGTGGCCGCTGACTAGACTGGGCGAAACGCTAGATCAGTATCAAAGGGCAATGGCCTCAACGCAGCGAGTGATGAATCTGTTGAATACGCCCGTGGCGATTCGCCCTGGAACAACAGCTTTGCCAACCGTGCAGGTCAGCGGTGAAGTCATCTTTGATAACGTTTCTTTTGGCTATCACGAACGTCAGCCAGTTCTCAAAGATCTTTCCCTTAAGATTCCAGCAGGAAAAACAACAGCCATTGTAGGCTCTACAGGATCAGGGAAAAGCACGCTAGTCAAACTGTTGCTTCGATTCTATGAAGTGAATGCAGGACAGATCCTTCTAGACGGTTTGGACCTGCAGTCACTGACGCTAAGAGATTTGAGAAAGTCGATCGGTCTAGTCAGTCAAGATGTGTTTTTGTTTCATGGCACGGTGACCGAAAATATTGCCTACGGTAGCTTTAACGCGACGATAGATGAAATTACGAGAGCCGCAAACGTGGCAGAGGCGCATGATTTTATTGTGAAACTGCCAAATGGCTATGACACGATTGTGGGTGAGCGAGGGCAGAAGCTATCGGGTGGGCAGCGGCAGCGGCTGGCGATCGCCAGAGCATTGCTAAAGAATCCACCAATTTTAGTTTTGGATGAGGCCACTTCAGCGGTTGATAATGAGACTGAGGCGGCAATCCAGAAATCACTGGAGAAGATTACGAAAGAAAGAACCGTGATCGCGATCGCCCACCGCCTATCCACTGTTCGTAACGCTCATTGCATCTATGTGATGGAACAGGGCGAATTAGTTGAGAGCGGCACTCACGAACAGCTACTTTCAAAAGATGGCATCTATGCAGGACTCTGGAAAGTTCAAACAGGCGAGAAGATGGATTAAGAGAGATACTGACAAACGATTGCTCGGTGACTGGGGATGAATGCTTTCTACTGGTCTACTCGCTGAGTAGTTCTTCCGAGCGAACGGCATCTTTCCAGGTGAGCGGATAAGATTCTTGTGATAGGTACTGAGCGCCACTTGCCTGGAGGTAAGGGCGATAGGCTTCGTTATCCGCTAAGTGAACTTGGAAGAAGGCGGTGTTGAGACTCTGATGGTAGTTTTCGGCGATCGCACGTACCCCTTCCCAGTCATTCTCCTGCCCAGTCAGGCGATCGAGCACTTCTAGACTGATCAGAGCGTGGGGCAGACCGCTAGCGACTGTTAGATAGCGATCAGAGCTATCATCAGCATCGCTTAGCCAGCCAAACGCAGGCAACTGTTCGATGACAAAGGGGGTCAAAATATCTTTGTCAGTCGCTTCCCATAGCACCGGACCTTCTACCTTGGCCATGCCGTCTGGTCCGTAGAGGCTGCGGCTGAAGGGCACAAAGGCATAAATGGCTTTAATACGGCCATCTTTGAGGGTGGCATTGGCGATCACACCCTCCGGCAGTTCCAAAGCTCGACACTGATACAGCAGTGAAATATTAAACAGACTAGAGCGAGACTCACAAGACTGTTGCAAATGTTCTAAATCAATCTCAGCCCCCGCTAGCGCCAACGCCGTAGTCCCACCAAAAGAATAGCCAAAGACGCCTGCCCGGTCTGGCGCTAGCAGATTATCGAATTGTTCACCGTTCAAACGGGTCAGTTCATCGAGAATAAAGCTGACATCTAGCGGTCTGTCGATGTATTCGGCAGGCTCAAAGTTTTCTGCCTCTAGACCGTTATAAAAGTCGCGTAGGCGTTCGCGATCGCTCCCCGGATGATCGGGTAGGGCAACCGCAAATCCGTGGGAAGCCAAATGATTTGCCAGCTCTATAAATCGGTCCCGCCTAGCGCCTAATCCGTTAGAAATAACAATTACAGGAATAGATTGTTCAAGGTCGGTGGCTAGGAAGTTGGGTATGTAGAGATCGACAGGAATAGTGCGATCACGCTGCGCATCGTACAGTGTCAAGGTCTCCATAGACGCGGTGCGATCGCCCAGTTCTCTAGGGTCTGGTAGCATATTGAAATCGACAGGTGGCTCAGTTCGTGCGATCGCCTCGGTCTCTTCTGCGAGCTGTACAACCGTCTGCTGAGTCTCTGCTAGCAAAGAGCGCAACCGACCACCCAAGCGCAGCGCCTGAACAACATTGATCCGAATATCGGATGGAAATGCTTCGATAAATTTGAGAATCGTGATTCCTTCAGGATCGGCGGCGGCTAGGGTCAGCGCCGCTCGCAGTCCTTTGAAGCCATTCATGCCTGATTCTGTTTGGATTAGCTCACCGACTTCTGTTAGTAACTGCTCGCCAGAGTTGGTGTAGGAAAAGCGATTAGCTAGAACCGGATCTAGATCGTAGCTAGCCCTCAGCGCCTGCTGTAGCTGCGTTTGCAAGCCAGAATCTAGCCGAGACAAGATAGTCTCTAGCCCGCCCGAGGGTTCGCCAGTATCGGCGAATGTTTCTAGCTCCTGGCGAGTGATAGTGATACCGACTAGGCCATACCGCAGCTGGATACGCTCTGCTGCCTTGGCGTTGGCAGCGATTAGCAGGCTAGAGAGCGCTGAAATCAGACCAAGAGCCGTCACACTCAGCGCAGTCGTGACAAAGCGAAACTGAGCGCAAGACCGGGACTTTTTCGACAAAATTCTCAGAGGCTGAAGGGGCTGAAACATTTGACCTGTATAGGTTTTTGCTGCGATAAAGCATAGTATAGCTAAGCCCTAATCAACCAGTGCCCAGCGCCAATTTAATCAGAGGCACAGCGAAAATAGACAAAATCCAGGCCAAACTCAGCCCAAACTCGGCTAAATTCTTGCTTAGTGTCTGACGAGGATTTTTATGGAGTACTTACGGCTAGTTGGCTGGCGTCCTATTGCCGCTCTATCCGCTATCTTGGCGACTTATCTACTGACCTGTTTTGGACTGTGGCGCTTTCAGACAAAGCTGATATTCTTTCCGCCTAGAGTAGTCGGTGCTACGCCTGCTGATGTTGGGACACCTTACGAAGATCTTCGGCTCGCTGCCGGTGAGGGAGAAGTTCACGGCTGGTGGATTCCGGCTGCTGCGGCCAATGCCCCGGTGATTATCTACGCTCACGGCAATGCCAGCAACCTCAGCGATCTGGTCTTTCGGTTTCAGCAGTTTCACGACTGGGGCTATGCGGTGATGGCAATCGACTATCGGGGCTATGGGGAAAGCTCTGGGCCGTTTCCCAACGAGCAGCGAGTTTATGAAGATATAGAGGCGGCCTGGCACTACCTGATTAGGCAGCAGGAGATTGCGGCTAGCAAGATTGTGCTCTATGGCCAGTCGATTGGGGGAGCGATCGCCCTCAACTTAGCCATTAACCATCCAGACGCGGCGGGGCTGATCATGGAGAGCGCTTTCACTTCGATGCGAGACATGGTAGACTACCGCTTTCCATTACTGCCAAAGCTAGTGCCAATAGACGGTTTACTGACGCAGCGGTTTGAGTCTGCGCAGAAGATGCGATCGCTCAAAGTGCCGCTTCTACTAATTCACGGCACCGATGACGATGTTGTGCCTGTCTCAATGAGCCAAGAACTATATGGGGAAACAATTGTCGCTGGCAACACCTCCAGTAGATTAATTCTGATAGAAGGTGGCGATCACAATAGCCTACCGACCTCTGGCGGCAACACCTACGCGGACAATATTCAAGGCTTTATAAACGTGCATACGCGAGAGAGGCGATAGAACTGTTTAGAACTGATAGAGTGAGCGATCGCTATCATCAGGAACTGCGTCGCTCTAACACATCTACTCTGTTGCTAACAGAAAGGATTGCGGCTATTGTTTCCCTCTGAATTTGCCTATCTGCCCTACCTTCTTCAATCAGCACCTGTATTTGCTGTGACTGCTCAGAAATTCTATTGTTTAGACTAATAAACCCATTCTCTAACCGAGCAATCTTATCTGTCTGCTGTCTGTTCACCTCAGAATTACTCTCTGCTAGCGCTTCTAACCGAGTAATGTTCTCCGCGCTACTGTCTATCTGACGCTGGGTTGCTTCAAAACCACCGGCTATCGATGATTCTAATCGAGTAATGTTCTCCGCGCTGCTAGCTATCTGCTGCTGATTAACTTCGCAAAGACGATGAGTTTCTTCTAGCCGCTCGGCATGAAGCGATGATTGGTTCACTAGGGCTGCTAACGCCGCCTCCACCCGTTCTAGCCTCTCGTAGTTTGCAAAAGCTTGCTGCGTAACGGGTCTAATAAATTCAGATACCAGGGCATCTATAGACTCGCCTAGTTGTCTGTTAGCGGCGGTATTTGCTTCTACTATGCTCTCTAGTCTGCTGAGCCTTTCTTCAGACATTGCCGTATCATGATGACTTTCGCGCAATTATAGCAACGGATAGCTATATATTTAGATATTCGTCAACTTGGCCCTGCTCTTTTGCTCATGGCGTTTTCTATTCCAGATCAATACCGCAGCTTTTTGCCGCGCTTTTATCGGCTGGCGGCGGTTGCAGTTTTATCGAATATGATGGTGCCGTTAGCTGGCCTGTGTGATGCGGCATTTTTAGGGCACTTGTCAGATATCAACTATCTAGCGGGCGTCATTCTAGGTGGCCTGCTGTTCGACTACATCTATCGTATCCTCAAGTTTTTGCGTAACAGCACTAATGCGCTGACGGCTAACGCAGCCGGGCAAGGGGATGAGACGGGAGTGCTGGTAGGGCTGCTGCGCTGTGGGCTGATTGCGCTGGCGATCGCCACTGTCATTCTTTTATTCCAATATCCCATTCACAAGCTAGGCTTCTGGATACTTTCCGGCTCATCAGAGATAGAGAGCGCTGGCATAGACTACTTCAATGCGCGAATTTGGGGCGCACCCGCTGTACTGCTGAACTTTGTCCTGATTGGCTGGTTTCTAGGCCGCGAGATGAACGGTATCGTCTTCTTAATTTCGCTAGTGGGCAATGGCACCAACGTGTTATTCGACTACATCATGATTGTGCAGTTGGGCTGGCAGAGCATGGGCGCAGGGCTAGCCACCGCACTCAGTCAGTATCTAGCTTTGATAGTTGGGCTCGTGGCTGTCGTGCTGACTACACAGTGGTCAGTGATAAAGCCAGCCATCGCAAAGATCGGCAATCGACAGGAACTCACCTCAGCCATAGCGCTTAACGGTAATATTCTGGTCCGATTTCTTGCTCTGATTTCGGCCTATGCCATCTTCACTAACGCCAGCGCTACTTTTGGTACCCAGACCCTAGCAGAAAACGGACTGCTGCTACAGATTGCGCTGCTCAGTCAGTTCACGGTGCAGGGTGTGGGCATGACCGCGCAAACGCTGATTGGTAACTTTAAGGGTAAGGGAAATTTTGAGCAGATGCTGCCTGTGCTAAGGGTGGCATTGGCGACTGGAAGTGCGATCGCTCTCACCTTCGCCCTCAGCACAGTCCTACTCCCCAACACCGTATTCCGGCTGCTGACCAACCACCCAGAAGTCTCCGATGCGATGCAGCAGTACACCATTTGGCTAGTACCTTTACTGAGCCTAACGGCAGTCGCTTTCATGCTAGAGAGCTACTTCACCGGGATAAAAGACGGCGCGACATTACGCAAAGGTGCTCTATTGGCCTTTAGCGTTGGCTTTGGACCGCTGATACTGTTGGGAATATATCTACGAGCTGAAACTTTGCTTTGGAGCGCTTTGAGTGCGTATATGGGTGTTCTCTTAACTTTTCTGACCTATCAGCTACTGAAGACACATCAGCTACTGCTGACGGATGAGACAGTGGATAGGCGCGATCGCTCGCTGCCGACAACATAGCGATCACGCGCAAAAGTCCCGAAGGCTAGTGTGCACCGTTACTTAGGCGGCGTCATTGTTGAAACAACCAACGACACTGTCTGCACCTATCGGGCTACGCTGCCGTTGCTTCGTTGTCATATTGCTTGAGCCATGTAATCAAGGGCTGAGCGAAGTATCCAGTGATAAGAAATGCTTGAGCGCTCCTTCTATAACTGCATTCACGCTTAGCTCTGATTCGTTCGCATATGTCAGTATCACTAAGCGAATCTCATCCGGTAGCGAATCTAGAATGCGTTCATCAGTGGGTGTCGTTCGTGAGGTCATAGGCTACCTTCTAGCTAACCCGCTTCAAACAGCTTGGAAAGACGAATCGAAAAGGGCTTGACAAGCTTTGACTTTTGGACGGGTTTTTTGTGCTAATGAGAAATTATTTGTCTTCTAAGCGAACATGTATACCAAAACGGTTTAGCCGACAGTATTCGACACTTCGCAAGACAAGCCTCAGAAGCCAAAACAGCCTCCTGTAACCTGCGTCTCAGCTGCATGCTTAACTGCGTGCTACAAAGGTCGGCTCTTCTTCTGGCTACTCTGTCCGTGAATGCTCACCATGAACGGGACGCAATACGTCAGCATTGCAGAAAGCCAGCGGCCAGAATTCATTTCACCGTCTAGCGCCGCCCGACCGTGATTGATAGTAAAGAGCACCGTACCGACAATGGCTGCGACTCGAAGGGCGGTGGTGCGACAACGCTGCTGGGCAAGCGTGAATCGCATACGTTCAACGGTTCTTTTCGCCTCTACCATAGCTCGTGAAAATCTGACACGCTTAGCTAACAAGAAAGGCAGGGTCTTTGGCTCTGCCTTTCTTGCAGTTGTATCAAATTGTAACGCTTCTAGTCGTTATCTTCTAGTAGCCGTCTTTTATTCGATACCTAACAGCTACCGTATCGGTATCTCTACTCGTCGTCCTCTTCGTAATCTTTGGAAGGGTACTCGAAGCTATTAGAGCGGTCGGTCAGTACAGACTTGCCCAGGGAAAGCGCTCGCTGCGCTTGGATAGCGGCCTTGCGATTCCAGGTGGCTCTGCGACTGTCCCGCTTTGATTTGGAAGTTTTCTTCTTTGGGACTGCCATGAGGATAAAGAGGGTTTGGTTTATATAGCTTTGCTAGTCTAATGCATTTTCGTTTTTGGTTCAAACTGGTTCAAAGCTTTTCTGGTGAGACGCCGACGAAATGCTGAAAGCTTTGGTGCTTGAGGATAGTTTCTGCTTCTGTACTGTTCTTGGTGGCAAAAAGGCGAACTGCGCTCGCGTCTGTGGTGGTGCCGATGGCGATGCCAAACGGTGTCTGAGTCAGTTTTTCGGCTACCTGAGGGGGCATACACAGCACTAGCTCGAAGTCTTCGCCGCCATAAAGCGCCCAGCTAAGTGCAGTTTCGGGGCCGACGGCGCTGCTAAGGCCGGGGGGGAGAGGGATTTGCGATCGCACAACATCCATCCCTACTCCGCTACTGCTGCTGAGCTGCAACAGCGCATTCGCTAGCCCGTCGCTGCTATCCATTCCTGCCACTGGTGAGTGAGCCCCTGTGATCGGCTGGCCTTCGAGAATCTGTTTAAGGGCTGCGATCGCATCGAATCTTGGTACAGGCAGCTGATGCGCTCTAATCCACGCCGCAGCAAAGGTTTTGTCATCTTCCGACAATGTCAACTCGTCTAAAAGCAGCGCCAGCCCCGCTCTAGATGCACCATGAGTCCCAGTGACTACCACCGTCATTCCTGGCGTTGCCGTATCTCGGCGAATAACCTGCGGCGGCTGCACCTCTCCCAAGGCTGTAATCGATACTGTTTGAGCAGTCGCCTTACAGAGATCACCACCCACGATTGCCCCTCCATATCGCCCCAAGCACTCCGCCATGCCGCGATAGAGTTCTTCTATCCAGTGCAGCGGCGTGTATCCAGGCAGTCCTAATCCCACCGTAACCGCCAGAGGCTGAGCGCCCATAGCTGCTAGGTCGGATAGGTTGGCTGCGATCGCTCGCCATCCAATCGAGTAGGGCGGTGTCGTCTGCTCGCTAAAGTGAACGCCCTCTACGAGTACATCGGTCGTGGCGACTAGCTTGCAGCCAGGGCTAACGTCTAAAATCGCGGCATCATCTCCAATGGCATCAGCCTGGCAGTAGGGCTTTAGCCGCTCAATTAGGACGAGTTCACCGATATCTGCAATCGTTGTCAACGCAATTAACCCGGCTGTTCTAGGTTCTCTAGACCGTCAATCACTTTAGCTGAGATGATTTTGTCGTCTTGGGAGAGCTGCCGCAAGACCTCTTTGCCATCGACTGTATAGCCAAACACTGCATAGCGACCGTCTAGCATATTACGACCAGCAGGCGTCAGCTCCGCCTCAAACAAGAAGAAGAAAAACTGCGAAGATCCGCCATTGTTATCATCCCCTGGTCTAGCTAGCGCCAGACTGCCGTAGGAATTAAACGGAAGAACAGGCTCATCCATATATTGGCCAATTTCTTCTAGCGTAAAGCCGTAGATCGGCTCGTCGTCGCCTTTGACCAGAATCTCCATTGGAATTGCCCGATACTCATCGGTTTTTGGATCGATATATCCCACTTCTGGGCCTTCTGGATCGCCAGTTTGCAGCACATAAAAGTCTTCTGCTCGGATGAACGGCATGTCGTCATAGAAGCCTTTGTTGACCAAATCGACGAAGTTGCCTGCTGTCACTGGCGCGCTGTAGCCATCGGCGATAACGGTGACATCGCCTTTACTGGTTGTGAATTCGACTGTGGCTCTACCTTTTAGCTGCGGCAGATTGTCATATTCAGTCGGCACCTCGAATGGAAAGCCTTCTACCATCAGCTCTTCTATTTCGCCGACTTGATCTAGCAGCTGCTTGCGCTCAGTCCAGACGGCTTCTTTGTCTTCAGCCTCAATGGCAGCTCGAATGGGATCTAGCCCGGATTCTATGCTGTCGAGAATGGTATTAGCTTGGGCCTGGCGACCCTCCGGTACGCTAGCTAGAATCGCATCTCGCTTCCTATTTAACAGCCGTTCCACTTTCTTGACATCTTTTTTCATCGGTCCCCAGCGCTTACTGCGTAGCCATTCAGAGATTTCTTCCAAATCGCCTTGGACCGAGCGGATTTCTTTATTGTCAATCGGTAGCGCATAACGGAGCAAAGCTGCACCATCGGTAATGGCATTACCAGGCGGGAGACCTGCAATCACAGGAGAAATAGAGAGTAGGCTCGCTTCGGCAGGCATCGCAGACGTAAGCAGACAGCTCGCTGATAGCAATAGGCTAAAACAGACGGCCTTCAGCCAGCTGGCTGGATAAAGACTTTGGCGCTTTCGCAAATTCATAGCTTGATTCGAGAGGGCTTCTAGGCGTTCGGTTTTGATCTTGCCATAGTCTGGGTTCTCCGTTACGAGTGTTGGCAAAGGTCTGTAATTCTTGTTAGCAATTCGGCAGTTGATTTGAGCTGTCATTTCAGCTGTTAATTTATGGCGCACATTTGACAGGCAACTTACCGCCGAGCTGTACAATGATTGCCGATTGCCTTAGCACTTTTTAGCTATCACCATGATTTCTAGCAATGATTTTCGCACCGGCACTAGTATCGAAATCGATGGCTCTGTGTGGCGCGTCGTTGAGTTTTTGCATGTAAAACCGGGTAAGGGCTCTGCTTTTGTGCGGACCAAGCTCAAAAACGCCGAGACCGGAAGCAACCTCGAAAGAACGTTTAGAGCTGGCGAGATGCTGCCCCAGGCCGTGCTGGAGAAAAGAAATAAGCAATATACATACAGAGACGGCGACCAGTATGTGTTTATGGATATGGAAACTTACGAGGAAAGTCGCCTGAATGCGGACCAGATTGGTGACTCGGTGAAGTATCTCAAAGAAGAGATGGAAGTCAACGTTTTGACCTGGAATGAGAAGGTGTTAGAAGTAGAGCTACCAAACTCGGTCACGCTAGAAATTACTCAGACCGATCCGGGGGTCAAGGGCGATACGGCAACGGGTGGAACCAAACCCGCCATTGTAGAAACAGGCGCGCAGATAATGGTGCCACTGTTCATCTCACAGGGCGAGAAAATCAAAATTGATACTCGCAATGATACTTATCTGGGGCGTGAGACCTAGGCTTTGGAGACCTAGACGGCGCTGTAAATATTTTTTTTTGACATGGGGTTTTACAGGTGAATTTTAAAGAACTCCGCGAGTTAGTAGCGGTTATAGACCAGACTGACATTGCTGAGCTGACCCTCAAGAACGCTGAGTTTGAACTGACGCTTCGTAAACCTTCTGCGCTTCAGCCAGATGTGGTTCTGAGTGGGGCTGCCAATGTTGCACCGGCTGTGTCGTCTGCGCCTGCGCCTGTAGCAGCTGCACCAGTCGCCAACGTACTGGCCGAACCGGCAGCATCACCCTCACCAGCAGTGGATCCATCGCTAGTCGAGATCACTTCGCCGATGGTGGGAACGTTTTACCGCTCGCCCGCGCCGGATGAATCTGCGTTTGTGGAGGTGGGCGATCGCATCCAAACAGGCCAAACCGTCTGCATCATCGAAGCAATGAAGCTGATGAACGAGCTAGAAGCCGAAGTCTCTGGTGAAATCGTCGATATCTTAGTAGAAAATGCTGAACCAATTGAATTTGGCCAGCCTCTCATGCGAGTCAAACCCTCCAAGCTAAACTAGAGCGACCAATCGAGTAGAGATTTGCTATGTTGTAATGATGTTGCAGGTTGTTTTTTTCATCTAGTAAAGGAAGTCTTCGTTTCAGGGGTGTCAGCTGTAAATGCACGGTTTTCTGCGCTCAGATATCCCTTTTTAATTAAGAAGACTAATCCTGTGTAGAAAGAGGTATGCTAGGCCGAAAGCATCACCTGAATTGATCAAAACAAGACACCTGTGTCCTATAGAGCAGCAGCGACGAGATCCAATTATTAGGACACAGTCAAGAAGCGTACTTTAGGAGGAAGATTATGACAGAAGGCATGATGAAGAACACCGCCCGTCAAGAGCAGTCCACCCACACCCGATCTGCCACCACCGCTTCTTCAACTTCTTCGAGCCGACTGTATCACCGATTAGAAGAGGCCCTTCACGCCGGAAGTGAAGTCTGGTTTCGGATGCCAGGCACCCGACTAGTGGGCATTCCCATCTTTTTAGACGCCGAATATGTAGAAGTCGTAGACGTAGACGTAGCCGAAGGGTTTGAAGACGAAGATCTGCCCGACGAACCCTACCAACGTACCGTCTGGCTGATTCGCCTAGAAGAAATCAGCGCTATCTCCTACGCCACCGACCGCTGGAGCAAAGAGCGCTTTGAGCGCCTGCTAGAGCAGTCCAATAAAGACGACTCGGTGGATAAGTCTGATCGAGACTAGACCAATCAATCGCAAGCTAATTACAGAATCCTGCATTTCTACTTCATTGGAAGGCAGGATTTTACGATCTAGCTATCAGCGAAAGAGACAGATTTTTCCCAAGGGCCGTCATGATGACTTCAGTAGATGGACTTTAGTCGCAAAACTCTGTACAGGTCACGTTGCAGCTGCCATAAGAGATTTATCAGAAAGTTAGTCAGACCGCTGACGACGAAAATTGCCAAGTAGAAGATTTTTTAAGTCAGCTTGTAACCGTTTCTCTACAAATAGATAAGAGCTATTTGCTTTGGAAAACAATATTTGATAGGTATCGTAGCCTGCTAGAGAATGAGGGTAAGTTGAATCAAACCCCAGAGAAAATTTTAAGTAAGCTCAGTGAAATTAGGAAAAGAGTTGCCGATTGCTATCTGGCTTCGGAGGCTGTCGCATTTGGAGAGGGTTTCGCAATGATATCTAGGCTGCGGAAGTAGCGACCGCCGACGCCGACTAGGAAACTGATGTATGCGATCACCTGTAAAAGATAAATGTGATCGCGATAGCCTAGCAGTGTTTTCAACAAAATGCCAGGGAACTTTTTGTCTGGCAAAATAGCGCTCGTATCCCATAGCTGCGGCCCAAGAATACAGGACTGATTGCTAACGCACAAATCCAAATCGGGTTTGATCATGCTAATAGCCATGAACGTAGCCTCTAGATTCTTGAAGACGGAGACGACCAACCCTGCCACGATCAGCAGTAGAAAGACGCCCATCGTCTTAAAGAACAGCTTGAGATTGATGCGGATGCCGAATCTAAACAGGGCTAGGCCAATCAGAAATGCGCCAAAAATACCTGCCACCGCGCCGCCTACTCCGGCTGCACTCTGTTCCAAATTACTAAACAAGAACAGAACCGTCTCAAACCCTTCTCGCAGAACCGCGATACAAACAAGACTAAAGACACTGACGTTTGCCCCTTCTGAATCAGCCAGCGCATTCTGCAAAGAGCCTTCTACTTCACCTTTCATACTTCTAGCTTGCTGGGTCATCCAGATTAGCATCCAGCTCAGCATGACAATAGCAACACCGCCAAATAGAACGCTTAGCAGCGGTTTGAATAGGCCCTGAAGAGCGGGCATCGTGTACTGCACCTGGCTGATAGTCAGCCCCAGCAGTATGCCAATAAGCACGCTGCCAGCGATACCTGCGGCGATGCCTGCATACACCCACTTGTTGAGTTCGGTGCGGTTGGCTTTACCCAGGCAGGCGAGGACGATGCCGACCACAAGGGCCGCTTCTACGCCTTCTCGTAGGGTGATTACAAAGGTGGGAATGGCTGAGGAGAAATCCATAGCAGCGACTATAAAAGCAGTTGGGACAGTGGAAAACGCAGTCAAAGTCTTGTCGAATACAAGGTCTAAATTAACGACGGACTAGATCGATTATGACCTGAATTGACCGAGTTGGGGGTGTTCTAAGCTAGACCAATTTCTTTCAGTCGCTGCTGTAGGTATTCCCCGGCGGTTTGGTCTGGGTAGAGCTGGCTGCCATTGGTCCTCTCTACGCAATTCGGGAAGGGAGAAAGGTCGAAATCGGGGCGAGGATGAACGAAAAAAGGCATAGAAAAGCGCCGATCTCGGCTGCTCGTCGGATTGACAACGCGGTGGGTTGTACTCTTTAGCAGGCCGTTGCTTAGCGACTGTAGCATGTCGCCTGTATCGACGATGATTTGCCCAGGGGTGGTCTGGATAGGCAGCCATTTTCCGTCCGGCCGTAGCAGCTCTAGTCCAGGGGTGGTTGCTTCGCACAGCAACGTAATCAAGTTGATGTCTTCGTGAGGCGCGGCGCGTTGGCTAGCTGGCGTAACGTCTTCTAAAACGGGGGGGTAGTGAATGATTCTAAGAATAGTCTGGCCTTCGGCAACTTGGGTATCGAAGAAGTTGCCCGGCTGTTTCAGGTATTGGGCGCAGGCTTGCATGAGCCGACTGGCACAGGTTTCGAGCTGCTCGAACAGAGTTGTCATGACGGGCTGGAACTGGGGGACTTCTTTGGGCCAGAGGTTTTCTTTTCTGCCCATATGCCAGAATTCTTTGAGGTCGGGAGCGAGGCTGTCCTTGGCGTGTTCTTTACCGAACTGGGTGAAGCCGCGCTGACCTTTTAGATGGGCGATCGCATACTGCACTTTAGTGGGCTCTGGCAAAGCAAAGAACGCCTCTGCCGCACTGTAGGCCATATCGATTAGCCGCTGCTCGATACCGTGATTGACCAAAGCAAAGAAGCCCAAGTCTGCTAAAGCATCGCCGAGCGCTGTGGCAAAAACCGCGTTCTGATCGGCGCTATTGTTCGGACCGAAGTCGCTCAGGTCTAGAATAGGGATGGTTTGGGCAGTCATGGCCAAAGTGGGGGAGTTATTACTCAAAGACTCAGCTGACCGAAGCCGGTAGTTGCTGAGAATGGTAATTCTAACAGCCGTCTAGGAGTATGAATGATGGTTGCTATACAAAGAGAACTGTTCTAGATAGAAGAGTTTGCTGTGGTTTTCCTTGCGCTTACTTTGGTCTGAACGTGCCCTCGGTCGAAGGGCAGAAAATTCTACAGGCTAGCTCATATGAAGGTTTGGGCCGCAACTCATACTGAACCCTTTATGCTCTATCTCTGCAGCGGCTGCTCTACAGCGGTTTCTGTTCGTCGTCTTCTCCCGCACCTAACAGATCGGCAACTAGCTCAGTTTGTGGAAAAGGTTCGAGCAGTAGTTTCTTTACCATAACGGTTAGCGGTAGCGCCAGAAAGGCACCAATAGGGCCAAGTATCCAGGTCCAAATGATCACAGCCAAAAACGTGACTAGCGCGGAGAGATCTAGTCCCTCTGCTAAATATCTAGGTGCGATGACTAAATCGAAGAAGTTATTGATAGCGATGTAAGCTACTGCAAACAAGACTGCTTTTAGCCAGCCTAGCTCAATGACTGCCAGCAGCAGCGGTGGAACCAGTGCAAGATAAAACCCGATATTTGGCACAAAGTTCAAGAAGAATGAAAGCACCCCCCACAGCACCGCAAAATCTAAGCCCAAGATCAGCATCAGAACGATTTGAGCGAGCGCTGTGAGCGCACCAATCCACCCTTTGATAGATAAATAGGCGCTAGTGCTATGTGCAAATGCTTGTAATCTTTGAAGGGTAGATGGATTGTTCCTCAGCCCTCGGCGCAGCCGGGCAGAAAAGTTTGGCGCTGTTGCCAACATGTAGACGAAAATAATTAGCGTCAGTCCAAAATTAGAAAGCGTGCTTAGGACCGTCGTCGTCACGGTGACCGACACACGCAGAATTCTCTCTGGCTGAAACCAGCTCAACTCTCTAATATCGGTTGAATCAATGCCCCGTGTACCTAGCCAAGCTAGTAAGCTCTCCACCTGCGACTCGATTTGGTCGCTGTACGTGGGCAGTACGTCCAAGAGCTGATTGAGCGAAGTAGTAAGAAAGTAGGTAAAGAACAACCCAACAATGCCAACGCCTAGCAAAATTACTAGATAAGCTATCCACCTAGGTAGCCCTTTTTTCCTTAGCCAAGATACTAGTGGTGCTGTGACTAGTACCAAAAATAGGGACAAAAGGATAGGCGTCAGCAGTCCTGATAACGTTCTGAGTCCTGAAATGATTAGAACTACGCTAGCTAAACTGATTAGGAGAGAAACGAGTTTTGGCTGCTGTGCGGTCATACTGATGTTCGCCTCCCATATGCCCTATAGGGTATCAGGTTTGCGCTAATCGGACTTGGACCGCCCGGAGTATGTTTGCTAATTGGGGCCAGTCGCAGCTATGGCCTGGCAGCTACGGTCTGACAGCTATGGTCTGATAGCTAGGTCTGGTAGCTGTGGTCTGGCAGCTATGGATTGAGAGGACTCTCCAAAACAACCAGGCTTCGCGCTGCCACCGGAATTTTGTCGTTCTTTTTGTATGTTTTCTTTCGTTTGACAAAGCCCTCCGATTTTGTATCTATTAGCAGTTTCCACTTGCGGGTTGCCCAATCTGCATTGTCTGGGTCGCGCAGCTTCAATGGAATAGAGAACTCTAGTGTCTCATAGTGAGCATTGAACATCAGCAGGAAGCTATCATCTATTACCTGTTCACCTCGATGGTTAGGCGTAGCAATCTCTTCGCCGTTTAGGAAGACGGTCAGAGTCTTTATATAGCCTGCGGTCCATTCGTCGCTCATTTCAATGCCGTCTACGTTGAACCAGCCGATATCTCGAATGCCAGAACCGTAAATCTGCCGACCATAGAACCATTCTCTACGGCTAAAGACAGGATGATCTTTGACTAGCTTGATCAATTTCTGACTATAGCGCAAGAGTCCTTTTCTTTCTGGGGAAAGGTCCCAGCTCAGCCAAGAAAGCTCATCGTCGTGGCAGTAGGTGTTGTTGTTGCCCTGCTGCGATCGCCCCATCTCATCGCCCGCTAGCAGCATGGGTACTCCTTGCGATAGCATCAATGTCGCCAGGAAATTCCGCTGCTGCTGAAGTCGCAAGCTCAAAATAGCAGGATCGTCCGTATCGCCCTCCGCACCGCAGTTCCAAGAGCGGTTGTGATCCTCTCCATCGCGGTTGTCCTCGCCGTTGGCCTCGTTATGCTTATCGTTGTAGCTAACTAAATCTCGCAGCGTAAACCCGTCATGGGCCGTCACAAAGTTGATACTGGCATGCGGTTTACGGCCCGTATGCTCATACAAATCAGAGCTGCCCGTCAGCCGCGCAGCAAATTCGCCTAGCGTACTGCCCTCACCGCGCCAAAAATCCCGCACCGTATCGCGGTATTGACCGTTCCACTCTGACCACAGCAGCGGAAACTTACCCACTTGATAGCCGCCATCTCCAACATCCCACGGTTCGGCAATCAGCTTCACCTTAGAGAGCACCGGGTCTTGGTGAATAATGTCAAAGAAAGTCGCTAGCGTCCCGACCTCAAACAGCTCACGGGCCAGCGCAGACGCTAAATCAAAGCGAAATCCATCTACATGCATTTCCTGCACCCAGTAGCGCAGGCTGTCCATAATCAACTTCAAGACTTGCGGATGGCTCATTCGCAAAGAATTACCACAGCCTGTGTAGTCCATGTAGTAGCGCTCATTGCCTTCTACTAGTCGGTAATAGGCAGCGTTATCGATCCCCCGGAAGCTTAGCGTTGGCCCCATATGGTTGCCCTCACCCGTATGGTTATAGACCACGTCCAAGATCACCTCGATCCCTGCTGCGTGCAGGGATCGAACCATGGCCTTGAATTCTTTTACCTGTTCGCCGCCAGTGCCAGAGGCGCTGTAGTCAGAGTAAGGCGCAAAATAATTGAGCGAGTCATACCCCCAATAGTTACTCAGCTCTTTACTGACTAGATATCCAGGCGTCTTGTGAAAGTGGTGAATCGGCATCAGCTCTACGGCGGTGATCCCGATAGACTGAAGGTGCTTAATCGCGGCTGGGTGACCTAGGCCAGCGTAGGTGCCTCTTAGCGTTTTAGGAACTTTGGGATGCTGCTGAGTAAAGCCCTTGACATGCGCTTCGTAGATGATGGTCTTATTCCAGGGCGTCTTGGGATACTCATCCCCTTGCCAGTCAAAGCTGGTATCGACCACGATGCACTTCGGCACCGCCTCGGCGCTATCTTCTACATTGCAGCTCAAATCTTCGGCAGCGTCGTCCCAGCTATAGCCAAAGATCGGCTGGCCTGGCGTGACGTTACCAGCGATCGCCAACGCATAGGGATCGATCAGCAGCTTGTTTGGGTTAAACCGATGTCCCTGCTCAGGCTCAAAAGGACCATGTACTCGATAGCCGTAGCGCTGCCCTGGCTTGATCCCTGGGAAATATCCGTGCCAGACAAAATTGTAAACTTCAGTTAGCTCGTAGCAGCTCTCCTTTCCTTTTTCATCGAAAAAGCACAGCTCCACTTTAGTGGCGTTCTCAGAAAAGAGTGCAAAATTTGTACCGCTGCCATCCCAAGTAGCCCCCAAGTAGTTCGCTGTTCCGGGCAACTGTTGAATAGTCATATAGAAACAATTTGAAAAGATACAGTGATGGTCTGACTAACCCTATACAAACACCTTCCAAGGCTCTTTGAAGGTGTATTTAGCTACGATTTTTGCTAAAGCATATCGCGTCTTCCGATCCATAGCCACTATCTGTATGTAGGTCTATCAGCGGAGATTGATTTCATTAGTTCAGATTCCCTGATCTAGTCCCTTAATTCAAATCTCCAATTCAACCGCCCGATTCAAACCCGCCAATTCAAACACCTGACTCAAATCCAAAAACAGGTAGGGTAATCTCCATTCCGTCCGGTAGAATCACACTTACCTTAAACTGTTCTTGTTGAGCGCCCTGTACCTGTGTATACAGATACGCCTCACTAGAGGCTTGAGCCAACACCTCTAGGGCTAGAACTTCTGTGTGATCGCTCACCCGCAACTGGATGCCCTCTGGCAATATCTCTCCTACCTGTGGACCTAGTAACAATAGCAGAGTCCATTCTGGCTCATCTGCTGTCTCCACCGACCACACCCAGGCGTACATCTGACAGATACAGGCCCCAATCGAAATCGGACCACCCACACCTCTAGCGGCCTCTGGTAAGCGAATTCCCTGGCTAGCTAACTTCTCTAGAACAGTATCAACAGCGTCTCTGACTGGTCGCATGGCCACTGATATAGGAGGCAGCAGTACCCATCTAAGTTGTTCCAGCGCCTTGTCTAGTTGGTTTCGTAGCCAGGCTGCTGTATCGACAATGTTTTCAGCAGTTGCAATCTTGCCTTCACCAACGGCTGTACTTACAACATTCGTCTGCATTGTTGTTTCTGCGGCTATCTCTAGAATATCCTCTTCCACTGTTTCGTTGGACGTTACTGCAACGGGTTCTAGACAATTTAGATACAGCAAGATCTGTTCGGGTTCTACATCAAAATGCGATATCGGTACCTGTAGCGGTTCCGCATTAGTACGAGCCTGCTGCAATCTTTTGATTCCAACACTTTGCAAAAGCTGATCGCGTCGCAGTCCAGATAGGATAGAGACTTGATTGACTTCCTCTTGGACTTCAACAATTACATACAGGTGGGCGATCGCACCGTCCAAAGAATCTGCCGAATTATCCAAAAAGAGCTCAACGTGATCGTCACCGAGCCCGCCCATAGCGAGTATGCACAGGCGATAGTTTCCTACCATCAAGCTGACCGTTTGGCCCAGCGGACCTGCTGCTAGCGACATGTGGCTCACAGATAGAGATGCTGCGCCTTCTGCCAACCACTGCTCAAAGCCAGCAATCGCTAACGCTTTCAAGAGAGCATCCCACTCTCTATCCTGTTCAATCGCTGTTGCCTGCTCAATCGCTGCTGGCGCATTCAGTTGAGTAGCTTGGTAAGCAGTCTGGTAAGCGCTCTGCCTGGTCGTCGCTTGGGCTAGCTGAGTAGCCCAAGCAATCGCCGTGTCTAGAAGTTCTACAGTATTGGTGTCAAAAGGCAGCATGTTACTAAAGAGATTGCCCAGATTGAGAATTGCAGCTGTCATAATTTTAAGAGGTAGAGCCTTGGCGAGCGTTTAACAGTCAGTAGCGAGCAAAAAAAGCGTCAAACAAGAGTGGAAAGTAAGTGGTAGAAAGCAGGCTGTAGAATAGATTCTTCTGACATCGAGGCTTTTAATATTCTTCTGATATCAAGGGGAATCTCTCACAGGAGCTGACAAGGACGGTAACTTTGCGCACAGCCGCCGAGCAAAAGTGCTCTTCGCTTCTCTGTTTTTAGAGATTTGAGCTTCAGCCGCCGCCTCTGTCATCACCGCCTCCATTTCTTCTGACAAGACCTGCTCTAGCTGCTGAGTAATGGCTGATAGCCTTTCTGGTGTAATAAACTGAAGCGCCTCCGTCTTCACCTGTTGCTTCAGCTGATTGAACCAATGTGCGCACACTTCTGTTCTAAATCGCTTTAGCTTTAGCAGCCGAGTCACCTGTACCTGAGACGAAAGGCCGATTTGCCTAGCGATCGCACCCATAGAACGCCCCTCGCAGTGGAACAAATTCAGTGCCGATAGAAACAGCTGCCCTTTTGCTGGCTGACGCTTTTCGTAACCAGCCGCGTAGCTCAGCGTCACCGATGCGATCGCCTCATCCAAGCTATCCAGAAAATGATTGCGGTAGCGCTTTACAAACTCATCTTGCATTGCACCGACTTCGGCTTCACCATCAGACGCAGAAGCGACCTGCAAAGAAGGCCGATCGTCTACTACCTCATCTAGCGAGTGAGTCATTGGCATTCCTCTACGCACAGCAATTCGATGTTCTCTAAGCTGGTCTGCGAGCTCGCACAGCTGCTGCAAAACAAAATTAGGTGGCTCTGTGGGCGATATTTCTATTAGCTGCGCATCGGTTGGGTCTAGACAGCGACTAGATCGACCTGACTGCTGACGTTGAATAATGCGATCGCGCCGATACACCCGATGATACGCCGTCAGCAGCAGCGTTTTTCGCGCCAACTCGGCTTGGCTCAGTCCCGGCAGAGCCCGAGTCAAACGGCCCACAGACGTATCGTTTAACAATGCCCAATCGCTAATCCGATACAGTCCTCGTTCCAAACAAAACCGATTGATCTCAGGGTGAGCCTTCGTCATTCGGCTGGCCCAGGTATTCAAAGCTGCTTGATTCGGATCATATCGCTTGAGGATAGTCACCGATAGCGGTCGATAAGTCAGCGTCAGTCGCCCATCGTCATCTAGTACCAGCGGCCAAAGGTCAGCTGCCCCAAAGCCATAATATCCGCCAAACTGACTGGCAAGCTGGGCGCAGGCGATCGCAATCTGGTGAGAAAGCCAGCAGCGCAAGCACAATAGTGCTAGCGGTGCCTGCTCTTCTTGGTTGCGCCATAGCTGCCACAGGTGGGTTTGCACGGCGCGGTCGTCGGTTTGGTCTCCTTCTACCAACTCTAGACTTGGATCCAAGCTGTTACTGTAGGTCTGGCACCACCTTCTAGCTGGCGGTATCGTTCTTATTTTGCGCTGGCCAGCGCTAGTCAGCGTTACCATCTGCCAATACCGAGAGGTCAAAGCCATAAGTCAAGGGATAAACAATTTGTCGTTACCATTTCTGAAACTGGCTATTCAGTCATACTTCTGCTGGTTAGTCGCTTATTCGTACATGGTTTCATAGATGTACGGCTACTGCACTCCAACTAGCTACTGCACTTCAACCAGCTACTGCACCCCAATCGGCCATTCAACCCAATAAGCTACTGCACGCCGATTTCTAGATCGTAGGTCGCATTTCCTCTCGTTCCCCCTACAACAATTTTGTATTCGCCCGTGTGCGGCAAGAAAATCTCTGTTTGCTTCAGTTCGGTGCCCAAGATCATATTGCTAGGCGATATCACATCGAAAACAGCATTGTCTTCCAGAGCGCTGATTGATAGCGTCATTTTCTCTCCGCCCTGCGCATTGATTAGATAGACATCGCGATCGCCTTTTACCACCGCGTCGCTTACCGTCGTACTGCGCTTCCCAAAATCAAAAAACACCTGCGTTGTCTTCACCTGATTTGCATTCTCTATCAAATCAGCCGCCTCCAGCCCATCCTCATTCTGAAAGACCTTGCTTACCACCGTACACTTCTCTTTCTCAAGCGTTGTACTGTCAGTTTTTAGTGCGTCGTCACTGACTCTCCAAGTCTCCTGTCGATTCTGCTGATCGTATTCGATCCACGTGGCTACATCTAGGTTCAGATTGCTACCGTCTATCGTGCCATCGATAGCCTGCACGTAGGAGGTGTAATAGCTACTTTCATCATTGTGAATGGTGCTCTGCACATCGCCAGTCACCCTGTCCGCTGAGTCTATCGACAGGCGTACATAGGTCGTTTCAAAATCGGTATTTGCCGAATAGCAATATCTGCCAGGTTCTAGCACCGGATAGATAGGATCCGGCGTGGGCTTATCTTCTACTTTGTTATCAGATGTTGGCGAAGTCCCCGTATCAGAACTCTCTTTTTCGCTATCGGCTTCCACCCTATCTGCTGCCGATTCTAAGGGTTGTCGATTTTGTTCATCACCTGAATTTTCTCCTGGACTTGACGTCGGTCCACAGCTAGCCGACAAAAACAACAAAAGTAGTAGGAGATAGCGATCACGCAAGAGTTTAATCATGGAGTTTGTTCGTATTGATTAAATAGTTATAGACAACAACAGCGCTCAAATATCCGCTTACGCAAACTATTGGCAGGTAGGTTCGGTAGGCAGAGTCAGCATTACGCAAATTATCAGGTGAAAAACCGTACGTAGCTACGGTCGGAGCATACGGAATCGCACTGCCAAAACCGACTTCATTCAAAGTGAGTGTAGCGGGACGGGAAAGCTAAAAATGGTGCTTATCTTACTCTCTAACTCAACAGTTATGGCTCAGTCTTCGGCGAGTAGTAGTGTATTCTTGTCATTGTCTCAACACAGCCAAGGCCGTTTGGCAGAGCGAGTTGAGGACCTTTCTATACCGGACTTTATTGCCTTTCTAGAGCGAACGACCAAGGATTTTAAACAGTTTCTCAAGGTGATTGATCTGATCAACAATCAATCCCTAGAGCCGATGCTTGATGAGCTGCTAGAGACGTTCACGCTCAAGATTGGCCAAATCCTACAGGCCGAACGGACCACTATTTTCGTTGTCGACGAAGATCGCCAAGAGCTGTGGTCCAAGATTGCTCAGGGCACCGAAGCCGACAGTCTAGAAATTCGTCTGCCGCTCTCTCATGGAATTGCGGGCTATGTCGCCACAACGGGCGAAGGGCTAAATATTCCTGATGCCTATGCTGACAGCCGCTTTAGCGATGCCACAGATAAGCAAACCGGCTATCGCACCCGCAATATTTTGTGCATGCCAGTAGTCAACAGCGATCGCAAAGTCGTTGCGATCGCCCAGCTTCTCAACAAGATTGGCCCTTACCCTTTCTCCTACGAAGACGAAGTTCGCTTTGCCCGCTTTGCCCCCTCTATTGGCATATTGCTAGAGACCTGCCAGCGCTTCTACCTAGCCGCCCGTAACCAAAAAGGCGTTTCTGCTTTGCTCAAAGCCATCTCCTCAATGGAGCAAAGCCTAAATCTCACAATCACTCTACAATCGGTCATGGCCGCTGCCCGCCAGCTAATGCAGGCCGATCGTAGTACCCTCTGGCTGCTGAACGAAGCTAAAGACGAACTCTGGTCACAGGTCCGCAGCGCCGATGGCAGCACCTTGATTGAACTGCGCCTACCTGCTAATAAAGGTATCGTTGGCCATGTTGCCGCCACTGGCGAAAAACTGAATATCCCAGATGCCTACAAAGACGATCGCTTTGATGTCTCTTCCGACCAAAAGACTGGCTATCGTACTCGCAACATCCTGTGCATGCCTGTCTTCAACTCTAGCGGCGAGCTAATTGGCGTCAGTCAGCTAATCAATCGCATCCAGGGTCAATTCACCGCGCTCGACGAATCCTTCATGCGAGCCTTCAACACTCAAGCCGGGATCGCGCTCGAAAACGCTCAGCTTTTTCAAGCGATCTCGCTAGAAAAACAGTATCAAAAAGACATGTTAGAAAGTCTTTCTGATGCGGTGATCTCAACCGATATGACTGGACGAATCGTGACGATTAATGAATCGGCACTAAAACTACTGGGCGCTCCAGTAGGTACTACAGATAACTGGGCGACCGCTACTCTCAATAGCGGTACAGAAAATTCTGACCGTCAAGAGGCGATTGAAAGAGTTGACGATGCGATCGCAACAGAATGGCAAAAGCAGTTAACCGGACGCTACCTCTGGGACGTCGTACTTCTAGATCGACTGCAGCTACGGTTAGAAGACAGCCTCCAATCTGGGGCGCGTCACTATGTACCAGAGCAGTCGCTAGTCGTCTCAGTCGCGACCCTAAAAGCGTCTCAAGCGTATAGTCAAGCGCTTAATCAAGCGTCCAACTCGGCACCTAGCAGCTGCGTGCTAGTCGTCCCCAGCGAAAAAGGCTATCAGCTTTGGGGCGCAGACGAGCAGGCAATTGAGCTTAAGCCAGCAGAATTCGAGCAGGTAGTCGGCTGGGACCGCAGCATCAATCTCACCGTTAGCCCGCTTAGTGACCCGCAAGGTGGCGTACGCGGTGGTCTAGTTGTGCTAGAAGACATGAGCCAAGAGAAGCGGATGAAAACAACGCTGTATCGATACATGACCCCCAGCGTTGCCGAGCGGGTCATGGCTCTAGGCGAAGATACGCTGATGGTCGGCGAACGCAAAGACGTCACCGTCCTGTTCTCAGATATTCGCGGCTACACCAGCCTGACCGAAAAGTTAGAAGCCGCCCAAGTCGTCTCCATGCTCAACGAGTATTTTGAAACCATGGTAGAGGCGGTCTTCCACTGCGAAGGCACCCTCGACAAATTCATCGGCGACGCGCTGATGGCCGTATTTGGCGCGCCGCTACCGCTAGAAAATCACGCTTGGTCAGCTGTGCAGTCGGCCCTAGACATGCGCCGACGACTCAAAGTATTCAACGCCGACAGACACTTGCAGGGGCAGCCCGAACTGCGTATCGGCATCGGTCTTAGCTCAGGCGAAGTAGTCTCTGGCAACATCGGTTCACAGCGCAAAATGGAATACACCGTCATTGGCGATGGCGTCAACCTCAGCTCCAGGCTAGAGAGTATCACCAAGCAATATGGCTGCGATATTGTCCTTAGTGAGCACACCTTTAACCTCTGCCAAGACAGAATTTGGGTCCGAGAACTCGATCTAATTCGGGTAAAAGGCAAGCTAGAGCCTGTGAAAATCTACGAGCTGATTGGCGATCACACCCAGCCGCTAGACATGAAGACCACCTCATTCCTCGAACTTTACACCAAAGGTCGCGAAGCCTACAAAGCCGCATCGTTCGATCTAGCTATCTCACTCTTGCGCCTAGCCCAGGCCCTACGACCAGATGATCGCGCCGTCGAGATTCATCTCTCACGCGCCCAAAACTACCTACTCAAGCCCCCCGCCGAAAACTGGGATGGCGTTCATACAATGACAATGAAATAAGCTGCTGATTGATATGGGTGTTCCGAAAAAAGATATTGTGCTGGGTCTGTATCCCGCATACAAAAGGCCGTATACCGGCTATGGAGTTGCATAGCCAAGACCTAAATTAGCAAATGATGTTGCGAAGGCTGAGGTTTTGCTAGCCTTTGACTAGATAATAATCAGGTTGCTTCCGCCCATCTAGCCGCCCCATGACCGACACCACACAAACCAAACAAGAGCAAAGCGATCAAACGTCAGCTCAAAAGCTATACGAAGGCAAAGCCAAGATTATCTATGCGACTGCCGACCCAGACGTCTTGATCACCTATTTCAAAGACGACGCTACTGCCTTTAACGCCCAAAAGAAAGGCCAAATCGCAGATAAAGGCATCGTTAATTGTAAGGTCACGACTTATCTATACCGACTATTGGAAAAGCAGGGAGTTGCTACCCATCTGATTGAGCAGACTAGCGATCGCGAAATCAAAGTCAAACGTGTAGACATCGTGCCGCTAGAAGTCGTCGTTCGTAACCTCGCCGCCGGCAGCCTGTGCAAGCAGACAAACATAGCCCTAGGTACTCCGCTATCCCCTCCTCTAATTGAGTTTTACTACAAAAACGACGACCTAGGCGATCCGCTGCTGACTCGCGATCGCATCGCCGCTATGCAAATCACTAATTCCGGTCAGCTTAATCAGCTAGTGAGCAAAGCCCAAACCATCAACACTCTTCTCATCGAGTTTTTCAACCGCTGCGATATCACCCTCGTCGACTTCAAGCTCGAATTCGGCACTGACACCAACGGCACTCTATTACTAGCCGACGAAATCAGCCCAGACACCTGTCGCCTGTGGGACAAAACCGAATCCGATCCCCAAAAGCGAGTCATGGACAAAGACCGCTTCCGCCAAGACCTCGGCAACGTCGCCGAAAGCTACCAAGCGGTGCTAGCGAGAATCCTATCCCAGCTAAACCGCCCCTAATCCTCGGGGGCCAAGCGGAGCCAGCGCGCCTCAGTGGCTGAGCGAAGTCGAAGTCACCTTTGCATCTGTCACAGCAAAATAAACCGCCACGCTTGACGGCAGGGTAATATCGTCGGACATTGATTAACCAGGGAAGGAAAAACATCCCTGGACCTGTCGGCATGTCCCAATGTTGTCAGGGTGTGAGGAATGAACATCTATATTGGAATTCACTGGTTATGCGCGTATCCCCGGCTGTTTTAGCCTGTTTTAGTTTGGTTGCGATCGCTGGTCTTCCAGCTCGTGCTGATACGGCTGATCAGGCTGTTAGCGGTGCGGTCGAGGCGATCGCGTCAGATACAGCTCCTTCTACGGAAGGGCTACGCGCTCGTCTGCTAGCAGGCGTTCTACAGACTTCTGATTCTCCGCTACTAACGACTGCTGCTGTGGCTAGTGGTGCGATTACCACCAGTGCGCCTACACTAGAAGCTTCGCAAGCAGGTAGCAAGCAGATAGGATCGCCAGATCCGATCAATGATGTTCTACCTGAAGCCGACGACTCGACGCCAACGGCTCCGATCATAATTGACGAAGACGGCATCAATATAGAAAGGAGGGATGATCAAATTTCTCCCGCAGAAAATGCTGAAGACGTCGTTGATGAAGCCATCGACGCTGTCGTAGATGAAGACGAAGATGCTGATGAAGGCGATCTAACCGATACACCACCTGTAGATCCTGTAGACCCTGTTCCAGATCAGCCCACACCTGCACCACCCGAAGAATCCGAAGAAGCTGTCGAAGAAGAGACTCGCGTTCTCGTCGCCGAAGTGGATGTTATTTCTTCTAATCCACAGCGGCCTTTAACAGATGAACTTGTCGACGAAGTCTACGGCGCTATCTCTACCATACCGGGTCGCACTACCACCCGCACCCAGCTACAAGAAGACATCAACAGCATCTTTTCTACTGGTTTCTTTTCAAATGTGCAGGCCGATCCAGAAGATACCGCATTAGGTGTCAAAGTCACCTTTGCCGTAGAACCCAATCCTGTCTTGAACGAGGTAGATATTCGCAATCGCACTGTGCTCCCAGATGAGACTATCGACGATATTTTCAGCGACCAATACGGCCAAATTCTCAATCTCAGAGATTTGCAGAACGGTATTCTCGATCTCAATGACTGGTACCAAGATAACGGCTATGTTCTAGCCCAAGTCACCGCTTCACCTCAGATTTCTGACCAAGGCGTAGTCACTTTGATCGTTGCTGAAGGCGAAATCGAAGAGATTGCCGTTCGCTACATTACCGCTGATGGTGAAACCACAGACGAGGATGGTGACCCCATTAGCGGTAAAACCAGAGACTTCATCATTACCCGTGAGTTTGAAACAGAACCAGGTGATGTTTTTAGAGAAGAAGCTATTCAAAGGGATGTCGCCAACGTGTTTGGACTTGGCATCTTTGAAGATATTCGACTGTCATTAGATCCTGGTGATGAAGATCCTCGCAAAGTCAAAGTTGTTGTCAATGTCGCTGAACGAGATACCGGATCGATTGGTGCGTCACTTGGTTTTAACTTACGCGGCGATCTGTTTGGTCAGCTTAGTTACAACGAAGATAACTTCGGTGGCAACAACCAAAAACTGCGGACTGAAGGCCGGGTCACTACTCGCGGTGACTTTCTGTTTGACGTGAGCTTTACCGATCCTTGGATTGCAGGCGATCGCTTCAGAACTTCTTACACAGCTAGCCTATTCAATCGCCGCGCCACTTCGCTGATCTTTGACAACGGCCCTACAGACGTTGATCTCCCTAACGGCGATACTCCTCGCCTCAATCGTCTGGGGACAGGGCTTAGCTTTAGCCGTCCGCTGGACAATGGACTGTCGCTGTCACTAGGCGGCCAGTATGAGCGGGTTGCTCTATTAGATAGCGATGGTGATGTCTCACCAGAGGATGAACTAGGCAATCGGCTAACTGCAAGTGGCTCCGGTCGAGACGATCTCTTTACGCTGCAGTTTGGTGCGGTGCTAGATCGCCGCAACGATCCTGGTCTGCCGACTAGTGGCAACCTATTTCGGGTGGGTACAGAACAGTCTGTCCCCATCGGCAGTGGCAGTGTCTTCTTCAACAAACTAAGGGGTAGCTACAGTCAATACGTTCCGATCAGACTAATTGGTGGCGATAGAGGTCGCGAAACGATTGCCTTCAATGTGCAAGGGGGCGTCGCGGTAGGTGAAATTCCTCCTTATGGAGCCTTTCCACTGGGTGGCGGTAACTCTGTACGAGGGTTTGAGGAAGGGGGCGTTGGCTCAGGGACTGCGTTTCTATTAGGAACTGCGGAATATCGCTTTCCACTATTTAGTCAGTTTTTGAACGGTGCTTTGTTCATGGACTATGGTACCGATTTGGGCTCGGGTAGCTCTGTTCCTGGCGATCCGGCAGGCGTTCGCGATAAGCCCGGTAGTGGCTTTGGCTATGGCGCAGGTATTCGAGTACAAACACCGCTAGGAGCCCTACGACTGGACTATGGAATTGGCAGCGAGGGCGATAGCCGTTTCCACTTTGGTTTTGGAGAACGATTCTAGTGTCAGCTCAGCAAACCCTAGGTGCGATCGCAACTGTTACTGGCGTTGGTCTACATCTAGGTCAGCAAACGACCGTCAGGCTATTGCCAGCAGACCCGGACGCTGGGCGCTATTTCGTTAGAACCGATATAGCAGACGCTGTTCCAATCGTTGCGACCGTTGACAATGTGGTGAGAACTCAGCTTTCTACCGAGTTAGGCATAGGCGCGAGTACTGTGCGCACAGTCGAGCATCTGTTGTCAGCACTAATGGCATTGAATATCGACAATGTTCGTACAGAGATAGATGGACCGGAGCTGCCTTTACTAGATGGCTCGGCGAAGGAGTGGATAGAGGCGATCGCCCCCATTCCCCGTCAGTCTCAATTGATCCAGCGACGAGTGCGATCACCTCTCTTTCCCCCATCGGTCCCGCTTCATGTTCAATCAGAAGACGCCTGGGTCACCGCTTTCCCTAGTTCAGAGCTGCGTTTTAGCTACGGCATAGACTTCGAGCTTCCAGCTATTGGCAACCAGTGGCATAGCTGGTCACCCACCGCCGGAAAGTTCGCTCACGACATTGCCCCTGCTCGCACCTTCGGCCTAGCGCACCAGATCGATTACTTGCGCGAACAAGGCTTAATCAAGGGCGGCACACTAGACAACGCTTTGGTCTGCGGCCAAGACGGCTGGCTCAATCCACCCCTACGCTTCGACAACGAACCCGCTCGCCATAAGCTACTAGATCTAATTGGAGACCTGAGCCTGTTAGGAGAGATTCCCACAGCTCACTACGTTGCCTATAAAGCCAGTCATAGCCTACATGTCGCGCTTGCTCAAAAGATCGACAAACGCTGTCCTCTACAGTAGTCAAGTAGCAGTCAAGTAGCAACAAACCGGTACTAAAGTAGCGCCAAACCCCGTCTAATGGCAAAATCGTTGAGGGCTGCAACTGGCCTCACCTGTTTCAGCTTTTGTTCCACGATTTAATGCCTTATGCCAACTAGTGCCCCTGCTTCTTCCTCAGCACCGACCGCTACTGCGTCTAGTAGCAACGAACCCCCAACCGACCAAAACAACGACAGCAACGGGGCCGATGACAGCATCCAAAAAACCTTCACCATAGAAGAAATTCAGCAGCTGCTACCCCATCGCTATCCGTTCTCGCTAGTTGATCGCATCATCGACTATGTCCCTGGAGAGCGCGCAGTTGGCCTTAAAAATGTCACATTTAACGAACCTCATTTTCAGGGACATTTCCCTAACCGACCGCTGATGCCAGGTGTACTGATTGTTGAGGCAATGGCTCAGGTCGGTGGCATTGTCCTTAGTCAGATGCCAGGCGTAAACGATCGCCTTTGTGTCTTTGCCGGAATCGATAAAGTCAAATTTCGTCGACCTGTTGTTCCAGGCGACCAGCTAATTATTACCACTACACTTCTCGCTCTAAAGGCCGGACGGTTTGGCAAAATGAAGTCAACAGCCAAAGTAGACGGTCAGCTCGCCTGCGAAGGGACGCTGATGTTCTCGATTCTTGATTGAGTTTGCCTAAATTTGCCTCTGCTGGATGTGGGTTTAGATTTTTGGTTTCTTCTATGTGCTCTACTCGTTTGGTGGCTTTGCTGGAGGCATGGCTTTGATGGCTACTCTGATTCATCCAACTGCAGTTATCCATCCTGATGCCCAGGTTCACTCTAGCGTCAGCGTTGGTCCCTATGCCGTAATCGGAGAGAAAGTTTCAGTTGGGGCGCAGACAGTGGTCGGTGCGCATGCAGTCATTGATGGCTACACCAAAATAGGCGATCGCAACCGCATCTTTCCGCATACCGCCATTGGCCTAGAACCTCAGGATCTAAAATACGACGGCTCAATCAGCCTAGTAGAAATTGGCAACGACAATGCCATTCGCGAGTGCGTTACAATCAATCGCCCCACTCGCGTTGGCGAAGTTACCCGCCTGGGCAATCACAACCTAGTGATGGCCTACGCCCACGTTGCTCATAATTGTGAACTAGGTGATCGCGTCATCATTGCTAACTCAGTCGCCCTCGCTGGCCATGTCAAAATCGAGTCTCACGCTCGCATCAGTGGTCTAGTCGGCGTTCATCAGTTTGTTCATATCGGTAGCTATTCTATGATCGGCGGCATGAGCCGCATCGAAAGGGACGTTCCGCCCTACACTATGGTCGAAGGCAATCCGTCACGAGTGCGCGGCCTCAATCAGGTCCTGCTCCGACGTTCTGGCATTGCCGCAGAAGGCGATGGCCAGATTTACAAAGGACTTGCACAAGCCTTCCGTATCCTATACCGCTCCGGCCTCACCCTCGAAGAAGCCATTAGCAAGCTAGAAACTCTCTCAGACAACGAGCGCGTCCGGCACCTGTACGAATTCTTGAAAGCCTCAGCCCACGATGAAGGCAGACGCGGCCCCGTTCCCGGACGAAAACTTTAACTACGGAAAACTTCGAGCATTGACACCTAGCACTACCCAATTTAGTACTACCAAACCTAGCCCTACAAAGATATTCATCCACACCGGGGAAGTCTCAGGCGATTTGCAAGGCGGACTGCTAGTCGAAGCGCTCAATCGGCAAGCCCAAAAGCGAGATATTCAGATCGAAATCGTAGGCGTCGGTGGACACCAGATGGCAGCAGCCGGAGCAAATATTCTAGTAAATACGCTCAGGCTCAGTGCGATTGGCATTCTAGAAGCTCTGCCCTACTACCTAAAAGGGCGTGGCTTGCAAAAGCAGATAGAACAATATCTGTTGAAAGATCCACCCGATCTAATGGTGCTATTGGATTACAAAGGTCCCAACTTAGCTGTCGGTAAGTTTGTTAGAAAGCGGCTTCCTGATATCTCTATGGTCTATTACATTGCGCCGCAGGAGTGGGTTTTTGCTACGCCCAGCACACGGGCCATTGTCAAAGTCTGCGACAAGCTGCTGGCAATCTTTCCAGAAGAAGCCACATACTATCGGCGAGCAGGCGCGAATGTGCAGTGGGTAGGACATCCGCTAGTCGATAGCTTGGCAGAGCCAATCCCAAAAGCCGCGGCCCGCTCAGCGCTAGAGATTGCAGAAGACGCCCAGATTATCACTCTACTCCCTGCCTCTCGCCAGCAAGAGCTGCGCTACATTATGCCAGTCATGTTTGCAGCTGCAGCGCGTATTCAAACGCAGCAGCCAGGAGTACAGTTCCTCATCCCTATGTCTCTGCTAGACTTTAAAGCAGAGATAGCGCTATGCGCCAATCACTATGGCCTAAACGCGCAGCTGATTGAAAAGAACGCAGGGCAGCAGGCGATCGCAGCCGCAGATGTCGTCATCAACAAATCCGGCACCGCTAACCTAGAAGTTGCCTTGATGAACGTTCCGCAAGTGGTGATGTATCGTCTTAGCAATCTGACCGCGCTAGTAGCTAAGTACGTCGTCCGCTTCACCGGAGACTACGTTTCGCCCGTAAACCTGATGGAAAATCGGCCTATTGTGCCAGAACTCCTGCAGTGGGCTGCGACCCCAGAAGCAATTGGAGATGCCGCCTTAGAACTGCTCTTGAACTCTAAGAAGAGGCAGCAAATGATTGATGGCTATGCAGGCATGAAACGAGCCATGGGAGAACCGGGCGTGTGTGATCGCGCTGCCAATGAAATCTTAGACATGCTGTGACAGCCACTTAGACCTGATGTGACCGCCACAACGAACAGCAAATAAGCGGCAGATGAACGGTATACAAAGATGCACTGTACACCGCGATGCACTAAACTAGGGCAGAAAATATGACTCAGTAAAAACCGTAGCCTAGCGCTAGAATCGTTGGGCCGAGCATGTGCGGAGTGACTAGGATTAGGAGGCGAGCGTGGAATTCTCGGAATTATTCAGGCAGGGTGGCATTGCCATGTGGCCCCTGCTCTTTTTGTCGATTTTGGCCTTGGGCACCATTATGGAGCGCATTTGGTTCTGGTCCAAGATCCTAACCCGCGAGAGAGAAGTCGCCGGACGCGTTCTAGAATCTGCACGCAGAGAGTGGACCAACGCCACCCAAATCGCCCAATCTGCCAATCGGCTGCCAATGGGCCGATTTCTGTTTTCCGCACTCAAGCTCAAAGACCCTGCTCCCGAAGTCTTTAAGCTAGCTCTAGAAACCTCCGCTAACGAAGAACTGGCCATCATGCGCCGAGGCGAAAAAGTCCTCGAGGCTGTGATTGCGATCGCCCCCTTGCTCGGCCTACTTGGCACTGTTGTCGGCCTAATCAACTCTCTGGGCTCTATCGATCTCAATACGCTTGGCGTTGGCGATGCCACAGCAGGCACTGCCCTCGGCATCGGTGAAGCCCTAATCAGCACCGCTGCTGGCCTAGTCATTGCCATCATCAGCCTAGCCTTCTACCGCCTGTTTCAAGGTTTTGTCTTCGGTCAAGCCAAAGTATTTCAGCTCTCTGGTAACGAACTAGAGCTGCTCTATCGCCAGGCATGGGCCTACACCGACGGCAAACCCAGCTCGCTTACCGAAAACCTCTCCAACTCACCACCCTCTCCCGTAGTCGATCTCCCTGGACCAACTGGGCCCGAGCCCACACCAACGCCGCCACCTACTTTCTAATCCCCTTCTTCTCTTCTTAGAGACCTGTTTATTTTATGAAAGTCGACCTCAACAATCGCGAGTCAGATGTCCAGATCAACATTCTGCCAATGATCGATGTAATTTTTTGCATCCTCACCTTCTTCATCCTGGCAGCAGTTGGTCTAACGCGGCAGCAGGTAATCGATCTAGCGCTCCCCTCGGTCGATAACAGCGTCCCAATCTCGGGCAGCAGCCTCGATCGTCTCTACGTCAGCATCGACAGCATCGGTCAAATTTATATCGACGCTACCCCTGTCCAGCTCCAAGATCTTTACAGCATCCTCGTAAAGCACCAAGAAATTGCCCCCAACGGCACCATCGTGCTCTACGCCTCTAGCAGTGCACGCTACGAATCAGTTGTTAAAGTGCTCGATTTGCTCCGCTCTGTGGGGGGCGATCGCGTCGCTCTAGCCACCCTACCCAACGACGCCTCGCTAGATCCCACCCAAGGCAGAGATCCCAACAACCCCCTCGGCACGCCAACACCCCAACCCCCCACTACAAATCCAGCCCCTAGCCCGGACCTTACCCCCGGCAACCCCGCCATCGGCGACGACATTCAAATCATCCCCAATCCCACCACCGGCAGCCCCAACCCTGGCCTTCCCCCCATCGCCCCAAACCCAGCACCTCCGAATCCCTGACCTATCATACGCCGTTCATCCTTCATCATTCATCGTTCATCTTTCCTATGAAGCACACGCTTTCTGTTCTAGTCGAAGACGAATCAGGCGTTCTAACTCGTATCGCGGGCTTGTTCGCCAGACGCGGTTTTAATATTGAGAGCCTAGCAGTAGGCCCTGCCGAAGAAGCCGGTATCTCTCGGATCACGATGGTTGTGCCCGGCGACGATTTGGTGATCGAACAGCTCACCAAGCAGCTATACAAACTAATAAATGTGCTCAAGGTTCAAGACATTACCGAGACTCCGAGCGTTGAGCGAGAGCTGATGCTGATGAAAATAAAAGCTGATAGCAACAACCGCGCAGAAGCTGTCGGCCTAGCTCAGATATTTAGAGCTAGAGTAGTCGATGTCTCTAAAGAATCACTTACTGTAGAAGTCGTCGGCGATCCAGGCAAGCTAGTCGCTATCGAACAAATGCTAAAACCCTTCGGCATTATAGAAATTGCCCGAACCGGGAAGATCGCCCTAGTCCGAGAATCCGGTGTCAACACAGAATACCTAAAGTCCCTAGAAAGCAAAGTATAGGCTCCTTAGTTGGTAGCTGAGCGGAGTCGTAGAGCTTCGTTCTTCTCGCAGAGTAGTCATCTCTTCCCGTGTGTTACATTCACTGAGATGGATTAGCAGCGGATCTATGCTTCAGGTATCAACGCAGACAATCCAAAAAGCAACGGTCCACCAAACTATTACCGAAGTTGCAGACAGACAGGCTGCTTTGATTACCTTTGGTGATGATGAGGGAATTCCCTTCACCTGGGTTCAAATCGCTCAGGCCTTAATTGCTCAGACGGATTTCCGTGAGCGGTGGAATCAGACCTGGGCCGAGCTGGATTTTGATTTTGAATGGAAGCCAGTACCAATTCATCCCTACACAGCGCGGAGCCATCCTTTTTTTGCAATTGCCTTCCCTGCCACCTTTCGCCCCGCCGACCCAACCGACTTTCAGCCCTACTTACAAAATCTTTCACCCGCCGAGCTCACAGCTACGTTTGCAAATTTCTCCGGCGATGCGCAATTGCTAATTCCTCGACCAACTGGTGACTATGGACACATAGCAGCTTTCTGTAGAACGGCAAATTCCAACATAATGCACGCGCTCTGGCAGCAGGTTGGCGAGATATGCATGGAAGCGATCGCCCACCAGGACTCTGTATGGTGCAACACCCACGGTCACGGCGTCCCTTGGCTACATGTCCGATTCGATAGTAGATTGAAGTACGCCGCTTTCCCGCCTAGAGGCAGCATCAGCGCTAACAGTCAGGCCATTTGGTATCAGCAGATCTATCAGCCAGCGCTGGGAATTGCCGCGGAGGATGGGGAATGAAAAAGACTGTGCCTATTCGATTACTGGGCACTTGGCAGCGATTTCGACGTGATCGCCCCGCCATCATCAGCGCAGCAGTTCTGTTGATCTTCAGCCTCGCAGTTTTCGTTGGCCCGACACTATATTCAGCCTCATATGGCGAAATTGACTTTGCCAGAGCGACAAGCGTTCCTAGTTGGCAACATCCTCTGGGTACTAACGATCTGGGTCAAGATCAGCTAGCACGATTGTTGTGGGGTGGACGAGTCAGCATAGCCGTAGGCGTCATGGCTATGCTGGTATCAATCTTTCTAGGGACTCTAGTTGGAATGGTCGCAGGGTTTTGCGGCGGACTGATTGACAATCTATTAATGCGGCTCACCGATTTATTCTTATCGCTGCCGCAGCTACCGCTGTTGTTGTTAGTTATATATTTGTTTCGCGAACCCGTACGCAACTTAGTAGGGCCAGAACTTGGAATCTTTGTCCTCATTGTTCTAGTCATTGGCGGTCTGACTTGGATGTCCACTGCGCGCCTAGTCCGAGCCGGATTCCTATCGGTAAAAGAACAAACATTTGTTCAAGCAGCCAAATCGCTAGGCGCTCATCCAGTGCGAATTGTATGGCAACACATTTTGCCCAATGTCATCGGGCCAGTGATTGTAGCCGCCACTCTAGGCGTCGGCAATGCCATCATTACAGAATCGACGCTTAGCTTTCTAGGCATTGGCTTTCCCCCCGATGTGCCGACCTGGGGGCGCATGCTATTCGACGCTCAAAACTATGTCTCAAGTGCGCCCTATCTAGTCATCGCACCTGGCTTGGCGATCTTTTTAACCGTGCTGAGCGTGAACTATTTAGGCGATGGACTAAGAGATGCTTTTGACGTGCGATCGCGCTAGCGTTGATTTATCAGGATCGCGCTAGCGTTGAAAGCACTAAACGAAGACAAATCCAACATTCAGACTGACGCTGCTGGTGTTCTCAAAGACAGCGACCAGATCTGAAGTATCGCCTTGATAAGAAAGATACGTATCGTTTCCTTCTTGTTGCCGAGTGTAGTCATCTGCCGAGCCGTGCAGTTGAACAACATCTTCAGCAGCATTGAAATCTTTGATTAGAACAAAGTCCCGGTCGCCTCCACCCACATAATAAGCTTGGTCTGCATTGCCCACAACGAAAGTATCAGCGCCCAGCCCACCGCCTAGAATGTCTTTCTCGAAGTAGCCGGCAGCGATCTCATCGCTTCCATCTAAGACATCATTGCCAGCACCACCTTCTAGCACATCGCTACCGATTCCGCCGTAGAGATAATCATTTCCGCTGTCATTGTAGAACTCATCATTCGTCATAGAGGCGCTCGGACTTGGCTCAGTGGTTGGGATAAACTCAACGTAGTCAATACGAGCGAATTCACCGTTGTTGGCTACTGCGGTCAGTTGAATCGTATTCAATGTACTTAGGCTGACGCCAGAAATTGTGCGACTGTCTGAAAAGATATGCGAATCACTGTTGTTCTGATTTAAAGACCAGCTGTCAGCCTCCGCACCATTGACGTTCAGAGCCAAAGTGGAACTTCCATCATTCTCGTCGTAGTAGTGGACCACAATATCGTATAGGCCATTATCTCCAGTGAAAGAGAGATTTGCAGTACCGGTCGTATCAGTCCGGATGACGTTGCCTCTAGATACTCCATCCAAAGCTTCTACAAAGTAGCCTCCACCTAAACTGAAATCTTCAGCCTCGACCATAAGAGGAGATAATGTTTCACTAGGGCTATCACCATATAGAACGTCGTCACCGCTATTGCCATAGATAGTGTCATGACCACTGCCACCCACTAGAACATCGTTATCAGCTGTATCAATTTCAACAATGCCGCGAAACACCGCATTATCGGTGTCATCATCCCAATGGTTGTAGTAGTTGATGGTGCCGTAATCCTGATTGCCCTGGTAGTCGTCTGGTTGCCCCTGCGCCCAGTTAGTGTAGGTAACTGTCTCACCACTGATCCATTCAAATTCTCCTTCCGCAGCAGCATCGTTAATTCCAGTCCACAGCCGCTCAGAGTCACTAAAGACTTCACGTATCCAGGCTTCTTCTTCAGCATCATTAATCGTCACTAAGTTTCCACCTAGTTGTCTAGCTTCGGCTTGTGCTTCTTGCCAAGTACCAGCCTGACTAAAGAGATAAGTATGACCGTTGTAGGTGTGTGAACCCTTTAGAATGCTGCTGATGGCATTGCTAGCGGATTCTCCGTAGATAGTGTCGTCACCTTCCCCACCGTAGATGGTGTCGTTACCAGCACCGCCCTGAAGGAAATCATTATCCCGGCCTACCAGCAAAGCTATCTCAGCATCTTCTAAGGCTCGGTTGTAAATGCGAGCCTCATCCAGGCTACCTGCAAAAGCATTGCTGCCAGTACTGCCACTTGTCCCATCGTGAAATCGCGTACCGTCATTAACCGCACCAAAGCCGACGTTACCACTACGCCTCCAGAGTTGAGAACCTTCTCCGCTCCCAAACCGTACTCCATCTAGATAGGCTGTGAATGCGCCATCGCGCACTTGCTCATCACCGTCTAGCACCAGCGTCACGTGGTGCCATCGCCCTGAGACAATATCGCCAGTCTGTAGGTAAGTGCCTGCCCAATTACTCTGATTGCTAGGAAGATTCCACCCGCCCGCATACAGTCGACCGTCGTGGATATAAATGTTCAAACCGCGAGTGCCGCCTCCTTCTTCGTAGAGAACCTGCTTATGCTCACTAGTGTTCTTATCATCAGCCTTGAACCAGAGACTCACTGTCCGCTGAGCGTTGGTCTCCAGATTGATAGCATCGCTGTCCGCAACAGCCACATAATCATCAACGCCGTCAAGGCTAATGGCACCCTCTAAATTCCCTTCTACCCAGCGGTTATTATTTACTGAAGAGTTGATGACTGTAGCATTATGAACAGTTGTCGTATCACTGACGACTGTGCCATTCGTATCATCAAACGTCCAATGAGCAACTAGTTCATCATCTATTAGGGTGTTGTTTGTGGCGGTTGATTCACTCGCTTGCGTAGATTCTGAAAAATTGACTTTCACAAAGTCAATATAGTCGACGCGGGCTAGCTCATCGCTGCTGCTACCTTCTCCTCTGCGACCAGTCAGCTCAAAGATGTCTCCATCTCGAAGAAAGACGGTGCTGGCCACCGTCCGCGTGGTGAATGTTTGCGCATTTGCTAAGATACTTCCAAGATTTTGATTTAGCGACCAAGCATCTAGTTCTATGTTGTTGAGCGCGGCAGAAAGCTGACCGATGCCTTCATCGCTTTCGTCGTAGTAGCCAACTACAATGTTGTAGTATCCAGCTTCTCCAGAAAAGGTACTCAGCGCTTTGCCTTGCCCTTGGTTGCTGACTGCGATCAGGCTGCCTCCAGAAGCTGCGTTGTTAGATTCTATGTAGTAGTCGCCCACTAACGACATAGCCTCGGCTTCTAACCGAAACGTAGCTTCTGTTGTTGTAGCTGAGGTGCTAACTGTCCCATCTGAAGAAGTTGTTGAAGCGGTTGAAACTGAAACGCTGCTACTTGACACCTGCTCTAGCGGTGTCTCAAGCAAACTATCGAGCGGAATGAACTCTATGTAGTCGAAAGCCGCCTCGTCAGCACCGTCACTTGTAGCAGTTACAGCGAATTCATCCCCCGTATTCAAGGTAATGTTCTGCGCAATCGTGCGGGTGTAGTAATGGTCTGTTTCTTGGTCCAAATCGAAGCTGTTGAGAGACGTGCCATCTAGACCAAAGTCTAGCCTGCCAGCACCACCAGCCTTATCAAAGTAGCGTACCACCGCCATGTAGTTCCCTGAAGACCCAGAAAAAATGGTTGACGAGGTTGACGAGCCTGTGGTCTTGACACTATTACCAGAATCATTATTCCAAGTGGTATGAATGAATGCGTCACCTGATAGCGTCATGCTTTCGGCTTCTACCCAGATAGGGTTGGAAGTAGCTGTCTTAGATGAAGCCGTCTCTGAAGTGCTATTGCTGCCAGTTTCTGCCTGTTCCTGTAGCTGCCTTCTCAGAGCCCTCAGATTTCCAGAACCCTGGTAAGCATCGCCGTAGATGACGTCGTTACCCCCACCGCCATGCACTTGGTCGCGGCCCTCGCCGCCGATGAGGACATCGCTATCTGCTTCACCTTTTAGCAGGTCATTACCGTCATCCCCATCGAGCACGTCACGGCCCCAACCGCCTTTGAGGTTATCTTTGCCTTCACCACCTGCGACGATATCGTCGCCGCTGCCGCCGCTGACAATGTCATCACCCGCTCCGCCATGTAGCCTATCGTCACCCGCCTCGCCTAGCAGTAGGTCGTTATCATCACCGCCATAGAGCAAATCGTTGCCGTTCTGACCATAAAGCATGTCACGGCCCGCTTCACCCCAGATAACGTCATGACCCGCCTTGCCATCAACTAGGTCATCGCCATCGCCCGCTTTGATTCGGTCTTGCTTCTCATCGCCAGCAATGATGTTGTCGTTATCTCCGCCTCTGAAGACCTTGGCTTTTCGTCCACGTACACCGCCGTCGGCGACCAGCTTGTTCTCTGGGCTCGTCCCCTCAGTTTTCTCTAGAACAGAAAAATAGGTTTCTAGCTGCTGCCACCACTCGCTGAAGCCCATCTCCAGCACCTGCCACCACTCGCTAAAGCCCATGGTTAGCATGTTGGTCTCAAAGGTTTGCCACCACTCGCTAAAGCCCATCCCGATGATGGTTGCCTCGAACGACTGCCACCACTCGCTAAAGCCCATCTGTAGCAGTGCATCAGGGTTCTCTTGTTGTTGCATCCATTTGTCATAGCCGACCTCGAGTACCTGCCACCACTCGCTGAAGCCCATCTCAATAATCTGGTCTTCAAACAGTGCCCACCACTCGCTAAAGCCCATTGTGTAGGCATCGCCCGCTACTCTATGCTCAGTCAGCGCTGTGCTATCTAGCCCGAGGCGAACGGCAACAGTCTGCTCTGCCTGTAGCAGCAGTGCCTCCATGTCCAGACCGTTGTCTAGCACGCTGTAGTCTACATTCCAGCCAAGCAGATCTAGCGCCTGTAAGTCTCGCTCTGACATAGACAGCCGTTCTTGAAAAGCGAGCGTCGGGTCCATGATGCCGAGCGCTACCTGCATCCGTTGCCAATGACTAGCCTGATAGCCATCACCGCTCTGACCTGTGGCAAAGTCTCCTAAGTTACTCAGTCCTCCATCTGCTGATAGATACGCCGCTTCACCTTCAGTAATCGTGCTAACGCTACCGTCGGGGTTCTCGATAGCGCGACTCTCACTGCTGTAGCGGAAGAGGTCTAAGAGGGTGGTTCCAGTTACTTCAGTTTGACCAGAGAAGAGCTGATTGAACTCGATAGTGCCGTCGATACCGCTGACAAAGCCCATGATGTGTAGCATTTCATGCAGTGCCATGCTGAGCGAATCGAGTGTGCCTTCAGGCGCGTCGTCTGTACGCAAGACATCGTTATTCCACTCAAAGTCTTGATTGACAAGGATATAGCCGTCTAAGCCCGTTGTATGGACGATATCTCTGTCCCAGAGCCCACCATTTTCTAGCTGCAAAGCTTCGTCTAGACCTAGCGCTTCAGCTTGCGCAGTCGTGAGCAAAATCTCGGTATTGCCGTCTATGACTTCGCCATAGGCACTCAGGTCTATGGTGTTGCCAGTTTGTAGATGTATAACAGACTGGTCGTCAATGTAGCTGGACGCATCTTGAGCAATATATGCACTGAGGATGCCATAGTTGACTCTATGAAAGATAGGCACCGCACCACCGACCGCGTTGCCGCCGTCGAGGTCACTGGTGCTAACGAAATGAATATCTACAGTCGCATCGTCGGTCAAAAAGCTCTTTAGAATATTAGCGGCGACTTCGTAAGCAATGCGCTGTTCGAGGCTAATATTTTGATCGTATGAGAGATTGAACTGGACCATTTCTTTTACGAAAGCTGTGCAAAGAACTGAAACTGAAAAGTTAAGGTCTCATGCTCTAGAATCGGTCAGAGATGCGCGAGACTCCTTGCAACCTAACAAGAGCGCGTATAGATTAATACCGATGCATTTACCTAGAAAGCTCTGTTTTGCGCCAAATTTAGCGATAAGTTCATCTTTATAAACGCTTGGCGAACTGTCGCTACGCTAGATATCGCAGCGTACTGTTTAACTGCTCATAGCTTTGTGGTACTACGGTTCAACCTGAAAGGGGATTTCTTCGGTCTGTGTATACAATGCGCCACTGTTGGTAGTTTGTTGAATCTCAACTTTGTACATCGCATCGTAGCCTGACTGTAGCCAGGCTCTAAATCGCTTGCCTAGATCGAAAGTGTATAGGTTGTCAACAATATCAAGATTACCTATCTCAATCGGGGCTGTTCCTTTTCTAATGTAGAAAGTGGCGTTGTGCCGAGGCTGATAGGATTCAGTCGTTAGCCCACTGGCTGATTGCTTGGTCAATAGCCAAACCTCAATCTTTGTCTGAGGTAGTAAGTTACGTAAATCTCCTTTATCTACTAATGTGAGTTTACTTTCTCCTACTTTGGCAAATACGCTCTCTATCTCAAAAGAGCTTACTCGATTCGGAGAGAATCCACCTGTGATGCTGGCAACTTGAACGCCTGAGTGCTCGCTCAAGGTGTAGTCGAGCGTTCCAGGAATATCAAAAGTCAGCGTAGCGCGATCGCCTACTGACTCAGCCAAGACCTTAGTATTGACATCAGCCACCCCTAGATCTTTTGGTGATTCGTTTGCAGCCCACTCCAGCCGATACTTGGGCCTTTCGGTAGACTTGAGATAGGTATAGCTATCAGGCGTATTAGAAGCCGGATTTAATAGCGCTCTGAGTCCTGTTCTTTGCTCCCAAATGTTTTTGACTAGCTCTACCGTTTGATCTAGCTGTGTGGCGAGCGTACCACTGTATTCAGTTCTCTCTTGAGGAATTTCGGCGCGCGGGATTAGCCTAAAGCTGCCGTAGCGACCATCCGCCCCGTTGCTTCCGTCTGTCCCTGTTTGACCGCGATCGCCATCCTCGCAGCTGAATCTCTTAGTTTGTGAAACGCCTCCGTAGCGCAGATCGTAATGATAGTCATTAGCGTATATCAAATGGCCAGCAGGAACATAGTCACGGCTTTCTATTTGCGGGACATACTCTCGCACATCCACATTTCTAACCCCTGTACAAGGCACTGTTTTCCTAGAGGCATATTCCCATGCCCCTTCGGTCTGCCCATCTGTAGACCCTTCGATATCACGTCGCCGCCAAACTTCCCACTCACAGAATTTCACTACCCAGGCAGGCTCAATGCATTCACAGCCCTCTGCACCCAAGTCTCCTTGTCCCGAACGCCCTCCTCTACCACCCGAGTTCTTGATTCCTACTTGTTTTAGCGCCGTCACATCATCGTAATAAACTGAGATATCGCTGCCATTGCCGCCGTCACCGCCGTCACCGCCGTCGCCGCCGTCACCGCCATCTGCACCAACTAACGAGTAAGCGGGGCGATAGGGAATACGGCAGCTACGAGCAAATTCACCGCTTGCACCGTTCTCTCCGGGCTCGCCTTCAGCGCCTGATAGATCGTAGAAAGCATCGACAGGTGTTGAAATCAAGTTGATTGTTGCGTCGGCTTGATTTTGCCCTGAGCGGCCATTTCTGCCATCGCGGCCGTCGCGGCCGTCTATGCCAAAAGTGAAATAGCCGTGTCTGCGCTCTGTCAAACGATAGCGGCCATGATTGTCGAACCCATCAAAGCCAGTACCGTATCCTGGGTAGCCACGGTCATAGTTGGCTAGCAGTGGTGAGCGGAATCCTGACCAAAGGACGAGGAAAGTGACAGTAAGTGCGATCACAAGAAAGGAACGAAATCGAGAAGAAAACATAGTACAACAGATGGTTCTAGCAGTAGCCTTCTGCAAAGCAGAACTACCGACATATACATCTGTAGCCTTGAGGCTATACAGGCATTAAGCTAGCCTGGCCAGACTGCTCCAAACAAACAAACTGTGACAGTTCTATCGGCGCTTCTCTCTTTTGGGCGTCGATTGCTGGCAGTAGGTCGCTAGCAGTAGGTTCTGGCTGTCGGTGTTGGCCACTAAACAGATCCGCTAAGACTGGGTTTGCAAGTTTTCAATAAAAGTGAGCTGATGCTGGGCAATAGTTGCCCACTGTGCATTTCCCTGGGTGAGATATATGTTGCTAGCTGTGCTCAGTGTTTCTTTGGCTTCCTCATAGCGCTGGAGATCCGCTAGGGCTAGCGCTTTGGCGTAATACGCATGGCCAAAGTCCGGCTGCCGTCTGATGGCATTGTCGAAGGCAATGATTGCAGTGACTGGGCTACTCTGCCGAACGAAGGCGACGCCTAGATTGTAGTGGGCTTCTGTATAGTTTTCATCTAGTTTGAGCGCGTTTTCAAACGCTTTTTGGGCATTGCTATAATGCTGTTGGCCCAGATAGATCAGTCCAATTTGATAGTGCGATTTGGCAGCAGACGCGGGCTGTGCGAGTCCTTGATTAAAGGCAGCAAAGGCATCTGCTAGATTGCCTTCCCTTTTGTGCAATAGACCCATATTGTAGTGGGCGATGCCTAGCTCAGGATCTAGTTCAAGGGCACGTTGCAGGTAGTCTTTTGCCTGGTTAAGGTTGTCGCCTTCTAGCAAAGCCGCGCCCAAGTTGACGTAGCCTAAAACGAAAGTCGGATCGGCTTGAATAGCTTCCCAAAATGAACTGGCAGCCGCCTGTAGCTGCTCGTCTTGGCGAAGCGCCAGCCCTAAGTTGTAGTGAGCAGCAACCGATGAAGGGTCTAGACTCACCGCCTTTTGAAAAGAGCCGATTGCAGAGGAGATGTTGTCACTGCGGATAAAGCGAATGCCTTCTGCGATCGCCTCAGTAGCCAGCGTAGTCTCAGCCAGCATAGTCTCAGTCTGCGCGGACGCGGCTTCTTTTTCAAATGATCTGTACTCTTCGCTTTTACTAGCCCTGTGCAGCAATGGACTAACACCAAGACCTATCGATGCCACTATCGCGATTGCTGTGCGTCTAAGCTCTGATCTAGCCATCGTTTCGTACAACCAAAGAACTGCCTCAAAGTGCCATGCCGGAGCATCCTACCGAAAAGCACTATCGATCTTGCCTAGAGTAGAATCACCTGACACCCATCGAAGTAACTATCTATACAAAAGGCTACGCACCAGCACTGAATTATAGATATGCTACATCACCCTATCCACAATCACCTATAAACTTTGCTACGTGGGCACTGCTGTCACGCTTGCTATGTCTGCCGGGTCTAAATAAGGATCGAGCACCTCCCCATCTCGAAACCAGATCACTCGGTTAGTTAGCCTCGCTACCTCTGGCTCATGAGTGACCATCACAACGGTGATGCCGCTTTTATTCAGATCAGAAAAAATGTCAATTACGTCCTGTGTCGTTTGGGTATCTAGGGCCCCAGTTGGTTCGTCGGCGAGGATGAGCAGGGGCGTGTTAACAATGGCGCGAGCGATCGCAACCCGTTGCTGCTGCCCTCCTGATAGCTGATTCGGTCTGTTGTTGAGTCGATTGCCCAGACCCACCCGTTCTAGCGCTTCAGCAGAGCGCTGCTTTCTTTGAGTACTTGAAATGCCAGCGTACATCATCGGCTGTTCTACGTTCTCTAGCGCTGTCAGGTGCGGCAATAGATGAAACTGTTGAAATACGAAGCCAATCTTGCGGTTGCGAATATGGGCTAGTTCATCTTCAGCTAGCTTGGCAACATCTTGACCATCAAAGAAATACTCTCCTTTGGTTGGCTGATCGAGACAGCCGATCATATTCATCGCTGTAGACTTCCCTGATCCTGACGGTCCCATAATTGAGCAGTACTCACCGCGATTAATCGTCATATCCACATCCCACAGTGCGCGAACTTCGGTGTTACCCAAACCATAGACCTTGGCAATATCACGAAATTGAATCAGAGGAGACATACTTGGAAGGATAAGTCAGAGATATGAACGATGAATCTGTGGGTTGATGGAAGAATTACGCTATTTATTAAAGTCCCAAAAGTTGAAGTCCCAAAAATCTGATGGCTTTCCAGCATAAGCAAGGATAGATTGGGCGTCTGTTCCAACCTGCTCGAGTGCCCACTGCCGCGTACCAGTATCCCACTGAGGACGAGGTGGCAGGGAAGTTCCTGTCTTTTGGAGCAAGTGCCTGAGTATGGTCGGAGTAAGCTTACCAACCAGTTCTGCCCCTGGTAGGCGCCGCAGCTTTCTTAGCAGTTCGCTTTCAATGTATCTTTGAGCAGAGACGTTTTGTGGCGTAGCCGTACGAGATATTCGCGCATCTGGATTGACACCCAAGAAGCGATCGCATCTCTCTAACACCTGTCGGGGATTTGCTTGAAAATCTTCTAAAAACAGCACCAAAATTTGCTCGTCTGCAAAATAGCGCCGATATTCTCCCAGATTGCGGCTGTACAGCGTGCCTTCAATCAAAGGACGAAACTCTCGTACCGCCTGACTAAAGTCACTTGGAATGGGGTTTCTCATGCAGATATGATGTAGCCAAGCAGACTCAATGCGCTGTAGGGGATGCCGCACGATATAGATTAAACGGATATTAGGCAAGTGCTGAGCAATTAATGCTGGCGTTGTTGGATTTCGTTCGACGAGCGAATAGGCAACACTCGCTTCCCCAATCGCAGTTTTTCCGACTCCGCCTCTAAACAAAGACGTGTACCACGACCAATCTTGATAATTAGCGCTATTTATGCAGAAAAAGTTAGGCTCCTTGACACTGGTTAAAAAAACATCGGGATGCTGGCGCAGCTCGTTCCAGAGACTTGTTGATCCGGCCTTCGGCGCACCAATAATTAAAAAGTTTGGCAATTGAGCCATAGTCGTTCTTGAACCATGTCGTCCTGGAACCATTTCGCTAACGTCTTTGAACTAATTAACACCCATACCAGCTTACTCATACGCATCTTCCTTCCTACGCGCTGCGCAATGCCACAATTGGGTCTAGCTTTGCGGCTTGCCTGGCCGGGACGACGCCAAAGAATAGGCCAATGCTACCCGAG
>JBCCOH010000014.1:0-59906 GCA_039111275.1 Cyanobacteria bacterium P01_D01_bin.1 | reverse complement strand
TTCGCTCAACCGCAGCACGGACCTACAAAACGTTGGATGAGGCCATCACACAAGCTTTCGACGCGGTCTCGTTGACTGATATCGAGCACTGGTTTGCTCATTGTTGCTACTGTACCTCACTCAACTGAGAATCGCTATAGACAGCGTTTTAGAACTTGCACCCTTGTTCAGAGATCAGATAAACCTCGTTCATCTGGTAGGAGATTTTTTGCACACAGACGAAGAATCTGTTGCTTGGCAGATTTTTGACATGATTGAATCGCCAGTACATCAAGTAGATACGATCATTCTTAACTATCAAAATGTAGAAAGTCCTGATATTGACTTTGATACAGCAGCGCGAGCGATGAGAATAGTCCAAACGCCGGATTTCACCGAAGATCCTATCTTTCGCGAATATGTTGAGTCTGCCGCGCACTACCATTTGCGGGCTAGCGAAAACGCTATACCTGAGCTAATTGAGACGCAGTACGAGCAAAAAGTGTCCAACATTCTAAATCTTGTTAGCGACGTAGAACAAACTCGTCAGCTAATAGCGCTGATAGAAGACGACGTTATTCACGATCGCATCTCTCGGCGGCACCTCTCTCCAGTTCTTGTAGAAGATGAATGAATGTGCCACTGACATTCGCCTCTTAGAAGATCGCAACCCTATTTTACATGCGTTCTACGGGAAGTCTGGAGTGAAGAGACGTTCAGAAGTAAATATCCTAATCGAATATTAGGAAACAACTCTTAACGGCTGTTCCACTCGCTGTCGCGACTGTATTTGTGAGTGCGATCGCCCGCGCTGAAAACCCAGACCACATGCGCCAGCTACTCAGCACAGGCGATTGACCCGGCTGTGACCTGAGCGATACAACGCTAAGCCAGCTAGACTTGACGGATGCAAACCTTGAGGGGGCAAATTTTAGGGGTACCCGGTTCTCCAACGTTCGATTCATTCGCTCAAACTTATCTAACGCTGACTTGAGTAACGCTTTCTTCCGTAGCAGCGACCTAACGGGCGCAGATCTTGAGAATGCGAACCTCTCGAATATCTCGTCCCTGTTCTTTTGTAGCATCTCAGATATATACAGCAGTAGTGAAGATGAAGCTCAATCAGATATCGATGACTGCGTGGCTGAGCTAGTAGGCTTCCGGATATCTTCAGAGTGGTGCGAATACGATTTAGAGCTGCGTAGCATAGTAGCTAATTGGCTAGACGAAGACCTAGACTATCTGTGCGGTAATGTAGAAGGCGAATATGAAGCACTACTAACTTTCTTCTACCCTTCTTATTCACAGCAATATTTTCCTGCACTCTCGCTACGAGGCGCTAATCTACAAGGTGCCGATTTGTCTGACGCTAACTTGACCGGCGTAGACCTGAGCTATGCGGTTCTCACTAACAAAAACGCTCGCAGCGCAACTTATGACTATGCGACCCTATCAAACGCTGAGCTACCTGCGCTATCTACGGCTAACTTTGATGATGCTTGGAAAAGTACAGAGGAGATGTTTGAGTGGTACGCTGAAAATCAGGCTAATGCGAAAGAAGAATCTAGAAAATCAACCAGTCGAGTTTTTGCCGATTCTATGAGTAGAGCCCAGCAAGCTTACTACTTAGAAAACAGTGAGTTCGCAACAGATGTAGCTTCGCTTGGATTAGGCATCTCAAGCGACCACCTGTATGAGCTTGGTATTTCACAAGATAGTAGAAACGATATTACGGTTCAATACGCACTCAGTCAGCATGATGACCTACCAAGCTCGATAGGGGTTGTCCGTTTAATCGAGACAGAATATGGTGAGCTGTTTACTGAAGCTGTTATATGTGAATCGGATACTACACTGTCCATAGCGGTTGCTGATTTACCTCGCGTCGAAATTGTTGCCGACGAAGTTATATGCCCAACTGGCTGGCTCATCAAGAACTAGTACGCGAAAGTAGTCGTTACTAACCTAAGGATATAAAGTGGCTAACTAGCGGATGCCATCGACAGATGTAATACTGATCGCCAGAATGGTTGGCTTCTTATGAGAAACCGTCTTCGGAGCCATCAGGCAAGATTTAGTTGCCAGGAAACTCCATAGCGATCGCTAACCCAGCTGAACTGCTTACTAAAGCCGTAATCGTCTAGGGGCATAAGTTCTGAACCGTGATCGCTCAGCGCCTGGTGCAGTTTTTCAAGTTCTTCCATTGATTCGCACTCTACGAACAGTGACATTGCAGGCGTGAATGTGAATTGATGTTCTATATGGCTATCTATTGCCATATGCTCTACACCGTTGAGCGTAAATTTTGCGACTTTGACTGACCCCTCTGGTTCGTTCCCATCCGCGCCATATCGCTCGATACTGATGATTTTTGAGTTTCTAAACAGCGAAGTATAGAAGGTAATGGCTTCCTCAGCTTTGCCAGCCTGCTCTCCCACAAACATTAAGAACGTCGCAATTGATTTCATCAGTTGATTCTCCAATAGAGTGATTAGCTATACTCCTAAACAGCGCTGCCTATCCCTCGCTCTAAAACCTGAATCAAACCATCGTAAATACGCTCTATTCCCTGCATATCTAAATCTAAATCAACGCTCTCCGTTAGCTTTTTGGTGTCCATCTCCAGCTTCTCAGGGATGAAGTACCGTAGGTTCTCTCCAGCTGTCAAAATCATAAACGTCGCTAGACCAGGATCTGGGTCAGCTCGCAGATCTCCGTTAGCGATACCTTTTTCAACCAGGTCGTGGACGGGCTGCTTAGAGGCCGCTTGAAAACGCCCGAGTACATCCTTTCTTGTTTGATGTCTGTTGGTTAGTACTTTTCTGGTAGGTCAATTTTTTAGCGGCTGCAACTCTCTTAGCAACGCTTTCAGGCAATGACCTAATCTTACAAGAGTCAGAGCTATCCCTCAAGCTAGCTGACGCTTAGAAAGCGTGGCGCTATTGGCTGATCACATCAGCTCATCACCCTATGCCTTTGAGTTTCTCGGGAGCTTTCTAGAGTTCCATCTATAGTTCCATGAGAAGGGATTAGATGCCTCTGCTCAATCAAAGTCAGCATATCTTCTACCGAAAAAGATCGCTTTTCTTCGATGGCGATCGCCTTCACAATCGCTCTTAGCCGCTCATATTCGCACTGAGGCAGAGACTGATGCAGATATCGCTCAAACAGATATCGAAAGTTGCTAGCGCCACTGCCCTTGCCAAACCAAACCTCCAGCTGATGGTGGGGAAAGATACTGTAGCTTTTGGGATCGCGTAGCAGCGCGCTGACGTGAATCCCCGATTCGTGGCGCTGAGCTTGAGCCGAATAAGGGGCATGGGGCCGATGTCCGTGGGTGTGCAAGTAGCCAACGACTCGGTCTAAAGCGTCGTAGTCTATGCCAGCAACCTCCCAGCCAAAACGCGATCGCAATCCCTTCAACACCTGCTCAAGTGGCGCATTGCCCGCTCGTTCACCCACCCCACCGAACGTCCCCGAAACGCCTGTAGCGCCCGCTCGCACTGCTTGAATAGTATTTTCTAATGCCAGTCCCATATCGTTATGAAAATGGACAGACAGCGGCACGCCACAGGTGCCTTTCAACAGGCGTTTAATCCATACGGTCGTACTCTTGGGGGTCAAGATGCCGACCGTATCGCAGAGTAAAAACTGTTCGATATAGGGCGATAGTGCATTGATGCACTCAGCCAAAAAATCAGCGTCTGCTCGGCTAGCATCCTCAGCAGCAAAAGATATTCTTAGCCCTTGTTCAGCTGCGTAGCGCACATGTTCTAGCGCATGGGCTAGCATCCGCTCTCGACTAGCTTGAATCAGCGAAGGAGAGATACTGTCGTCAATTGTTTTGTGCCTTAGCGCTGGGTTGCGAGCAATTTCTGGGTCTCTGATGAATAGCAGTCGGTCGGATACCGCATGAAAAAGAATTACCTGGTCTACCCCACAGGCTTTAGAGTGGTCGATCGCCGCGCGTCGCATCATCGTAGAGGCGATCACCTGAGGCTTCCAGCCTCCTTCTACCAGATTACCGACCAGTTCGGCCTCGCTTGCATGAATAGCAGGCATTATCGCTAGCTGCTGGACACCCGTTTGAATAATGAGTTCAGCTAGGGTCTTTTTATCCTCAAAAAAAAGGCCGACCTGCTGTTCTCCGTCGCGCAGCGTCTCGTCCGAAATCAGTAAATTAAGCGTCTCCATCTATTCAAACAAGCAGGGTTGAATAAGTATAAACCGTCAGATAAACCCAAGAATCTATACAGAGGCAGTCATTATCATGCCATATCTCGTAGCAAACGATGCTTTACAGACAGGTTTAAAACCCGCTATGGTACTGCTTCAAAGCGTCTACTGGCGTAGAGCGATTAGTTCGCTTCTAAGGTTCATATCTAAGTACATACAGGCATGACCGTGGCATCTCAAAAAGACAACCGACCGTTAGCAATCGTTCACGGTAGTCCTTTTCCTGATTCAGCCGATATTCCTTCTAGCCTGATTGCAGCTCTAGCTGACGCTGCTAAGACAGACGCTGGTATTCGCTATGTAGAAGCCGACGGCACTGAGACTGTGCAGTCCTATGCAGCGCTGCTAGAGGCCGCTAGGCAGATTGCGACAGCTTTGCATGCACGTAGGATTGACAGATTTGTTATTCTTCAGTTCTCTAAAAGTGTTGATCTAATCACCGCGCTCTGGGGATGTTTTTTGAGCGGCTGCGTTCCAGTGCCGCTCTCTGCGGAAGCCGATCAGACTGGTAGACAGAAGGTGCTAGAAGGTGCGATCGCTCTGCTAGACCATCCAACCCTACTCACAGATTCGCCACTCACAGATTTACCACTTACAGACTCGCCAAAGTTAGCAGCAGCACTTCCAATCACCGTTCTAACCCTAGGCGAACTTCAGGCTACTGCTCCTGCCAAAGAGCTATCCCTAGTAGAGCCATTGGTCACTGACACAGCGCTTCTACTGTTGACCTCAGGCAGCACTGGTCTACCCAAAGGCGTCCAGCTTACTCATCAGAACGTTCGAGTCAGCGCCTATGGAATGTCAACAGTTAACCAGATCTCTGCTAGAGACATCACGCTGAACTGGATGCCATTAGAGCATGTCGCTAGTCTGGTGATGTTTCATTTGACAGAGGTGTATCTGGGCTGCGAGCAGATTCATGTGGCAAGAGAGGTGGTGCTAAAAGATCCGCTAGCTTGGCTAGATCTATTGGCGCGGTACCGAGTCAGTGCGAGCTGGGCACCTAACTTTGCCTATGGACTAGTGAATGACCAGTTAGAGAAAGTAGAAGACACCTTTCGAGAACGCAGCTGGGATCTTTCTTCTATCCGCTGGATGGGCAATGGCGCCGAGGCTGTAGTTGGTAAAACAGCGCGGCAGTTTCTACAACTGCTAATGCCCCACGGGCTATCGTCCACAGCGCTCAGTCCTGGATATGGGATGACAGAGACCTGTTCTGGTATTGTTCACTCTCGTCAGTTTTCATTAACTTCTACAGCTAAATCGGATGTTTTTGTTGCTTTGGGTCAGCCAATTCCGGGGGTCTCTATCCGTATCGCAAATGACTCTGACGCGATAGTCCCAGAAGGAGAGATTGGCCGTCTACAGGTGAAGGGACTGACTGTGATGGAGGGGTATATAGCGAGTCACAATGCGGCTTTTACAGCAGACGGCTGGTTTGACACGGGTGATTTGGCGTTTATTCAATCAGGCTCACTGACGATTACGGGTCGGCAGAAAGATACGATTATCCTCAACGGTGTGAACTACTACAGCCATGAGATAGAGTCCGTTGTCGAGACGTTAGATGGAGTGGATGTCTCGTTTACAGCAGCTTGTGGTGTGCGTAGTCCAGAAGATGCAACAGAACAGCTAGCTATCTTTTTTCATCCGGTTAGGGGTGTGAATAGCGAAGCTAAGAACCTGAGTGAGATAGTTTCACTAATCAAGCAGATCCGGACTCGGGTAATTGAGCAGCTTGGCATATCGCCGACCTATGTAATTCCGGTAGAAAAAGCAGCCATTCCTAAAACGTCAATTGGTAAATTGCAGCGTCGCCAGCTCAGCCGCCAATTTGCGTCTGGTGAATTCGATGCTCGAATCAAGCAGTTCGTCAGCGCTTTTCGAGCTAGCTCAGCAGCTCAGCAACTGAGTCAGACCGAGATAGAACAGCGAATTTCTCAGATCTGGCAGTCTGTTCTTTGCATAGAAACAGTCGATAAGAACGACAACTTCTTTGAATTAGGCGGCACCTCTCTTCGTCTGATGCAGGTACTGGGTCAGCTACAAAATCAACTTTCGCCAACTTTAAAGGCTGTTTCACTTTTTCAATACCCTACTGTTACCGCGATCGCCGCTCACCTCAAGGCAGCAAGCTCAGATGCACCATTAGATGCGCCGTCACTAGATCCACGTGGCACTTTTGGGTCCAGACGACGCCAAGGCTCAGATGCGCAGCCTCCAGATATTGCCGTCATTGGGATGGCGGGGCGATTTCCAGGTGCTCCAAATCTAGAAACCTTTTGGCAGAATCTAAAAGAAGGTGTGGACTCAATCACTTTTTTTACAGACGAGGAGATGCTAGCTGCGGGAGTTGACCCAGCGCTGATACAGCATCCAAACTACGTGAATGCCAGTCCAACACTAGAAAATATTGACTACTTTGACGCTGATTTTTTTGGCTACAGCCCGAAGGAAGCGAGGCTGATGGATCCGCAGCAGCGCCTGCTGTTGGAATGTGCCTGGGAAAGTTTGGAAACTGCTGGATACGATCCATTGAGCTATACGGGCGCAATCGGCCTATTCGCAGGGGCAACGATGAACACCTACCTGCTCAACAATGTTTATCCCAATCGCCATACGCTCGATCCGAATGATTCGCTAGAGACCTTTACGCTAAGCTCTTTTGGCGGCTTTCAGGCAACTGTAGCTAATGACAAAGACTATTTGACAACTCGGGTTTCCTATAAGCTAAACCTGCGCGGCCCTAGCCTGAACGTGCAGACAGCCTGCTCTACTTCTCTAGTTTCGATTCATCTAGCGGCGCAGAGTTTGCTTCAAGGTGAGTGTGACATGGCGCTAGCAGGGGGCGTTTCTGTGGAGACACCGCAGCAGGCAGGGTATTTGTACCAAGAGGGAATGATCTTGTCTGATGATGGACACTGTCGGGCGTTTGATGCAGGCTCGAAAGGGACCCTGTTTGGCAGTGGGGTAGGTCTAGTGGTGCTGAAGCGGTTGGACGAGGCGATCACACACAAGGACTTCATCTACGCGGTCATCAAAGGCTCTGCAGCGGGCAATGACGGTGGACAGAAAGTAGGCTATCTAGCGCCATTAAGTGAAGGTCAAACGCGAGTAGCCGCCGAAGCCCTGGCGATCGCCGATACGCCAGCCGAAACCATTGGCTATGTCGAAGCGCACGGAACGGGCACGCAGCTAGGCGATCCGATCGAGATTGCCGCGCTCACCCAAGCCTTTCGTTATTGCCCCGAGCCCTTGCGCACTGACAAAAAGCAGTTCTGTCCGATTGGATCTGTGAAGACTAATGTGGGCCATTTAAATATTGCTTCTGGTGTTGTTGGCTTTATCAAAGCTGCGCTGGCCATACACCATGCGCAGATCCCGGCGAGTCTGCATTTTCAAAAACCCAACCCACAGATCGATTTTGCCAATAGCCCTTTCTACGTAAATACAGCGCTGGCTGACTGGCCACGCAAAGAGACGCCAAGGCGAGCTAGTATCAACTCTTTGGGCATCGGTGGGACAAACGTTCACATGGTGTTAGAAGAAGCTAGGGTCGACAACTACGATTCGAGTGAAACAGATAGAAAGCTCTCTTCTAGGGAAGAAATATTTGTTCTTTCTGCCAAAAGCGAACCCGCTTTGAAGGCCCTGGCACAAAAGTATGTAGATTTTCTTGTAAACCATTCAGATGTTGCTATCTCAGATGTTTGCTTCACGTTAGGGGCCGGGCGATCGCACTTTCCCTATCGCCTCTCCCTAGTCGCTAGTTCGGCAGCAGATTTGCGCACTCAGCTTCAAGACTGGCTGCTAAATAGTCATACGACTGCTGCGGTCGAAAAGGTTGCGTTCTTGTTCACTGGCCAAGGTGCCCAGTCGGTGTGTATGGGCAAGGCGCTATACGAAGCGCAGCCAGCGTTTCATCGCCAGATCGATCGCTGCGCTGAGATTCTAAAACAATATGATCTTGATCTGTTGAACGTGTTGTTTGGAGAAGAGCATAAGCTAATCAACCAAACAGAATATACTCAGCCAGCTCTGTTTGCTTTTGAATACGCGATCGCCCAGCTATGGATAAGCTGGGGTATCCAGCCTGCTGTGGTGCTAGGTCATAGTCTAGGAGAATACGTAGCCGCCTGTGTAGCGGGCGTTTTTAGTCTAGAAGATGCGCTGAAGCTGTTGGTTGAAAGGGGCAGATTGATTCAAGCTTTGCCTACCGAGGGGGTGATGCTGTCGGTAATGGCAGATGTCGAAACGTGTCAGCAGGCACTAGAGGCTTTGAAAGGTGTTGCGATCGCAGCTACAAACGCTCCCGAAAATACAGTGCTATCTGGTTTGGCCACAGAGATTAACAATATAGCTAAGCAGCTAACAGAGCAAGGCATTAGATGTAAGCAGCTTCAGGTTTCACACGCTTTTCACTCTGCGTTGATGGCGCCGATACTGTCAGATTTTCGAGCAGTTGCCGCATCAGTCACCTATCGGCCACCGACCATAAAAATTATCTCCAACCTGAGTGGCGAAACGGTCGATAGATTTGATGCCGACTATTGGACGCGGCATATTCAGCAGCCAGTTCGTTTTGCACAGAGCATCGACACGCTAAAAGAACAAGGTGTGACCACGTTTCTAGAGTGCGGACCTCGTCCAGTCTTGCTAACTTTGGCGCAGACCAACATTTCCTCTAATTCCTTCGACTCGTCTACTTCCAGCTTACATACCTCTAGCTCACATACCTATCTAGCCAGTCTACAGCCCAACAAAGCAGACAGCTGGCAGATGCTGACTAGTCTCGCGGCACTTTATCGAGGCGGATACGAGATTGATTGGAACGCATTCTACAGCGACCATCGGGGGCGGCGGATCCCGCTTCCTACCTACGCATTTCAGAGGCAACGGCATTGGATAGATAGGCCAACAAAGCCGACTAGACCTACTGTTCTAGCTGACAAAAGTGTCCATCCTCTGGCTGGGCGAAAGATTTCTACCCCACTTCGTCAGAGGTTATTTCAGCAAGTCATTAGCTCGGCTCAGCCTGAATTCTTGCAGCACCATCAGGTGCAAGGTCAGATTCTCCTGCCTGGATCGGCTTTCTTGGAGATTGCGCTTTCGATGGGGGCGGAAGTTTTACAAGTTCCTACAGTTCGGCTCGATCAAGTTTCTATCTTGCAGCCGCTGCGACTGTTAACGCAGCCTGTGAAGGTTCAGACAGTGCTGATTCCAGAGTCTGACAGCTATCGGTTTGAAATTTACAGCCAGCCTGAAGGTGCCTGTGAAGATAGTTTGGAGTGGGCGCTGCACTGCGAGGGGACAGCGCGCGCAGCTGCAAAAGCGGGCTCTGGCCTGGTTGAGATTGAACGGGTGAGAGATGGGTTAACGGAGGTGCGATCACACCGCATCCATTACGAAAATTGCGATTGCCTCGGCCTATCCTACAGCGGTCCTTTCCGTAGCGTCCAAAGAATCTGGCATACGACGGACAAAGCGCTAGGACAGATTCAACTTTCAGAAGAGGTCAGCCGAGAGCTTTCTATCTACCAGCTTCATCCTGCTGTGCTAGACGCTTGTTTTCAGTGCGTACTAGCAGCGCTACCTGCTTCAAATCGTGAAGCATACATTCCCATCGGTGTCGAAAGTATCTGCCTGCACCGTTCGTTCCCGACTAGTAGTCCAGCTAGTAGCTCAGCCGATAAATCGACCGCTGCTAGGTGCGTCTGGAGCTATGTTCAGCTTCGACCGCTCACAGAAGGCGGAGTGACAGTGACAGCAAACGTGCAGATACTTGCTGAGAACGGTGAACTGATTGCTTCTGTAACTGGTCTGGCCGCTAAGCGACTGGCATCTAGTGAACTGGTCCCCGCAGCTCAAAATCAGCAGCTAAATCACCAGCAGCTAGATCACCAGCAGCTAGGTCACTGGCAAGATTGGCTCTATGAAGTCGAGTGGAAAAAGATATCAGCGGCTAGTCGGCCAAGGTTCACAGCAGGTGACAACTGGCTGATCGTCTCAGAAGATGGAGCGAAGCTAGAGGCGATCGCCCATCAGCTTGCAGCGCATCAGCAAAACTGTACAAAGGTCTGCTTGGATGAGACCCAAAGCCAAGCCGAAGACTGCAGTAAAATTGATCCAGTAGATGCACAAGGGTTTCTCTCTTATCTGAAAAAGAACAATCACTGGAAAGGCGTTCTGTATATCGCTAGTAGTCCCGAAGAAGCTAACGGTTCCGTAGAATCTAGCTGTAAAAGCGTTCTCTTCCTAGCCCAGGCGTTAGTTAGCCACGGTTTATCTACTCGCCTTTGGCTGGTGACCAGTGGTGCCCAGGCTGTCTCGGGCGATGAACTGCTGAATGTTTCGCATTCACCACTTTGGGGAATGGGTAAAACAATTGCGCTCGAACATCCAGAGCTACACTGCGTTTGCCTCGATTTTGACCAGGCCGATAGCGAGTCGCAGATACCGTCTAATCTGATAGCTGAGATTGGCCAAAGGATCCATCTAGAAGAGAATCAAATTGCCTATCGAAACGGAAGCCGCTACGCTGCTAGACTCGTTCGACATGCCTCAAATCTCCCGGAGAGCGTCTCGAGCACTAATCTACAGCTCCAAATTGCCAGAAAAGGAACCTTAGAACAGCTCGAATGGAGAGAAGCGACTCGCCGACAGCCCGGTCCTGGTGAAATCGAGCTGCGGGTACAGGCAACCGGGCTAAACTTTCGAGATGTGCTAAATGCCCTAGATCTCTATCCTGGTGAGGCCGGACCTCTAGGACTGGAATGTGTCGGGGAAGTCGTTGCAATTGGTGCGGATGTAGACGCGGTCAGTATAGGCGATGTGATGATGGCGATCGCACCTGCTAGCTTTAGCCAATTCGTCACCGTCCGCGCAGCGCTAGCTGTGCCTAAACCCAGCCATCTGGATGCTGCCGAAGCAGCCACTATGCCAACGGCTTTTCTTACGGCTTATTATTCGCTAGTCCAGCTAGGCGAGCTGAAAGCGAATGAGCGTATCTTGATTCACGCGGCGGCTGGAGGCGTAGGTCAAGCCGCTGTGCAGATTGCTCAGGCACTGGGCGCGAAAGTGTTTGCTACAGCGTCGGAACCTAAGTGGGCGTTTTTAGAACGTCAGGGCGTACAGTATATCTTCAACTCTCGTACTTTAGAGTTTGCTGACCAGATTATGCAGCAAACTGACGGAAAAGGGGTGGATGTTGTATTAAATTCGCTATCTGGAGACGCAATTCCTAAAAGTCTCTCTGTTCTTTCTGCCAACGGACAATTCCTAGAAATCGGCAAAGCAGGTATCTGGCCAACCGCGCAAATGAAACAGCAGCGCCCCGATGTCAGCTACAAAATCATTGACCTAGTCGCAGTTACAGAAACTCAGCCCCAGCTAATCCAATCCATGCTGCAAACGCTGGTCTCTCGTCTACAAAGCAATCTATCGCCTTTACCATACAGGGTTTATCTGGCGACACAAACCACTGATGCCTTCCGCTTCATGCAGCAGGCTAAGCATATTGGGAAAGTAGTTGTTACTCCTCCAATCATCTCCTCAGCCGCTTCTCCAGCCGCTGCCTCGATCGTCTCCTCAGCTGCTCCAGGCGTATCGCCACACACGGCAAAAGCAAGAATTCGTGCGGATGCGACCTACCTGGTCACTGGCGGCACGGGCGCACTCGGTCTACAGCTCTCTCGGTGGCTAGTAGAGCAGGGGGCAACTTCTCTTATTCTCCTGAGTCGCAGCACGCCGTCAGAGAGTTCTCAGGCGAGCATTAATCGGCTAAGCGGACTTGGTGTAGCTATCAGAACGCTGCAATCTAACCTACTAGACTCGCAGCAACTGCAAGTGGACCTGACGCAGGCACTCGAATCTACGGGTACGCCGCTCAGAGGCATTTTTCATCTAGCAGGTGAGATCGGCGACAGTTTGCTATCGGATCAAAGCTGGCAAACATTTACCAACGTTTTATCAGCCAAGGTGAACGGAACGTGGAATCTACACCAGCTCACGCAGACTATGGATCTTGACCATTTTGTGATGTTCTCTTCAGCCGCTTCGCTCTTGGGTTCGGCTGGGCAGGTGAACTACGCGGCTGCGAATAGCTTTTTGGATGCGATCACCCATCTCCGCCATCGACAGGGGCTCCCCGCACTCAGCATCAACTGGGCAGCTTGGTCTGGTGCAGGACTAGCCAACAAGATCGAAGTAGAACAGCGTCTTAGCCGCGCAGGAATACCCGCTGTTGACCCCCAGGTTGGTTTCGATATTTTAGCTCGACTGATTAAGTCAAAATTAGCTGTTCAAGTTGCTACTTTGCCCGGAGATATCGAAAACTGGAAAAAAGTAGGTATCCAAAGCCTATTTTCAACAGATTTAACGCCGCGCTCAATAGAAAAACGGCCTAATTTGGACCTACAGCCCTCTCAAAGTAAGGGCAAACAGAACATCATCAGGCCAAGCGAGACTAAGGCAGCTATCCAAACAGCAATAGAAAACAACAACACAGCCGTTCTATCTGACTATATTCGAGCCCAGCTCTCAATTGTTCTAGGAAAGGACGCTGTTTTCTTTAACGATGACAGTGCCAACTTTACCGACCTTGGGCTAGATTCTCTAACCGCTGTAGAATTTCGCAATCGACTACAGTCCAATCTAGCCTGCGTACTACCTGTTACGCTGATATACGAGTATCCTACACTATCAAAACTAAGAGACTATATAGTAGAATTGCTCACGCCATCTCAAACTAGAAAGACCAATGCCCATGCAGCTATAAGCGATCACACTCCTCTTGCAAAAGCAGCCCTACAAAACACTATAGAAAATATCTCTGATGATGAAGCACAGACACTGCTGCTACAGGAGCTAAACAAGCTAGATCAAGCCTGATATTGATATATGGAAAATCCCCAAGCTGCGCTCTCTCCTACCAAGCGAGCACTTCTAGCTCTGAAAACGCTGCAAGCAAGGCTCGATGCGGTTGAGCAAGCACAACGCGAACCGATTGCCATTATCGGTATGAGCTGTCGTCTGCCGGGCGGCGTGGAGTCTCCTACTGCTTTTTGGAAACTGTTGCAGAAACAAGCTGATGCAATCTCTGAAGTGCCTAACGACCGCTGGCCTATCGAAAAATATTACGATGCTAAGCCCAACGTTCCTGGAAAAATGATCTCGCGTAGCGGTGGGTTCGTTCCTTACCTGTATGACTTCGACGCTGCTTTTTTTCGGATTTCTCCTAGGGAAGCTCTCACTCTTGACCCACAGCAGCGGCTAGCGCTAGAGCTGGGGTGGGAAGCGTTGGAACATGCCGGAATTGCACCTGATTCTTTAGCAAAAGAGGATAGGCAGTCGGTCGGCGTTTTTTTGGGTATCAGCAGTATCGACCACTGGCAGCAGCGGCTAGCGCAGTCTCCAGAAGAGATTGATGCCTATCTAGCGACGGGAAATTCTCATGGCGTAGCGGCGGGGCGGCTCTCTTTTTTGCTGGGGGTAAACGGACCTAGCTTAGCAGTCGATACGGCTTGTTCTTCATCTCTGGTGGCGGCGCATTTGGCCTGTCAAAGTCTGCGACAGCAGGAATGTGACCTGGCGCTAGTGGGCGGAGTCAATCGGATTTTGACCCCAGCCGCGAGTATCAATTTCTCAAAGGCGCGGATGCTGTCGGCAGATGGTCGCTGTCGGACGTTTGACCGCGCAGCAAGTGGATTTGGCCGGGCAGAAGGCGGCGGCATGGTAGTGCTAAAGCGGCTGAGTGATGCGCAGGCAGCAGGCGATCGCATCCACGCTGTCATCCTTGGTTCGGCGACCAACCACAACGGTCGCACCAATGGCCTGACTGCGCCTAGTAAAGCTGCCCAAGTCGCCGTCATCCAGCAGGCACTGACAGCTAGCCGCCTAACAGCCGCTGATGTGAGCTACGTAGAAACGCACGGCACCGGGACCGCCCTAGGCGACCCAATTGAGGTAGGCGCTTTGGGACAAGTCTTCTCGAACTCCGAGCGGGTAGCACCTATCGTTCTAGGCGCACTCAAGACGAATATCGGCCATATGGAGGCGGCGGCTGGAATAGCAGGATTGATCAAAACGGCCTTGGCGATTGAGCATGAGCAAATTCCAGCCAATTTGCATTTGGATTGTCCCAATCCTTTGATTGAGTGGGACGCTTTGCCGTTTTGTCTACCAGAGCGGTCCATGTCCTGGCCAACTACTACAGATTCACGGACTGCAGGCGTCAGCGCGTTTGGATTCAACGGCACCAATGCTCATCTAATTGTGCAATCCCCCCCGGCTTTGCCGTCTGGATCTCAATCGCCCGAATCTCAATCGCACAGATCTCAATCGCCCGAATCTCAATCGCCCAGATCTCAATCATCCGAATCTCAATTGCTTGTATCTCAATCACCGAGGCAGTCTGATCGTGATTGCGCCCAGTACACCGCCTACCTACTGCCTTTATCGGCCAGATCACCAGCTGCGCTTAACCAGCTAATTGCTCGCTATGCTCAATCTCTGGCATCTCATGCAGATATAAAACTCGCTGATGTATGCTTTACTGCCAGCGTCGGGCGATCGCACTTTTCCTGCCGCATAGCGATTGTTTCCACTTCTCTGTCGGTACTGCGTCAAATCCTAATTGCCACGCTCTCTGGTCGTCCTCAGCGAGATTGCTACTACAGCAACAGCTACAAAAGCAGCAGTCCAGTGCTTTCTTCCAGCTCAGATCTTCCTGTCGTTTCCCCTACAGCGATCTCTTTGTCTACAATCTCTCTTGCTGCTACTGCCAAAAGATATGCCAGAGGCGAAACCATTGACTGGGACGCGCTTTACCAAGGACAAAGTTACATCAGGCTCGCGCTGCCGACCTACCCATTCCAGCGCGAGTACTATGGCCCAGACCGGGATCTAGAACAGGGCTCAGAACGGACGTAACTTCGATCGCAATTTTGGAGGTAATACCTAGCACAGCTTATGGTGTAGCTTATACTGAGGAAAATTTGAGGTTAGCCGCGATTATGTCTATTCGTCACGTCCCCAAACGCGCTCAAGCTTCTAGTAAATTAGCTCTGGGTAAATTAGCCGTGATCGCACTAGCAGCGCTTACACCGCTATCGACTACCGCCGCTGCTCAGACGCGGCTATCGCTATCAGACCAAACTGGCCATGATGTTCTAGAGTCTCTTTCTGCGCAAGAGCGAGCCGCGCTAGAAAACGGTCAGGTGATGATGAGCGCTGCTAGGGACGGTGACAAGGGCCAGTTCACAGCGCGAGTGCTGATCGATGCGCCAGTTGACAAAGCCTGGGAAGTGCTAACAGACTACGACAACTTTGAGAAATTTCTACCCAATATTGAAAACAGTGAGCTACTAGAATCAGAAGATAATCGCCGTGTCTTTGAACAGATGAATGTGATTTCTGTAGTTCCTTCTGTGATTGATATTCGCAGCCGAGTTGTGATCGAGTCTACAGAGATTCATCCGAAGAAAGTAGATTTTCAGCTGGTCGAAGGCGATCTAGATACTCTGCAGGGGATTTGGCAGCTAGACCCGGTCAGCGTAGCTGGTGAAGAGGAGACAGAGCAGGTGCTGGTGACACACCAGGTAGATATTGATCCGGGCAGCGGGTCGCCTAGGGGGCTGTTTTTTAGCACCTATCGACTGGTTTTAGAAGATTCTTTGATTGCGGCGAAAGCAGAAACTGAGAAAAGAGCACAGCAGTAAAGTGAGCAGACAATCGCATGGCGAAAGATCAGCACGCGATTATTACGGGTGGATCGAGTGGCATTGGTAAGGCGATCGCACTACGGCTAGCTCAGCAGGGAACAAACGTTTCTATCATCAGCCGCAGTCAGGCTAAGCTGCAATCGGCCAGAGCAGAAATAGAGGCGGCGAGAAAAACCGATACTCAAAAGGTGCTGACAGTGGTGGGAGACGTGGGTGATCGCCCCCAAGCCGAACAAGCGATTAAAACTGCGCTCGAACAGCTCGGCCCACCCACCTTACTGATCACCAGTGCCGGCATTGCCCGCCCCGGCCACTTTCAGGAGCTTCCCGTAGAGGCATTTGAGCAGGCCATATCTACCAACTATCTCGGCACGCTCTACTGCATCCGCGCCGTTTTACCAGTCATGGAACAGCAGAGCACAGGCCACATCTGCCTGATTTCTTCCGCTGCGGGCCTGATTGGACTCTATGGCTATAGCGCCTACGGTCCTAGTAAATTTGCCGTTCGGGGACTGGCCGAATCACTTCGCGCTGAACTAAAGCCTATGGGCATTGGCGTCTCTATCGCCTATCCACCAGATACAGACACCCCGCAGCTCGTAGAAGAGAATAAAACAAAACCCGCTGCCACTAAACAAATCACGGCAACAGCCAAACTCTGGCAACCTGATGAGGTGGCTCAAGCTATCTTGGCAGGAATACAAAAGAACAAATTTGAGATCTCTCCAGGTACAGAAATCAAGATTTTGACCCGGTTTCACAGCTTGATGGCACCACTGCTGAACAGATACTTTGATGGATTTATCAGGAAATATGATTACAGTAAGGACATTACGCTGGGTTAGTCTAGTTACTGATTAAAAGACAGCACTCAGGATTTAACATGGCAAAACTGCTAACCGAAGGTCCCGTCAGCAATCGATTGGTGAAACTGACGCTGCCGATGGTATGGGGCATTTTTGCCATTGTTGCTTTTAATCTGGCAGATACCTACTACGTTGGTCAGCTCGGGACCAATCAACTCGCTGCCATGAGTTTTACCTTTCCGGTTGTAATGACGCTTGGCAGCTTGGCGCTAGGTCTGGGGGTGGGGGCTTCTTCTATCATTGCGCGGGCAATTGGTGAAGGCGATCGGAGCCGGGTTCAACGCTTTACCACCAACAGTCTGACTCTAGGAATTGTAGCGGTTGCTATTCTTTCGGTCATTGGCCTGCTCACTATTGATCCACTCTTCACAGCGCTAGGGGCCGAATCAGAGGTGATGCCTTTCATCCGGCAGTACATGCGGGTGTGGTACTTCGGGATGGTGTTTTTGGTTGTACCTATGGTGGGCAACAGTGCCATTAGGGCTTCTGGCGATACCGGCACGCCTAGTATCATCATGACGCTATCAGCCGGGTTCAATATTGTTCTCGATCCCTTGCTAATCTTTGGTATGGCAGGGTTTCCAGAGCTGGGGCTAGTCGGTGCTGCCTTAGCAACGGTGATCGCTAGAGCGATGACGTTAGTGGCTTCTCTGCTGGTGCTGCAATTCAAAGAGCATATGCTATCAAGTCACTTTCCCGATTTAGAAGAAACGTTCTGGTGCTGGCGTGATGTGCTTGCTGTCGGGCTGCCTGCAGCTGGCTCAAATATGATCACCCCAATTTCGATCGGGGTGATTACTAGCCTGCTGGCAACGCATGGCCCGCTCGCAGTCGCCGGATTTGGCGTAGCTTCAAGAGTCGAGTCTTTTGCCATGATTGTGTTGATGGCACTAGGCGCTAGTATTGGCCCTTTTGTCGGACAAAACTGGGGAGCCGAAAAGTTCGAGCGGGTGACGCGGGCTTTGCGGCAAAGCTACCTGTTTTGTTTGGGTTGGGGAGGGTTTGTGGCGGTGCTATTGGCGGCAAGTGCATCGCAGATTGCACCTTTGTTCAATCCCAATGCGGAAGTGGTAGAGGTGGCTATATCGTATTTATGGATTGTGCCGATTAGCTACGGCACCGCAGGTATTATTCAGGTGGCAAGTTCTGCGTTTAATGCGCTAGGCAGACCCATTCCAGCGGTGATTATGACCGTGCTCCGGATGTTCGGGCTCTATATTCCTTTGGCATACTTGGGCAGCCTTTGGTTTGGGCCGCTGGGTATTTTTGGCGCGGCAACGGTTGCTAATGGGCTAGTTGGGGTAGGCGCTTGGTGGTGGAGCGATCGCACCTGCCGCAGCGTCACCAGCGACCATACTTCTCTGTAATAAGCAAGCGTAGCCGTCGATTACAGATTCTTTGATGTAGATATTCACTCAACATTCTCAGCCTGTGAACAGAATTCTAGACATATTTTGGAGAGTGACTTTCACCCTTGGCGTAGGTGCGATACTGGTTGCTTTCTCTGAAGTTCTTTTCTATCAGGTCCCTGATGATGTTGACATGATCGCTCTCTGGCTGCTCTATTCACTCATGGTTTCGCCCTTTCTTTCCGTTTTTACAAGAGCTGATTTTGTTCTTTCACCGTCTACAGTTTTAGCTGGGGCAAGCTTTGGATTTCTGGCAGAGGGACTGTTGGTTTCTGAGCTATTTCTATATCTGCCGTTTACCCTATTATGGACCAGCCTTGCCTGGCATCTGTCAGTTTCGGTGGCGCTAGGGCTGTGTGTTTTTGCAAAGAGTATCCTTGAGGGTAGAACAGGCAGATCGCTAATCAAGACTTCACTTTTAGGTGCTTACCTAGGTGCCTGGAATAGCTACATGTGGGCCGTTCGAGCGGTTCCTGACAATGCTGATGTCAGTTTTGATTGGAGTAGGACAGGCGGATTTGTTGAGCAGCTTCCTGAGGGCGTGGCCTTTCTAGGAATTGGCATGTTGCTTATGTTCTTTTCAAAACAGCAGTTTAGCGATGACTATGGGATAGTTGAAAAGATTGGTCTTGGTGCTATTGTCACAATTTTCGCTGTTGGACAGCTACCAATTAATTTTCCATTCTCGCTGATTCTCCCTTTCATGCTTTTACTCAACATGAAGGCAGATTCAGTGAGAAGAAACGATAAAGCATTTTGTCAGTTGGCTGCTCAAAGGGATTTTGTGAGCTTTCTCCCTTTTCTCAAAAGTTTGGTCTTACACTGCTCGGTACTAACGCTTTGGACGCTGGGCATCTATTTGCTGCTATCGACGTATCGTATTGGAATCGAGATGAATGTTATCCATATTCTTGCATTTGGGCCCTATGGCCTATACCTATGGGGCAAAGCGTTGATGAGTAGTTTCAGAGGCGCTTTAGGATAGCTAGCCATCTTATTTTTAGCTGCGCACGACGTAGCCGACGCCTCTGACGGTCTGAATCAGGCGGCTTTCGTTTTCGGCTTCTAGCTTGAGGCGTAGGTAGCGAATGTAGACTTCGATGATGTTCGAGTCGCCCATGAAGTCGTAGCCCCAGACTTCTTCAAGGATGCGATCGCGCTATACTCATGTCCATTGGTACCTTCAAGTTGCATACGCTTATGGCAGACTCGAACATCAGCATTCCGATCGAAAGTTCTCTTGTAGAGGACAGTCAAGCTTTGGCTAAGGAATTGAACATCTCATGGAGTCGTTTGATTACGGTCGCTATAGGAGAATTTGTACGTCGACATCGTAAGCGGCAAGATCTGATTGATAGAATAAACGCCGCATATGCAGATGCACCCGACGAAGACGAGAGAAGAACTCAGGAAGGGATGAAAGCTACGCAGCGGAGGCTGCTTGAAGGTGAGTGGTAGTTTGCCAAGGTGATATCTATTGGATTGACCTTGGTACTCCTGTTGGTTCGGCCCCTGGATATCTTCATCCCTATATTGTTATTCAAAACGATGATTTCAACAATAGTGGCATCAATACTGTTGTTGTCTGTGCTGTTACGTCTAATCCGAAGCGTGCTCTCGCACCGGGGAATGTTTTGCTAACAAGAGGGGAAGGCAACCTACCGAAGGAAAGCGTTGTCAACGTGTCTCAGATATATACGGTTGATCGCTCTCAGCTATGTGAGAAAGTAGGAATGCTCTCACCCGGGCGGGTCCGCCAGATACTTGACGGTGTAAACCTCTTGCTTGAGCCTTATGGTTTTGATAACTGGTCTAGCTAGAAAAGACTGCTAGCTGCGCATGACGTAGCCGACGCCTCTGACAGTCTGAATCAGGCGGCTTTCGTTTTCGGCTTCTAGCTTGAGGCGTAGGTAGCGAATGTAGACTTCGATGATGTTCGAGTCGCCCATGAAGTCGTAGCCCCAGACTTCTTCGAGGATACGATCACGTGTCAAAACCTGCTTCGGGTTCGAGATTAGATAGTCCAACAAATCGAATTCTTTGGCGGTGAGGTCGATTAGGCGATCGCCCCGTTTGACTTCTCTAGTTTTCCTGTTCAAGCTCAAATCAGCGAACAAAAATACTTCTGGATCTTCTGGTTGATTGCGTCGTAGGTGAGCCCTGACGCGAGCTAGCAGTTCTTCAATGCTAAAAGGCTTGACCACATAGTCGTCCGCACCAGCGTCTAAGCCTGCCACTCTATCTTCGATGCCGTCTTTGGCTGTTAGCAAGATCACTGGCATCATTGCCCCGGTTGCCCTCAGTCTTCGACAGACTTCGACCCCAGTTAGGCCCGGCATCATCCAGTCGAGTAGGACCAAATCGGGCTCACTGTCTCTAGCTGCCATCAGTCCGCTGAGTCCATCGTTGGCGACAATGACCTCATAGCCCTCATAGCCCAGCTCTAGCTGTACAAACTTCGCTAGTTTTTCTTCGTCTTCTACAATCAGAATGCGGACAGTTCCCTCAGACATAGATGTCTCCTTCAAATTAGCGGCAAATTAGCGGTCAGATAAGCGATGAAAGTAAGATCCATCCTGGTAGGGGCGTAGCATGCTATGCGCCTACGGAACGGGCAAAGATATAGTAAAAATACTGCCTTCGCCTAGTTTAGAGTGCACTTTTAGCGTTCCATTCATTCCTTCTACCAAAGTCTTGACAATAGATAAACCCAATCCGGTGCCGCCCGTTGTCCTCGAGCGATCTTCGTCCACTCGGTAGAACGGGTCGAATATTTTGTTGAGATCGCACAGCGGAATGCCTCTACCTTTGTCTTTGACTTCTATATAGGCATGACTGCCAATTTCTTTGAGAGTGACTGTAATTGGTTCGCTATCAACCGAATACTTGAGCGCGTTATCGATTAGATTAATTAGCACCTGCTTCAGACGAGCTCGATCTACCAGGCCAGTAACAGGCTCTAGCTCTGATTGGATGCGGCCCGTGGCATAGTTGCACATCTCTATGACTTCCTGGGCAATGTCGGCTATAGGCTCGCGCTCTATTTGAAAGCGCAGGTGGCCGCCGTCGGCTCGGGCGAGATCGAGCAAGTCTTGGAGCAGCTTAATCGTTCGGTCGGCTTCGGCGGCGGCGACCTCGAGCCCTTCTTTTTGAGGGGCGCTCAGGTTGCTGCCGCGTCGTAGGGTGCTCTGCAAGTAGCCGTGGACTAGGGTGAGGGGAGTGCGCAGCTCGTGGGAGACATCGCTGACAAATCGGCGCTGCTGATCCCAGGCGGCAGAAAGCCGGGAGATCATGGTATTACAGGTTTGGGCTAGCTCTTGGACCTCGGTGGGAGCGCGGTCAAACTCTAGGCGCGTGTCTGCTAGGTTTTCGGCGGAGATATTGGCAGCTAGGCAGTTCATTTTGCGGATGGGTCGCAGGGCGCGGTTGATGTATAGAGAGGTGGCGATCGCACCCACTCCAATCGCCAGCACGCTAGAGAGTGCCAGCGTCCGAGTAATCTGCGCTAGGCTCTGACTATCCTCTGTGATTTCATCAACGACATAGAGTTCGCCTACGACTTCTCCGCCAATTTTTAGAGGACTCGCACAGGTGACTAGGTGCCGATCTTGCAACCGGAATACGTCTAGCCCTGATCTACCGGTCACTCGCGCCATCAGCTCGCTAGCGAAGTTATTCGCCTGCCAGGACCCCATTGACAGCGTGTCCGATTCGGCAATGACTTTGCCACTGCTATCGGTGACCCAGATGGCAATATCTGGCTGTTCTCTGTAGTCGATTGCCATGTCTAGCGCTGCTTGAGTAACCATCGATTCTCTATAGAGATCAGCGTCTTGGCCCAAGCGGTTGGCAATCATCAGCGCATTTTCTTTGTGACCCTCGATTAGAATCTGTCGCATCCGCAGATTCAGCCAGCCTGTGAAGCCGCTAATCCCAATGACAGAGGCCAGCACTACACCAACTGTTATACGAAACTGAATAGAATTTGGGTCGGCGACAGGTTTCATAAGCGGGCAGCTCAGCAAGAAGCAGTTGGTAAAGCTCGGTGATACAACTAAAGTATCTTTACAATACGAAAGGATTCTGAGGAAACGCTGATAGCTCACTCAAGTTTCACTGAAGTCGGCTCTGAATCGCTAAACTCAGCCACAAATTGACTACTTCTAATTAAAATCTCAGTCTTCTACTGGCTAATAGCTTTTAATAAGGTCAGTCAAAGCCCGCTACCCACATTCATTACTCTCCCGCAAAGGCTCTTTTTCAAAGACTATGGTTCAAACTCTTCCTGCTCAGCTACTTCCGTTTGAAAAGGCAATAGATGGTCCGCTTTTAAAGCAGAACATTACCACGTTGCAAGTCAACCTGGGTCGTCGCTGTAATCTCTCTTGTACTCACTGCCACGTAGAGGCCGGTCCGCACAGGACAGAAGAGCTGCTACCAGAGGTCTGTGAACAGCTGCTATTAGTAATCGACCGTTTCGATCAGATCCAGACGGTCGATCTCACTGGCGGCGCACCAGAGATGAACTACGGCTTTCGCTCAATCGTAGAAGCTGCTAGAGCGAAGGGTAAAGAGGTGATTGTTCGTTCTAATCTAACAATCTTCTTTGAATCTGGATATGAGGATTTGCCTGCTTACTTCGCGGCTAATCAGCTGCACGTAGTGGCCTCATTGCCTTGCTATCTAGAAGATAATGTCGATGCGATGCGTGGCAAAGGCGTCTATGACGAATCAATCAAAGCCATCCAAAAGCTTAACCAGCTAGGCTATGGCCGCGATCCTAGGCTACAGCTAGATCTAGTATACAATCCGCCAATTCCAAAGGATACAAACTTTTCGCTAACCCCGCCACAAGCAGGGCTACAAGCGGACTACAGCGCGTATCTTCAGCAGCACTTTGGCATTGTCTTCAATAGCTTGTTCACAATTACCAATCTGCCCATTGGTCGAACCAAGTTTCAATTACAGCATCGCCGTCTGTACAAGCCCTATCTACAGTTCCTAGCCGAGCATCACAATGACAGCACGCTCGAATATTTAATGTGTCGTAATGAGCTGTCTGTGGACTATCTAGGCAACGTTTACGACTGCGACTTCAACCAGATGGAGGCGCTGCCTGCTCAATTGCCGGGCGGGAAGGCATTAATGCTTAGTGACCTCTTGAGGGCAGGATCTTTGGATGTGATCGAAGAGATAGTGACTCGTCCCTATTGCTTTGGCTGTACGGCCGGGAGCGGCTCTAGCTGCGGAGGGGCGCTTTTGTAGGCCACACACCCTGGACCTGCGGGCTTGATTTGTTCTTTATCCTATACTGATGAGAGAATTCCAATGATCGTTCAAAAGTCTGCTCGAAAGTCTGTTCAAAAGTCTGCTCGAAAAATCAAAAAAAGGTCCAGAATTCATCGGTTGTGGAAGTGGGTGGCGCTAGGTATGTTTGGTAGTTTGTTGTTTGCTGCGACGCCTGCACTCGCTCAAGATGGGGGTGGGGGGCCATTTGCTTTTATTGGCCAGATTCAGCAGGCGCTAGTCGGCGTAGTCGAATGGATCGATGGATTGGGTGTGATTGCGCCAATCGTCTTCGTACTCGCCTACATCGTCATTACAGTGGCATTCCTACCGGCGTCGGTCGTAACTTTGGGTGCAGGGTTTGTCTTTGGTGTGGTCAAGGGCTCTATCCTGGTTTTTATCGGCGCGATGCTAGGGGCGACCACGGCATTCCTGGTGGGTCGATTTGTGGCGCGTGACTGGATTGCTAAGAAGGTAGAAGGCAATCGGTTCTTTAATTCTTTAGACAATGCGATCGCCGAGGAAGGTCTCAAACTGATCTTTCTGATTCGTCTCTCGCCTGCGTTCCCATTCAACCTGTTGAACTATGCGCTGGGCTTGACCAAAGTATCGCTGCGTGACTATATCGTCGGCACTACGGGTATCATTCCTGGCACGATTATGTATGTCTACCTGGGCTCTTTGATTGGTGATGTAGCGATGCTCGGCACTGGTGAGACACCCGCCAATCCGATTATTGATTGGACTATCAGAATCTTGATCTTCGTAACAATCGTTGCAATTTCTCTCTATATTGCCAAGATTGCCAAGAAGGCGCTCAATGATTCTGTTCCAGAATCAGAAGTCGCTAATACCGATATGGCTTAGATCTATTTTCTCTTGTCTATTTTCTCCTGTGAAATTCACCAACAAAGTCTGGGGTCTGTTTATTGTTGCCGCTGTTTTGACAGTCGTACTGTCAACGGGAGACGCCTATGCTTTGTTGGTGTTGTTCGACCGGATGGCCCTGACTGATTTTTTTAAGGCGGCTGGTCACAGCAGCATCTATATATTTTTGGCGGCTCATGTGGTGGCTAATGCGGTGGGCGTACCCGGAACGCTGCTGGTCGTGGTGGGTGGAGCGGTATATGGGCTTTGGTGGGGGACGCTGTGGTCTGTGGTGGGAGCGAGTTTGGGTGCGATCGCAGCCTTCTGTCTGGCCCGCTATCTACTCTCTGATTGGTTCAAACAAAAGTTCTATCACAGACCTATTTTCAAAAAGCTAGACACCACGCTCTGCAAAAATCCTATCTTCTGCGTTTTAACCATCCGGTTCTCACCCGTCTCTCCATTCAATGTGGTCAACTTTGCCTTTGGGCTGACCTCTGTACCAATTCGCGCCTATGCTCTAGGCACATTTGTTGGCATCATTCCGGGGACGCTGGCCTACACCTGGCTAGGCGTCACAGGCGCGGCGGCTCTAGACGGGGAGAGCGCAGCTCCGCTAATTATCTGTCTGCTGATGCTGATGATGCTATCGGCCCTACCACTATTAGCCAAGAGAAAAGCATAGGCGCTAGAAAACGAGAGCCTACGGCAATTCAAACTCAAACAAGTTATCAAATCCTTGATCCCGAGTACTATCTATCGTTGTTGACAGCGGTAAATACTTTCACCTACCACATTCTTCTAGTTGTGGTTCGCTCTATTTAAATTGCTTCACCTGACGAACTTGCTCGTTATATTCGTATTTCGAGATGTTCGTAATTACAGAAATTGCGTAGGAGATCACACACAACAAGTGTGAGAGGTCACCAATCGTAGATAGATAAGTTTTTCTGAAGGTTCGAGGTTCTGGACGTTTGTTGCAAGCAAAGGAGACCTTCGAGTAAGTCTGATGAAGGCTGATTCTCCCGTATCGTATAGCTTTTCTACAAGATCATATGTTCGAGACTACGTATGTATTCGTCATGAATCGCGTAATAAACGTTACATTCTGTATCTTGTGTAAGGATTGATTTAACGCAATAGACGGTGTAATAATCATGCAGCCAAGGAAACTTAAGTAGAAATACATAGAGCAGTTGTGCTGTTGTAACGTTTGCGATGCGCGATCGGTTTCAGCAGGCAGCTGTTGGGTATGGCTACTTAGTTTTCAGCCAGTGGTCAGTTCACGCTGATGAGTTGTATTCGCTGATTGGTTTATATGAGATGTTTACGGGAAAGGGGCTGCCTCGCATGATCTGCCATATAAAAAGCGGGGGGCGGCTAGTGCGCTGGTTGAGGGCTAGCTGGCTGTTTATCTTAGGTCTTGTAGTTAGTATTTGCATTCATGGCTTGGCGACTGAAGGGGCGATCGCCCAACCTGTTGTAAACCCGGTCCCAAACCAGGCAACCGTCCGCTACGAAGCCCCCGGCGGTAATCCCGCTGATGACACTACGTTTCGTATAGATCAACCTTCTAATATTGTCACCTATCCGCTCGCCGCAACAGCAGGTCAAAACACACTTGGGCTAGGGCTATTCAAATCAGCTGACAAATCCACCGCTGAGCCAGGTGATGTTGTTGTTTATCGGCTGCTGATTCGCAACGAGGGACTCACCGATGCCGATAGTAACTTTAGAATTGTAGACACCTTGCCGCTTGGCCTTCAGTTTGTAGAAGGTTCTGTTTCAGCGGTGCTAAACGGCGCTGACTTTCCGCTATCAGTAGCGTCGTCGGATGGAAGAGAAATCGTCTTGACATCGGCCGCTGGGCTGCCAGCTAATCAAGAGATCAACGTAGTATACGCGGCGGTGCTAACACCAGATGCCCTCCGGGGAAACGGGGTGAATACTGCGGTGGTCTCGGCAGATACATTCGACGATGCTGACGACACTTTTCGGCTGACGGTCGGCAGCGGTATTTTGTCTGATTGCGGTACGATTTTGGGCCGAGTCTTTGTGGACAAAAACTTTGATGGCCAGCAGCAGCCCGGCGAGCCGGGACTGCCTAATGCCGTCATCTACATGGACAATGGCAATCGCATCATCACCGATCCCGATGGTTTGTTTTCGATGGGCAATGTGCTCTCGGGTAATCGAGTTGGCGTGCTGGATTTGAGTAGTCTGACTGGCTACACGCTTGCACCCAACCTGTTTCGAATTGAGGAAAATAGTCAGTCCAGGTTGATTCGCCTATCGCCCGGCGGTCTTGCTCGAATGAACTTTGCAGTAACGCCAACATTCGGCGAGGGAGAAACGTAAGCTATGCGCTTGAAGAAACCTTTGAACGGATCTAGCTGTACTGGTGTGAGCGCCAGCGTGAGTACCAGCGTGAATTTGGCGCTGTTTGCTTCTGTGCCCGCTACTCTTTTGGTTGCCCTGCCTGCTTTGGCAGAAACGACTGGTTTAGAGACAGAAGCAACTGTTTTAGATATAGAAACTACTGTTTCTAATACAGAAACAACTGTTTCAGATGAGGGAAATAGTGAACCGATTTCGAATGCCCCATCGGCAGTTTCTCCAACAGATCGGATTGATAAAGTTGCATACAAAGACGTACAAGCTCCGCAGTTAAGTGGAACTCCATTTAGCGCATACGTCGAGGCCCACCCCGGCCTGCGGCCACCCCTCCACCGGAGGGGATCTACCTCAGAAAGTGAGAATGAAGGGACTAGATCGCCTTTAACAACACAGCCAGGAGCAGATCTCCTCTCGGGAGGAGTCCCCGCAGGGGGAGGTGGGTCCGCACCTCACGTCGACAGCCGATCTACGCGAACCGCTCAGCTCAGTAATCTTTTAGATGGGTTACAAGAGCCCAGCGAGCAGCTTGGAGAGCAGCCTGGAGAGCAGGTCGATACAAGCAATACCGCCTACGCCACCTTTGAGAATGGCGATCACGGCAGCCGCTCAAATTCTGAACAGATTGCGCAGTCGTTAGATGAGCTAACTGAAGCTGATGATTCGGTCATTACGCCGCCTTTTCCAGTTCGCCCCGAAGTTATCAATGAACGTATTCAGGGCGAACAGCTCGGCGAAATCGATGAAGCGGTAATCCGCGAGGTTCCTGATCCGCTGCTGCTAGAAGAGCTTTATCAAATCGAGATAGCCCCGACTAACGGACCTTTGGTAGCTGCTGATAGGCGATCGACGCTGAAGCTGGCTGGCTCGGTTACCGACGCTGAGGGAAATATCCTCGACAACGATATTGTAGTGACGCTCACAACTAGTGCAGGTGAGTTTGTTGGCGCGGACTATGATGTTGACCGGGCTGGATTTCAGACGCTGGCGCGCAGGGGCGAATTTGAAGCGGAGCTACGCTCTGATCTGGACGCGCAAAGGGTGACGGTACGGGCGGCGGCAGCGCGTGACGATTTGCTGTTTCAAACGCCGCTACCACTAGAGCAAAATTTGGTCAACGGTAGTCGAGAAATCGAAGATTACGCTGATGTGAGTTTTATCACGCCGCTGCGACCTTCTCTCGTGACTGGGGTGATTGACTTACGCTACGGCAATTCGGCGATTGATTTTAGCAACAGCTTCCGAGACTTTTTGAATCCAGATGATATTGGAAGATATGAGTTTGATGCGGATGCGTCTGTATTTGCAACCGGGGCGATTGGTAGCTGGCTGATTACGGGCGCCTATAACAGCGATCGCACCCTAAACGAACGCTGTGATGGCAATCGGCTATACCAAGATATTCAACAGGAATTCTGTACGTATGAAATCTACGGTGATAGTTCGACGACGGACCATCTGACGCCCTCTTCGGATAGCGTGTACGTGCGGCTACAGCAGGATGCGAACTCCCTAGCCGCTGATCCGAATTTCTTTATGTGGGGCGATTACAGTACAAACGAATTCTCTCGCTCTTCGCAGCTATTTAGCGCGACTAGCCGCCAGCTTCACGGCTTTATGGGAAACTACACCATCGGTGGAGAGAATAGTGGCCTACAGCTAACGGCGATGTATGCCAATAATATCCGCCCGTTTCAAAGAGATACGATTGTTCCAGACGGCACTAGCGGCTTTTACTTTCTCTCTAATCCGCTGGTGTTTGCGGGCAGTGAGGAGATTTTTATTGAAGTAGAAGAGTTCAATCGACCGGGCACAGTCATTGAACGGATTCCGCTGAGCCGGGGGGCGGACTACCGGATTGACTATAGCCGAGGGGCGATTCTGTTCAATCAGCCAGTGAGTGCGGTAGATTCTAATCCGTTTGGTCCAGCGCTAGTGCGACGGATCGTGGCCACCTATCAGGTAGATGGAGAAGAGAGCGGCGGCGATCTCTACGGTGGCCGATTGCAGTACAACTTTTCGTATGACCTAGAGTCGCCTAGCTGGATTGGGGCGTCGGTAGTCACAGAAAGCGACAACGTTCGAGACTTTACGCTGTATGGAGTGGATGCGCTGATTTCGCTGGGCGATCGCGCTCAAATAATCGGCGAATTCGCTCAGTCCTCACTCAGCGGCACGCCAAACAACAATGCAGACGGCTCGGCTTTTCGAGTAGAGGCCCGCAGCGAATTCACTGACAGCATCCTCGGTAGGGCGTATTATCGCCAGGCCGATGAAGGCTTCTCAAACACGGCGACTAGTAGCTTTAGAGCCGGGCAGACCCGCTACGGTGGCGAAATCAGCGCGGCGATTGGCCGCAGTACGCTACTCGAATTTCAGTATGATCGCGAAGAAAATGACGGCACCGCGCCGCAGGTGCTAACTGGCTTCGACGCTTTGACGAATCGAGGTTTATTCCCAGAGCAGGGGGCGACGATAGACAATACGCTGACGACGATTCGCGCTGGGGTGCAGCAGCAGCTTGGTCCAGCGACGGTGGATCTGTCTTATTTGTATCGCGATCGCAATGACAGAGCAGGCAACCTAGACTTCTCGGGCAGCCAGCTGGTCTCGGGGCTGACCTTTCCAATCACGGGCAGCCTGGACTTTCGCGCTCAAAACGAGCTAAACCTGAGTGGCGATGAAGATCCGCTCTATCCCAGTCGCACTGTCGTTGGCCTAGACTGGTACGTCCTGCCAGAAGTCACCGTTCGGCTAGCTCAGCAGTTCTTTGGTGATAGCGAGGTCGCGCCCGATTCCATCACTACGCTAGATGCCCTGCTCGATTACGATCTCTCGGCTAATACCCAGCTGACGGGCCGCTACTCGGTCCTGGGTGGATTTGATGGCGTCAGGAATCAGGGCTCTCTGGGGCTAAACCGCCGGGTGAATCTGGCACCGGGTCTAAATGTGGACCTGGGCTATGAGCGAATTATAGGTGAAGGCTTAGGCGTGATCGATACGGGCGAGCGATTCTCTCAGCCGTTTGCAGTCGGTCAGTCGGCTTCGGCGCTGGGCCTTGTGCCTGGCAGCACCTACTCGGTGGGGCTAGAGTATCTAGACAATCCCGCTTTTCAAGCGAGTGCGAGAGCTGAATTTCGAGATAACAGAGGGAATGACGACAATACGGTAATTACGGCGTCGCTAGCGGGTAAATTGACGCGATCGCTCACCGCCCTCGCTCGCTACGAACAGGCCAACTACGCCAATCAAACTCTCTCCGGTCGATTCGGCAATACCAGCAGTGCCAAGCTGGGCCTGGCCTATCGAAATCCCAATAGCGATACCTTCAACGGCCTGCTGAGCTACGAATACGCGACCAACCCGACGACGACGATCAATACACCCGGCTCGGACACTATCACCGAACACACGCTCTCGGCTGAGGCGATTTACGCCCCCACCTTTCGCTGGGAGCTCTACGGCAAATACGCGCTTAGAAGCACCAATGCGGATTTGAGCACTGTTGGCCTTAGCAGCGTTTCTAACACGATTCATCTAGCCCAGCTCAGAGCGGCCTACAGACTAGGCTATCGCTGGGATATTGCAGGCGAAGCTCGCTACGTCGCGCAGCCTGCGGCAAACTACCAGGAGACGGCGCTGGCGCTAGAGACTGGCTACTATGTCACGCCCGATCTACGTCTAGGTGTGGGCTATGGCTTTGGCGTGGCAGATGACCGCAGCTTTCAGGGGACTCGCCGAGACGATAGCGGATTCTATCTAGCGGCCACGTTCAAGGTGAACGAGCTATTCGGCGGCTTTGGGTTACAAGATGTCGGGGCGCAGCAAGAGACCGAATCACTGGTTGGCCCTGAGGATGCCATTCCTATCTCTAGCGATTGCCCTGAACAGGTTGATCCAAGCGCAGGTGGAATTGATCCATGCGAAAATCGAGAGTTCGAAGCGCCGACTATCATCCCGATAGCGCCGACTACTCCACCGCCGCCCCCGATTGAACTGCCAGCCGATGCTCCCGTTGAAACGCCCGTTGACACGCCCATTGACACGATAGAACCAACTCCAGCTGAGCCAATCCGTGGACTGTGGTAATCCAAGAAAATCTAAGGAGGTGAGGAAAATCTAATGAACAGAGCGAACAGCAGCGCGATCAACAAACTTACACCTAACAAAGGCAAAGGCAAAGGCAGCGGATCGTCCCGTAGGGGCATAGCATGCTACGCCCCTACGGTGTGTCTGGCAGGTGTGTTCATGTTTGTACCCAAGGCGATCGCCCAGACCGACCTTTCCCCCGATTCCTCCCTCGATCTGCCAATCGTCAATGTCACAGTCAACAGCGATCTAGACGGCCCAGTCACCCCAGACCAAAGCCTCACGCTGCGCGAAGCCATCGAAATCGTCAACGGTACCCTGCCCCTAAACGCGCTCAGTCCGGCAGAGTCTGCCCTAGTCACACCGAGTTCTGCACCTCAGATTAGCTTTGCACTGCCTGGCGATACTCGAATTGAGCTAGTCGAACTGCTGCCAACAATCGAGGCAGCGGGCCTGATGATTGATGGCACGACCCAACCGGGATACGGACAATCTTCTGAAGAACCAGCGGCAGTGCCAGTAATGGTGCCAGCGGTCTCAATCACGCCGAGCGTCATACCGGGGGCTGAAGTTTTTCGCGGTCTAACCATTGCCGCCGACCGGGTCACCGTCAAAGGATTGAGCCTCTACGGGTTCTCTTCTCTCCATCGCTCAACAGCCTCAACGCCTCCTGCTGATATCTTTATCTCGCATATCGGCCCAAACGCATTTGACAGATCGCGCACCTCAGCAAACGCGCTGCGGTTGACAGAAAAAGAAATTGCTCAGGCGCCCGAAGGTGTCGTGATTACAGACAACTGGCTGGGCGTCTCGCCTGAAGGTGGGATTCCAGATCCAGAAGAGATGTCTGCGTTTGGCGTGTCTGTCTTTAATGCCGTTGATACTACCATCCAGCGCAACAGAATCGAATATCACGAGAGCAGCGGGATTATCACCGGCAATTTTGCTAGGAATCTGGTTGTGACCGAGAACACCATAATCGGCAACGGCCTTAGAGGTCAGTCGGACGGGATTTATTTGCAAGGGGATATTGAAGGTTCTCAGATAGTCGGCAATTTGGTGTGCGCTAATGACGGCAGCGGCGTAGCAATGTTCAAGCCAGAGGGCACTGCCGAAATCTACGAGAATGACATTCGCTTCAACGGGCGACGGCTGCGCAGCGCTGCTGTTTCACTGATGGGTAGCGGCCATCGGGTAACGGATAACTACATCGCCTATCAACCGGGTCCGGGAGTGCTGGTTTCAGCCTATCCGCGCGCTCGCCAGAACCTAGTGCGCAACAACTTTTTTAGAGGACTCAACGGTCTTAGCGTCGATCTTGCCTACAACGATGGGGTGCGCGTTTCCGACTACCAGTTTGGCGATGGGCCCAATCCGCACCGTAATTCTGGTCAGCGTCGTCGAGACTCAGCAAACGCGGCCATCAACGCACCTGAGTTCGATGCCTATGCCTTTCCGTTCGAGAATGTCAGCACCCTAACAGGCTACGCCGATCCCGGCTCTGAAATCGGCATTTACGAGATTTCTTCTAGGCATGATCGTCTCTACGGTACGCTCGGCAATCTGCTAACGACGGTGGAAGTGGGTGATGATGGTCGCTTTAGCGCGGCGGTGGAGGTGGCTGATGGGACAGAGGTGGGGGCGATCGCAACCGATCCGCGCTATGGCACCTCCGAACCCTCTCCAGTCGCAATCATCGGTCAAAGCATTCCGGTGGGTCCCGGCGAGCCCGCTTTTGACCCGGTTTGCCAAGAGTCAGCCCTACCGGGTGAAGTCATTGAAGAAGACACTGAGGAAACAATCGAAGCACCACAGCCGCCACCGGATGAGCAAATCACTCTGCGCATTCCTCGTAACATTCACTTTGCGCTAGACGAGTCTTTTATCAGTCCGGCAAGTGCGTTAGTTCTAGACCAGGTGGCAACAGCGCTTTTGGAATATCCGACGCTGACCGTAGAGCTACAGGGCCACACCGATCCCCGCGCCAGTAATGAATATAACGAAGCTTTAGGACAGCGGCGAGCGCTATCAGCTAGAGACTACTTATTACAGCGCGGCGTTGCGCCTGAGCGAATGCGGATTCGTTCGTTTGGCGAGACTCAGCTAATTTCTACAGGGCCAGATATTGTGGACTACGCGCGCGATCGCCGGGTGGAATTTATCTTCCTAGACACGCGAGGTTTAGACATCGTGATTGAAGCCCAAGAGAGCGATCTGCAAATCGAGTAGAGCCTTTGAATCGGAGTCTTTAGAACAAAGCCCCTAATTAGAATAGAGCCCTTATTTTTTGTCATGCCATGAACTCTTCTATGACTGCAGCCCCATCCTCCTTCAAACCCCGTCGCTGGCTTGCCAGTGCGATTTCTGGTGTGATCGCCGGGTCGATGCCGCTGCTCTCTGTCGTTGGCTATCAGCTACCGGCGATGGCTCAAAATGGCGTAGGCCAAATTTGCTACGCGATCGCCGATAACAACCCACCGGGCGATGGTGATGGCGGTGTCTCTTTCCCTGATACCCTGGTGCGTATAGATTTCGGCCAAGGGTCCGCCGAAGCCCTAGAAACCGTCCGTCGACCCGATGGCACCACCATCAACGATATCGAAGCGCTCACCTCCCGCCCTGAGTTCAATGAACTGATTGCCACTAATGCGAACGAAGTTGGCCGAGTCGATCCAGATACTGGCATCTTCACCTCTTTGGGCTTTCTGACGCCTTACTTTGATTTTGACGCAATCACCATCGATCGACGCTCAGCCAATCAGACCCGGCTGTTAGGCGTTTCCAAAAGAGGCGGCTCGCTAAACAATGTCTTGGTCGAAGCATTCGTGACTATCGATCCCGAAACGGGACAATCCACCGGACTTAGCGCAGTCACCCGGCTAGCCCAAATCCCGCTTTCAGAATTTCCACCCGATACCAACAGCATTGACGGCATGGCGCTCTCGCCCGTAGGCTCTCCCTTTCCCGAAAATGTAGTCTACGGCGTCGCCAACAGAGGCCCAAACACCCCTAGAGAAACTTCCGCTCAGGTCCTAGTCACCATTGATCCGACAACAGGCGAGCTAGAAGAAAAAGGCAACTTCATCTCTGGGGGCGAGCAAATCGACGACGTGGAAGATATCAGCTTTGACCTGTTCGGCAATCTGTTCGTCAGCTCTGGTAGTAATTTCAGCCGATTTGCAGACAATGCCTTTATCATTCCACTCGACGCCGACGGCAACGCGCAGCCCGCTAGCCGAACGCTTTCGCTAGCTGCTAGCGGTGGTCAAGACTTTGAAGCGTCTGCCTGTTTGCCATTTACTTCTGCGGGTTCACTGGTTGTCGTCAAGCGAATTACTGCGATCGCGCGCAATGGTGTCAACACACCAATTACAGGCTTCTTCGACCAGCCAAACGACTCGTTTGATAATTTACTGTTCGACGAGACCAATGGCGCGCTGCCAGTGGGCCTAGTAGAAGAACAGACAGCGCTGTCTCCTGGCGATGAGGTGGAGTACACGATATATGTCTACAATCCCACGTTCTTGACATTGCGTAACGCGGTTCTGTGCGACCCACTGCGCCGTCCGAATATTTTGCAGGCTGAGAGCATTGAGTATTCTGAGCCTGGTGCCGTGCCAGAGAATGACGCAGCGCTAGCTTTTGAGAGTGATGCATCTGGATTCGCGCGATCGCCCATGTCCCCAGCAGATGCTGCCTGCTTACCGCTGCTAGACGGAGATCAGTTTATCAGTGGTCCAGTGGTGGGAGGCGAGCGTACAGGCGGCGGCGTAGTCTCAGAATCTTTCTCACTAGCACCCAACAACGTCGCGGCCATCCGGTTTAGAGTGACAATCGGACAGTTTGATGAAGAAGCGGTAGAACAGGGCAATGGGGACACATAGGTACTTTCATAAGAGGCTATGCAAACGCTCTAGAGCGCTGCTGATATTCATCTAATCTTCTCATCTATTTGGACTCTGTATGTTTCAGTTTCCAAGTCACACAATAAGGAACAACGCAATCTGCCCACCGTCTTAGTTTCATAAGATTCCTAAACAGAGGCTTCTTTGATAATCACTTCAACAGTGACTTTCGACGCTCGCTTGCCATCTTATCGGTATCTGTTCCCTAAAAAAGTGTCACCTACCATGCCTGTTCTTTTTCCAATCTTCTCAATTTTCGCTATTTTTATGTTTATTGGCATTCACGCAGCTAGTCAAAAACCCCCTAAGAAGACTGTTGCCAAAAAATTTTCTGAAGCCACCGAGAAAATAATCGACAAAGTGATGGAGGATTGATAGTAACTGAGAAGATACGCGCTTTCGAGGCCAGAATTTTTTCAGCAATTTTTTCTAATTACGCTATGGTGAGGCCAGCGTGTCTAGCTTCACCACCAACTTCATGAGTGCAATCGTTGCCTACGGTAGCTTGCTCAACCAAAAGCAGTCTGGCCTGAGATCGCATCTGTTAACGATAGTCTGTCCGGTAACGGTCAAAGGATACAGGCGAATTTTCAATCAAGAGCCTACATGGAGAAAGGGGAACGACAGACGCAGAGCCGTACTAAGCATCGTTCAGTCCGATAGTGACCATTTCAATGGTCTGCTGCTAGCTCTAACAGACAACGATAATTTTAGTGAATTAGACGAAAGAGAAAGAGGCTACGACCGAGTCCTAGTTCCTCATGCATGCATAGCCTACTCAGCAAATACGCACTATCTGTCGGAATCTAAATTTTCTTTCAAACAAACATTCGTTTACATCGGCAAACCTGAAAAGAAAAACGACAGTATTCTGCCAAACGAAGACTACTTGCATCTATGTCTGCGCGGAGCTAAACAGTGGGGTGAAGAATTTTATGAACAGTTTTTACAGACAACATATATCGGCAGTCTCAATTTGAAAACTTTTTTGGCAGGACAGCGCCTGACTACTAAGCGCTTGACTACTAAAAGAGACACCGCCGAATAGCGATCGGGTCGTAGGGGCCGTAGACATAGCGCAAATGCTTTAGGTTTCGGTACCATTCTAAGAGCTGTCAATCTTTTGCCCATATGATCAGTCGCCCTAGAAAAACTCGCCGCACGTTCTTGGCTACAGGTCTCACCACAGCACTGGGCATTGCTGGGTGCTCTTCTCTACAGCGATCTGCGGACGTGTCATTATCTTCAAAGAATTCCGCATCGACTGATTTGACTTTGACTAGGTCGAGCGCGAACAGCAGCCAGCCACCTTCCCCTCAGTCGCAGATGCCGCTAAGAGAGTTAGGACGCACCAATATTCAGCTGCCTATTCTGGGACTAGGAACTGCGGGCAGAACGCCGCTTGCTCGTTCAAACCAAGAGCAGGCTGCTATCGAACAAATTGAGCGGGCCCTAACGCTTGGCATTCGCTATTTCGACACAGCAGCTAGCTATGGACCCAGCGAGTCTTTCCTAGGGAAAGTGCTGCCCGCCCATCGCGAGGAAATTTTCTTGGGAAGTAAGACTGCAAAGAGAGATTACGACGGTGCCTGGCGCGATTTGGAGCGATCTTTGCAACGACTTAATACCGACTACCTGGACCTTTGGCAGTTTCACCACATAGCCTTTGACTCCGATCTAGATACGCTGTTCGGGAAAAGCGGCGCAGTGAAGGCGCTAGAGGAAGCAAAGGCACAGGGTATAGTCCGATTCAACGGCGTCACTGGTCATCACGAACCTGATATCATCGCAAAAGCAATACAGCGCTACCCTTTTGATCATGCGCTAATTCCGATAAACGCTGCCGACATCCACCACCCAAGACCGTTCATCTCTCGCGTTTTACCGATTGCTAGCGCACAAAACGTTGGAATTACGGCGATGAAAGTTCCTGCGTATGGCCGACTGCTCAAGCCAGGTGTGTTGGATAGCATGGAGCAGGCATTTGGCTATGCACTTTCGCAAGCTGGAGTTCACTGCGCAGTCATTGCAGCTGAAACGATAGAGCAGCTAGAAGAAAATGTACGAGTTGCCACAGCCTTTCAACCTATGCAGGCATCGGCTCTAGCCGAAGTTGAACAGCGCACAGCCTCAGTCTGGGAGGACAACAACTTCTTCAGGGCTTGGACATAGGTAGAAGACAAATACTCCACCGTTGCGTAGGGGCGTAGCATGCTCGCCCCTACTGCACTTTTGACTTATCTGAGCCTAGCTAGAGCTAACTGCACTCCCGGCAGCACCTTTAAGCGCTGCGATACCCTGCTCGACACTGGCCCATAGTCCCATGTCGGGCTCTTTGCCTGACAGCTCACGCGTGCCAGTGAAATACAGCGTTCCTTTGAGTACCTCTTGATGGGCACGGTTTTCAAAGTTAACCTTGTTCAGTGGCTCCATTGCATCTTGCAATTCATCATCCAAAGATTGAGCGGCTTTGTGCAAGACCAAACCAGTCATGGTCTGCTGATGCTTCAATAGCTCTAGCTGAAAGAACTTGTCAAACAAAGTTAGCTCAGAGCCATTCATCATTTCTTTGACTTTCTCTGCGTGAGCCTGAGTGACAGACCGTGGATTTGCGTTTGTTCCAAGCTTGGTGACGGCTGATTGAATGTCGCCTAGATTCTCCTGGTCTTGGCCTAGTATTTTTTCTAGTCTCTCGCGAATAGTCTCGTCGCTGGTTTCTTTCATCAGGGTCTGTTCTGCTTCGATCAAAACGTTCTGAAAGAGCTGAAGATCGGCTAGCTTGGTAGCGATGTTAGTCGTGTCGGTCATATATATTGTCTCCATGCGACTCCTGATAAGAGTCCGCCAAATTTTTAGCCAGTTTTACGGCTTTGCTTACTTCTATATGATCGAGGGAGGGGGATTAGTTCTCCTCCGTCTTTTGAAGGATTCAAACTAGCCCAATATGTAGACAATTCTGTAGCACTGGCTACACGGTGGGCATAGCAGCTTTAGTACATTGCGACTATGACAAGAGCGTTGGATTATAGTGGCTATCGAGACAACTGCCGACTATGAATCGGCGTTATGGAAGAGGCGCATTAAATGGCAACTTTACTGGTCAAGAATATTCATACCCTTGTCACTATGGACGAGGATCGCCGCGAGATTGCCAACGGTGCACTCTTTGTCCGTAACAACGTGATCGAGGCTATTGGCACTAGCGATGATCTAACAGGCCCGGCAGACGAGGTACTGGATTTGCACGGTCGCCATGTTGTTTTGCCTGGTCTGGTCAACACTCATCATCATTTCTTTCAAACTTTGACTAGAGCGCTGCCCGCCGCCCAAAATTGCGATCTTTTCGGCTGGCTACAAACTCTCTATCCCGTTTGGCAGAACCTAACAGCAACAGGTATCTACTACAGCGCGCAGATGGCCATAGCCGAACTGATGCTTTCTGGCTGTACTACAACTAGCGATCATCTCTATTTGTTTCCCAATGACTGTCGGCTAGATGATGAGATTCGGGCGGCCAAGGATATTGGCATCCGCTTCCATGCTAGTCGTGGCAGTATGAGCGTCGGCGAAAGTCAGGGGGGATTGCCACCGGATTCGCTAGTGGAGAATGAGTCGGCGATTCTTCGGGACTCGCTGCGGCTAATTGAGACTTATCACGAGTGCGATCGCCATGCCATGACCCGAGTTGTCCTAGCGCCCTGCTCTCCATTCACAGTCTCTCAGGACCTGATGAGAGAGTCAGCAGCACTGGCCCGTGCCCACCCAGGCGTTCGCTTACATACCCACCTAGCCGAAAACAAAAGCGATGTAGACTACAGTCTCCAAAAATTTGGCCTGCGCCCAGGCGACTACGCCGAATCAGTTGGCTGGTTAGGAGAAGATGTCTGGCACACTCACTGCGTACAGCTCAGCGATTCTGCTATCGATAAATTTGCCAGTACGGGCACCGGCATCGCCCACTGCCCCTGTAGCAATATGCGCCTAGCTAGCGGCATGGCCCCCATTCGTCAGGCGCTCAGTAAAGGCGTTCCTGTCGGCATCGGCGTTGATGGAGCCGCTTCCAACGATGCGTCTAACCTACTGCAAGAGACTCGCACTGCCTTCTTAATGGCTCGGCTAAGAGAAACGGATGCATCGGCAATGAGTGCTCGCGAAGCATTAGAACTAGCGACTAGAGGCGGTAGCCAAATTCTAGGAAGAGATGATACTGGCTATCTAGCCCCCGGTATGTCTGCCGATTTCATCTCGTTCAATATTGACACACCCGCCCTTGTGGGCACTCATCACGATTTAGTTGCTGCCTTAATTTTGTGTCAGCCGCCAGCAGTCGACTACAGCTTTATCAACGGCGTAAAGGTGGTAGATAAAGGGCAGCTCGTTACAGTAGAGCTCGCTTCGCTGGTAGAAACTTGCAATCAGCTCTCCTCGGCGTTACTAAACCAGAGCACTAGTGAACTAAAGCGTTAGTGAACTAGTATTAAAAAATGATTCTGTAATGTGTCGGTATATAGCGCGTCTATTTACAACTTTAGCCCAGATGATACTGTGTGGGTACTGTTACTATCCGGCTGTCCGGCTTGTAGAAGTCAATGAAGGATCTTGGAAAAGCACTGCTGGCGAAGCTGGATGACATCATAGAGATCTGGGTAAAGGCCGTTCGAACTGATATAGAAATCAACAGCAATAAAGGGGCAACTTATGAGGCCGTCCACAATGGACTACCCGATGTGTTAGAGGCAGTCGCTACGCTGTTGACAGACGCCTTTACCGATAAAGATAGAGAAGCTAAACAAAACGCGCTAGAACATGGCCATGTCCGCGCTGACCAAGGGTATGACCTAGCGGAGATAGTTAGAGAATATCGAATTCTACGCAACGTATTGCTACTAGCCCTAGAGCCAGAGCTAGAAACGGGAACAGTACCAGAAGCGCTCGGAGCAGTTCGCCAAATAGACAGTGCTCTAGATGATACTGTTCTAATCACATTAGAGAGCTACATGGAGCATCGATTCTCTCTATTGAAGCAAATGCATGCCCAGCTACTGCTAACCAACCAAGAGCTAATCCGACTCATTCAAAATCAAAAAGACAATGTATCGCATCTAGCACATGAGCTAAAAAATCCACTCAACGCCATCATTAACTTTTCTTCTGTTCTACTGAGCAAACAAAAGCAGCAGCTGCACGGAAACGCAGGAACTTCTCTAGAGATACGTCAGATGGAGCGGGTTGTCAGCAATGGCAGACAGATTCTACAGCTAATCAACAATACTCTAGAAGTCTCACGACAAGAGTCTGCTGAAATAGTTTTATCAATTGAGCAGGTGGAAGTTGCTAAGTTAATACAGACGGTCGTCGATTCTTTGGAGCCTAGTGCTCAAAGTAAACAGCTTGAGCTGGTAGTAGAGTGTGATCAAGCACCTGAAGCGGTGCGTACCGACAGCCTTCGATTACAACAGATTGTGACTAACCTTTTGAGCAATGCAATTCGCTACACGGATGAAGGGGCCATCACTGTAAGTAGCTATCGAGTAGGGGACGAGCAATGGGCGATCGCAGTCCAAGACACCGGGCGCGGTATCCAGCCAGAAGACCTGACAAAAGTGTTCGAGCCCTACTATCAGTCGGGCGAAAAGTCGAAAAAGCTGCCAGGCAGCAGCGGCCTAGGGCTCTCTATAGTAAACAAGCTAGTCTGCATGCTAAAAGGAAAAATAGAGTTGACTTCACAAGTTGGCAAGGGGTCTACGTTTGTAGTTCTGTTGCCAATTGAGGGGCATACGTCTGAATAACATGCATCTGAATAACATGCATCTGAATAACATGCATCTGAATAGTAGAGGCATAGCATGCTTGCGGTACCTGTTTAGCGTACGCACCGAGACCCACCCCGCCAACCTAGTTTGCTTAAATCGGTTACAACTGTAGAGATATAAAGATACCGATATTATTAGATACATGGCCGACTCCAATCTCAATTTGAGTATCAACCACGATACGTGGAACTTTAGCCAGCTTATTATTAAGTCCCGCTTCGCAGATGCCTTGAACCAAGGGGTTTCTCGCTATCCAATCCATCGTCAGCTGCGCTATGCGGCGCGAATGGAGTTAGAAAAGCTATTCGATGAGATTGCGCTCGATTCTGCCTGGAGAGCCCAAAGAATTAATACCTATCAAATGCTGCTAGATTCAGACGATTTCTTTGTTTCTGCCAGCGGTGGCAGAACGGGCGACTACACCTCCTGTACGTTTGGCGTATGGGCAAGCAGCATAGAACAAGCTCAAAATGTAGAACAGTCCTTGCTAGTCCATATTGATCCGGTTCGCATTACCGAGCCGATGTTCTCGATCAACTGGAACTTTCTAACCTCTAAAAACGAGCTAGCGAGCGCTGAGATAGAGGAGCTAGCGAACGATGTGCTACAGGACGAAGCCTATCCTTTTTTGGAAAAAGGTGTTTCCAACTTCATCGATCAGTTTCTAGACGCAGAAGAGAGCGTTTTGGTGCTTCAGGGGTTGCCGGGTACTGGCAAAACAAGACTCATTCGAGCGATTCTAGGAGAGATCTCTAGACGAAAAGGTGAAAAGGCGAGAGCGCTGTATACTGGCGACATGAGAGCGTTAGAGCACGACGAGATCTTTGTAAAATTCATCACTGGTTGGGACGATGCTTTTGTAATCGAAGATGCCGATCACTTGCTTAAGCCTAGAGCACATGGCAATGAGCATCTGCATCGGTTTTTATCGATTGCGGATGGTGTGGTGCGATCGCAAGGCCGAAAAATAATCTTTTCTACCAACCTTCCAAACGTCAGCGATCTAGACGATGCCCTAGTTCGTCCCGGTCGCTGCTTTGCCAGGATTAGCTTCCTCAAGCTCCAGCAGGAGGAAGCTCAAAAGCTAACCGATAGACTATGCAAAGAAGGTAATCTTCCCCCTATTGACTTAGAGGAAGCCATTCCCGAAGCCATCAAGAAGCGATACTCTCTAGCGCAGATATACAAAGCGATTAATACCGCTCAGGCAAGCAGATAGTTAAAAGGGCTGTTACTGTGACTATCCAGTCATTTATCCGCTTAGCAGAAGAGAAAGATACCGATGCTCTTGTTCGGCTTTCGAGCAATAGCTTTCGCAGTGCGTTTGAAAAGAACAACAAAAAGTCAGATATCGATCTTTACATCGAGGAGAACTTTTCTCGTCAGCAGCTTCGAGACCAGCTCCTAGATCCTAACAATGTCTTTTTTCTGTTGTTTATAGAGGCACAGATAGAGGCACAGACATCACCTGTAGGCTATGCCAAGCTGCGTATGGGATTGTCAGAAGAGTGCGTGAGCACAGAAAATCCCATAGAGATAGAAAGGCTGTATCTAGACGCATCAGCAATTGGCCAGGGCCTAGGATCTACGCTAATGCAGACATGTCTAGACGAAGCGAGTGCTAGAGGCTATCAAAGCGTTTGGCTAGGCGTCTGGGAGTACAATGTTCGGGCGATCGCATTCTACAAACGCTGGGGATTCGAGACTGTTGGCACTCATCCGTTTCAGCAGGGCACAGAAACTCAAACAGATTGGATAATGCAGCGAGCGATATCTTAGGGTAGATGTACAGCAGCGCCGGATAATTCTACGCTTATCCAAGTCCTACTGAATTTCTGTGCCTTCTGTGTCTTCTGTATCTTCTGCTTTTGATGTTGAAACGGCCTATGTCCGCCTGCGTAATACGATGCAGGCGTATCCTAGAGCCGCTATGTTCCAGCTAGCTGAGGAGGGCTACACTTCCGCTTTTGAGCAGCTAATCTCTTGCATGATCTCAATTAGAACCTATGACGAAGTGAGTCTGCCTGTCTCTCGCCAGCTGTTTGAACGCGCTAACACGCCCCAGGCTATGAGCAAGCTGTCCGTAGCTGAGATTGAGAGACTGATTAGGCGTAGCACTTATGCAGAGCGAAAAGCGCAGCAGATATGGGCGATCGCCCAAGAAATCGTAGAAAAGCATGACGGCACTCTACCCTGTGACGCCGACACTCTACTTGCTTTCAAAGGCGTCGGCCCCAAATGTGCTCATCTGACTCTCGGCATCGCCTGCCATCAGCCGTACATTAGCGTTGATGTGCACGTTCACAGAGTCGTCAACCGCTGGGGCTATGTCGAAACCAAGACCCCAGAGACAACCACCAAAGCACTAGAAACAAAGCTGCCCAAAGCGCTGTGGATCGAAACCAACAAACTACTCATGCCCTTTGGTAAGCAAATCTGCAAGGGTCAGTATCCACAGTGCTCTAAATGTCCATTAGAAGATATTTGTCCGCAGATAGGGGTGTAGTGACAAGCGCTGGGTAGGTCCGTAGCAATGACCTGAATATGGATAATTGCGCATAGTAGATAACTGCGCACAGATAAATTACGCAATTAGAAAATAATCGTTTTGTTCTGACACTGTTATCAAAAAGTGTTGCTATTGTGGACTCGTAAAAAACTTGCGTTTGTCTGCGCAAGGATGTTCTTCACCAGCCATGACGCATATTCATCCCTCGCCGACGCTTCCTACCGGCTTTAGCGCTGAAGATTTTTGGGTGCTGCCCTCGCCATTGCCCGATGCCGATAGCAGACTGCATCGGCTGACCGAGACAATCTATGCCGATTCGGATATTCTCGACTATCCCAGCAAGACCTGGGATTACAGCCGGGATCATGCTGTTCTAGAAGTGGCCATCATCGGTGCAGGACACTGTGGGAAATCGACTGCATTTGGGTTGCGCAAACACGGCATAGAGCGAGTGCGGATATTTGATCGCAGTCCGTTGGGGTACGAAGGGCCGTGGCGATCGCACGCTCGCAATGCCACCTTACGCACCCCCAAGCAGGTAACTGGCGGACTAGAGTGGGGGATCGCCAACCTACACTTTAGCCGCTGGTGCAGTGCCCGCTATGGATCAGCCTACTGGCAGCGCATCCGCTACATTCCTAGACTGCTCTGGGCAGAGTACCTAGACTGGTACGGAAAGATTCTCGATCTGCCCGTTCAAAACGACACAAACATTCAAGACATTACCTGGAATCCAGAAGAGCAGTGCTTCTGGCTAGCAGCTATTCACCAAGGAAAGCTAGAGCGATACAAGGCCAGGTTTGTTGTATTTGCAACCGGAATAGAATGCGCTGGGGGGAAGAATATTCCCAAGATTGTCAGTGAAAATCTGCCTGAGCACTGCTATCACCATACGATGGACAGCATTGACTTTGCAGCATTCATCAATAAGAGAATTGTTGTTGTTGGCGGTGGTGCTAGCGCCTTTGACAATGCCCTACTAATGCTAAAAGCAGGAGCAAAGTCAGTCGATATTGTAGTCAGACGAAAGTCTTTGACCAATCTCAATCGCATTCGCTGGAGTGAGTGGAATGGCTATCACCGCCACTACATTGATTTGCCAGATGAGATGAAATGGGCCTACAGCCTGGCAGAATTTCGCCTGGGTCAACTACCACCACCGCACACCTATTACCAGGCAGTTAGCCAACCAGGGCTGACGCTTCGCACTGACGCTCCGATTGAGGAATTGAGCTATTGCAACCGCGAGATTGTCGGGACCTACGGAGACAGTACGCTGCGGCATGACGCAATGGTCTGTGGTACTGGGTTTGTGACCGACTTGAACCGTCACTCTGAGCTACGATCGCTTGCCCCTTACATCTCACGCTGGCGATCGCACTTTACACCAGCGGCGGGCGAAGAACATGCCGAGATGTCACAATATCCTTACCTTGGAAAAAATCTAGAATTCACTCCTGTTTCTGGGGAGCACGACTACCTAAGGCGCTGCTACTATCTATGCTCTGGAGGAGCACTTCTAAGCGGATTTAGAGCGCATCTGTCGGGTCTGCAATTTGCTCTACCCCGAGTTGCCTACGATATTGGCAAACAGCTATTTATCGAGCACAAAAACGAAATTTGGGATGCTTTCAATGCCTACGACGTAAAGGAATATTAACGGCAAACAGCAGCAGCGCCCGCTAACCGTATTAAAAGATACGGTCCATTCGCATAAATAGTCATAGAAGGTAGAGTAAGACGATTCCTGTACTGTATGTTCCTGTACTGTATGTCTAGCGACTGTTCTACTAGATAGGAAAGCTATTATAAGCAATGTCATTATCTACCAAACCGCCAATTGGACCGCTCAATGCTGAGAAAGCCGCTGAGGAGGACTATCCGCTGAGCGCTGTGCCGCTGAGCGATCGCAAACCTTTCTGGTCCTTATCGCTCTTACTGATGGGCTTTGCGCTCACATCCACCACGCTGTTCGCAGGTGGCGCAATCGGCCCCGCCTTCAGTTTCTCTCAGCTGATTCTTGTCATATTAATCGGCAATTTAATATTAGGCGCCTACTGCGCCGCGCTAGGCTACATCGCGTCTAAGAGCGGATTAACCACTGTCTTGATGGCTAGGTTTAGCTTTGGCAATGTGGGTTCTCGCTGGGTAGATTTTATTTTAGGATTTACCCAAATCGGCTGGTATGCCTTTACCACCGCAATTATTGTTCAAGCGCTGCTCGGCGTTTTCGGAGCGCCATCAAGCGGATTGTTCTATGTGCTGTTGGTGTTTTTCTTTAACTATGCATTTTGCGCGACCGCATACATTGGCTACCGGGCAATTGACTGGCTAAGTCGCTTGGCCGTTCCTGCCATGCTGGTTCTAGTTGCCATTAGTATGGTGCTAGCTGTTCGGGATTTTGATGCGGGGGCGATCGCAGAGCCTTCTGGGGCATTAAGTATGGGAGCCGCGCTAGCAATCGTCATTGGCACATTTATCTCCGGGGGAACGCAGTCTACCAACTGGAGCCGATTTGCAGATTCTGGTAAGAACGCTGTAATCTCTACGCTCAGTGCCTTCATGGTCGTCAACGGTATCTTGGTGTTTGCGGGTGCGTTCTGCTCTTTGGTCTACGGCTCAGAAGATCTAGTGGCAGCTATGGGAACCCAAGGGATTTTGGCAGGCGGCGTGCTGTTGCTGATATTGAACGTGTGGACAACGCAAGACAATACTATCTACTCATTTTCGGTAGCAGGTGCCAATATGTTTCGTACCCGCAAGCGCCATGCGTTTGTCTTAGGGGGTGCAACGCTGGCGCTAGTCCTGACGCTCTCCGGTATCTACGAGCTACTACCCACATATCTAATTTTCCTGGGTAACGTGATTCCGCCAGTTGGCGGCATCATTATGGTTGATTTTTGGCTACGGCATAGAGGAGAGTTTCCCGCTTTGTCCGCTAGAGTTCCTGCTTTTAACTGGGCTGGCATTATTGCCTATGTGGCTGGTTCTGTAGTGGCCTATATCAGTGGAAACGCAGGCTTTGGCATTGGCCCAGTCAACGGCATCTTGACAGCGGCCATCCTCTACGGCGTGTTGCACAAGGTGATCTTTCAGCCTATTCGAGAGTATTAGAACACAGGTTGAGAGACGTGGAGAGAGTAGGTTCTACCTGGCTAGTTCGAGGGCAATGGATATTTAGCGATCACGGCGTTCTATCAGATGGCGCTGTTGCTGTAGAAGGAGAGAATATTCTGGAGATAGGCCGTTGGGAAGAATTGCGCGGTCGCTATCCTACGGCCTCAGTTATTGGTTCTTCTCACCACGCTGTTTTGCCTGGATTGATCAATGCTCATCATCACAGTAACGGCGTTCCTAATTCTCTACTTGGCATAGAAGACGATCTTTTGGAGCTGTGGCTGTATTCTCGTAACGCCGGGCGATCGCAAGACTCAAAACTACGAACGCTGCTGAGCGCAGCCTACTTACTCAAAACAGGTGTTACCAGCGTTGTAGATGTCGCTAGCATTGGCGAATCTACAGAAGACAGTCACCAGGAAATGCAAGCTTGTCTCAGCGCCTACGAACAAGCTGGCATCCGAGTCGCGTTCACTCCAGGCGCAAAGTACGATAGCTTTTTAGTCCACGGCAAAGATCAAGATACGGCCTTTCTAGCTACCCTTCCAACTGAATTACAACAGAAAGTCAAAGCGCTATCGTCAGTATCCCAAGGACTCTCATCAGCGGATTATCTAGATGTTGTCACTGACGCAGTCAAACAATACAAGTCTCACCCTCTAATTGACATTTGGTTTGGCCCACCGGGGCCGCAGTGGGTAGGCGATGAGCTGTTAACCCAGATTGTCGAAAGGGCGAACAGTCTAGAAACTAGCGTTCAAACTCATGTCCTAGAATCCTTTTACGAAAAAGAGATAGGACCCAAGTTCTACGGCGAGTCCGTGATTACTCATTTGAACAAACTGGGCGTGCTCAGTCCACGGTTCTCGATGGCTCACGGCGTATGGGTGAATCAAGCAGATATCGAGATACTGTCTGAGACAGGAGCCTCTATCAGCCACAATCCAAGCTCGAATCTGCGCTTAAGAGCAGGCATTGCACCTCTATCAGCTTTACTGGCGGGTGGTGTGACTGTTGGGTTAGGGATGGATGGCACCACGCTAAATGACGACGAGGATATGTTTACTGAGATGCGATTGGCGGCGCGATTGGCGCGATCGCCCCATATCCAAGACAGTGTTCCTAGCTATTTTGATATATTCCAAGTTGCTACAGCAGGCGGCGCTAAGCTGCTTGGCAGGCAAAACAGTATCGGCAAGCTAGCCCCTGGTTACAAGGCGGATATTGTTCTAGTTGACTGTGAGCGTATGAGCTGGCCGTGGATTGCGCCAGAAGCTGATCCGCTAGCTGTATTGATGATGCGATCGCGCCAGTCATATGTAGACACCGTCCTCATCAACGGCAAAGTCGTATTAAAAGACGCTCAGCCAACAGGGTTCGATTTCTCATCTGTGGGTCAAGAATTGGCCGATCAGCTAAAGGCAACGCCAGACAATACAGAATATCGAGCCCTAGCCAAAGCCGTCAGACCCTACCTAGTTAAGTGGTACGGCGATTGGCCTGTCCCTGAACTCAATCCCTACACAAAACGCAATTCTCGAATCTAAACGGTACTGTGCTCGTGGTTACGGCAATCACCCCATCTGATAGATCGCTGCAATCCGCTGACCTTGTTACGATATGTGTATTAAATAAGACGTATCCGAGAGCGATAAGAGAGCAGATACTATGCCAATCAAGGATAAAAGACCGCCCCAAAAGCAAGCGGTCAACTGGGTGTTTCTAATCCTTAGTGGAGTGTTGCTGATTAGCACCTTCCTACCACTATCGTTTGGTCAAGCGCCTGAGAAGGTTCCCTACAGTACTTTCGTGGGTCAAGTGAACGCGCACCAGGTTGCTAGTGCTTCTGTGGGTGACAAGGTGATCCGCTACCAGCTAGAAGAGGATGGCCCGGTCTACACGACTAATCCTGTTTTTGATCTGAACTTGCCCACTCTGCTTCAAGAAAATGGCGTGGAGTTTTCAGCAACGCCTCCTGATAGCAACCAGTGGTTTGGCAATCTGCTGAGCTGGGTAATTCCTCCGTTAATCTTTGTCGGTATTTGGAGCATCTTTCTTAGACGTAGCCAAGGCGGTCAGGGCGGTGTGTTCTCAATCGGCAAGAGTAAGGCCAAGATCTACGTTGAGGACGAAGATACTAAGACTACGTTTACCGATGTGGCAGGCGTAGACGAAGCCAAAACCGAGCTGGTAGAAATTGTAGATTTCTTGCAAAACTCTAAGCGCTTTACCGATCTAGGTGCGCGTATCCCAAAAGGTGTGCTGCTAGTCGGCCCACCTGGAACGGGTAAGACGCTGCTAGCCAAAGCCGTTGCCGGCGAAGCAGGCGTTCCTTTTTTCAGTATTTCTGGCTCTGAGTTTATTGAGATGTTCGTGGGTGTGGGCTCTTCTCGGGTGCGTGACCTGTTCGAGCAAGCCAAAAAGCAGGCGCCTTGCATCGTCTTTATTGATGAGTTAGATGCGATTGGTAAGTCTCGCGCGTCAGGTGGCTTCTACGGTGGTAATGATGAGCGTGAGCAGACACTCAATCAGCTGCTAGCCGAGATGGATGGCTTTGGGGGTGCTGATTCAACCATCATTGTACTAGCGGCCACGAACCGCCCTGAGACGCTTGATCCAGCTCTGCTGCGTCCAGGTCGCTTTGATCGGCAGGTGCTGGTTGACCGACCCGATTTAAAAGGGCGTCAGGCGATTTTGGATATTCATGCTCAGGAAGTGAAGCTGTCGGATGAGGTGGATTTGAATGCGATCGCCACTCGCACACCCGGATTTGCTGGCGCTGATTTGGCCAACTTGGTCAACGAAGCGGCGCTGCTAGCTGCTCGCAATCACCGCGAAGCCGTAATTCAAGCAGACTTCGCAGAGGCCATTGAGCGTGTTGTCGCTGGACTCGAAAAGCGTAGCCGCGTGCTTAACGACAAGGAAAAAGAGATTGTTGCCTACCACGAGGTGGGGCATGCCCTAGTCGGTGCCGCCATGCCAGGATCTGACCAGGTAGAAAAAATCTCTATCGTTCCTAGAGGAATGGCAGCGCTAGGCTATACCTTGCAGCTACCAACTGAAGATCGCTTCTTGCGCGATGAAGCTGAGCTCAAAGGACAGATCGCAACTATGCTAGGCGGTCGTTCTGCTGAGGAAGTTGTCTTTGGTTCAATCACGACGGGCGCAGCCAACGACCTTCAAAGGGCGACCGACGTTGCTGAGCAGATGGTCACTAGCTACGGCATGAGCCAGGTGCTGGGGCCACTGGCGTATGACCGCAGCAAGCAGAACAACTTTCTAGATAATGGTGCGGCTCCTAATGCTCGTCGATTGGTCAGTGACGAAACGGCCAAGGCAATTGACGAAGAAGTTAAAAGCATTGTGGAGGCTGCCCATCAGCGGGCGCTAAAGATTCTGAAGGACAACCGCGACCTGCTAGAGACGATTTCTCAGCAGCTGCTAGAAGAAGAGGTAATTGAGGGCGAAAGTCTGCGCGAGATGCTATCGGGCGTAGAGGCAAGCGAAGATACTTCAAATACCTTCACTCAGCACATGGTCGAGGTCTAGTGCAGAGTAAATTTTGGGCGACAGGCAATTCTAAGCAATTCCTGTCGCTTTTTTATGGTTAGAATCTAGCTGGCGTAAAATGGTTCTGTGCTTTTTTATGCTTTTTATGCAGAGTGGACTCAACTGCGCTTTTCTAGCTTATGTACACCAAGAAAGCAGTCAGACCAGAGCATCGGCAAAAGTCTCGACCAATCGCTCGACTCGACCATAAGAAAACAGGCGGTTTTTCAAGTGCGCTGCTGATCTTGCTATGGACAAGTGTGATTGGGGTGGGCGCGATCGCCACCTTCTGCGCCTATGTCCGCTACCAGCAGCAGTTCCTCACGCCAAGTGTTGCCCTAGTGCTAGGGGGTGCTCCCGAACGCGAACGGTTCGCTGCTCAGTTCGCTAAAAGCCATCCCGCTGTAGAGATTTGGATTTCATCTGGCAGCAATCCAGAGTATGCCAAATGGGTTTTTGACGAAGCCGAAATTCCGTCCGAGCAGTGGCATCTAGACTATAGAGCAGTTGACACCGTTACCAACTTCACTACTCTCGTAGATGAGCTAGAAGCCAAAAACATTGAAGAAGTCTACCTACTGACCTCCGACTATCATATGCGCAGAGCCAGCGTCGTCGCGCAGATTGTTTTAGGCAGTCGAGGCATCGCCTTCAAACCGATCGAGATCCCAACCGATCACACGCCTCAGCGTCCGGAGACCGTCGTTCGAGACATCCGCGACGGAGCTCGCTCTTTACTTTGGGTCACTACTGGCAAAACCGGGTCACAGTGGCGAGACTCTATCGAAAAATAATCCAGCAGCAAGCATGACATCATCTACCCAAGAACCTCGCTACACCCAGTCTCAAATCCAACTCTGGCTACGTGGCCTGCTGAGCATCGCCTGGGCAGATGGCCACTTTGACGAAGAAGAGAAAGCCGCCATCCGTGCGATGGTGACTTCTGAATTTACGCCTGATGTTGCCTTTGAGGCGCTAGAGCCGATTGAGCCTCAAACCCTTGCTGACGAACTTCATCTAGATAGCGCTGCTGCTCAGAACTTTTTGCGGATGGCCGTTATGGTCTCGCTCTCGGACGGAATCTACTCCGAAGCCGAAAATGCCAAGATTATTGCGTTTGCCAATGCGCTTGAGCTCGATCCTGATGTGCTCACTTCATTGCAGTCCACGCTAGAGCAGTTCACTAGCATCAGCAACCCAAAAGACAGGCAGCTAAAGGATAGCGCCGCCAAGCTGAAAAAGAAAATCAGCGCTGTAAAGCCGCTTAAGCCTGTGCGCGAATGGCTAGATGAACTCAGCATAGAAGACCCTCGTCTGGCAAAGTTCGTCTGTAAACTTGTGCCATCGCAGTGCCCCTTTGAGCGAGATGTTCAGCTTTTTGGCGACAAGGTGATTCACATCCCTCCAATGTGCAAGATCAATCCGCTCTACGAACAGCTGGTTGGATTGAGATTCAGGGCGCTGACGTATTTGGCCGATGAGGCGGGCGAAGACGTGACGCCCTATCTGTAGGCTTGTGATTAGTTTGCAGTGGAATCAAGCATGAATACAATTAGCGCGGATGTCCTAGTTGTTGGTGGCGGTACGGGAGGCACAGCCGCAGCAATTCAGGCAGCTAGACGCGGGCAAGAAACTGGGCTCAGCGTAGTTCTGGTTTCAGAGCTGCCTTGGCTGGGGGGAATGCTGACTTCAGCAGGCGTGTCCGCACCGGATGGAAATGAGCTAGAAGCCTTTCAAACTGGAATTTGGGGAGCATTTCTACAAGAATTACGGCGGCGTCACCCTCAGGGACTAGACAATGGTTGGGTGAGCTTTTTTACCTATCATCCAGCCGTTGGTGCGCAGATCTTCGCTGACTGGGTGGCAGATCTTCCTAATCTAAGATGGATTTCTGGGCAGCGACCTAGAGAAGTTTTGCGTCAGGGGACTCGTATTACAGGTGTCCGATTTGATCTAATCACTGTAAAAGCGACCATCACGCTAGACGGCACCGAACTCGGTGATGTTTTGGCCCTGGGCGATGTGCCTTACCGATGGAGCTGGGAAACGCGAGACGTTTGGAATGAGCCTAGTGCGCCTGTCTCGCTGAGCGATCCGAACGATCCGCTATATTCCATCACCCAGCGCTATCCGGTGCAGTCGCCAACTTGGGTAGTGGTCATGCAGGACTATGGCGATACAACCGCGCCAAAGATTGCTCGTCCGCCTGATGTAAAATCAGACAGCGACCTATCCGATTTATTTGCAGGTGCCTGGTCAAACTACGAAGGTGATGAAGACATTTCTGCTGCTAAGAAATGCCTGAACTATGGGCGACTACCGGGCGATCTATTCATGATCAACTGGCCGCATCACGGAAATGACTACGGCAAAGGTTTGGACCGATTAATCGAGTCAGATGCAGCTAGAGCGCAGTACGGTAAGGAAGCTCAGCAGCATAGTCAGGCGTTTGCCTGCTTCATTCAACAGCAGCTAGGCGATCGCTACGGTTTAGCTCAGGGTATCTTTCCTCAGACGCAGCAGTCTCCAGGCGGTGGCTTTGCGCTCATGCCCTACTACAGAGAAAGCCGCCGACTCAAAGGCTCAGCCACCGTTACAGAACGCGATATCTTACCGATTGCCAATGGGCAAACGGCAGCGTTACCGACTGATGCAGATGGATCAGTCTGCTCTATTGCCATCGGCAACTATCCTAACGACCATCACTATCCTGGCTTTGAGATGCCCCTAGCCCCAAAGGCGATGCGCTGGGGTGGACGATGGACCGGAACGCCCTTTACCATCCCCTATGGCGCACTAGTGTCAGAGACGGTAGACGGTCTTCTAGTTTGTGAAAAGAATATCTCGGTCTCACATATTGCCAATGGGGCAACTCGCCTACAGCCTGTTGTGCTGGGCATTGGACAGGCGGCGGGGATGGCAGCGGCACTGTGCGCGCAGAGAAGGTGTAGTCCGAGGGATTTGGCGGTGCGATCGCTACAAACAGCTTTGATCAATGAACCAGCTGCACCAGCAGCCATCATTCCTCTTTTGAATCTATCGCCTACAAATCCAGAATGGCAGACTCTACAGACCTACTATCTCAATAATAAAAACGCATATCCCAACAGTGGGAACTATCCTCCTTCAAAAGACATTTATTCAATAGATTTCCAGAGCCAGTCTGACTTTTGCCAGACTAGGGTAGTCGTTGGTAAGTTCAGCAGAAATGGAGAAAATCAGTACGAACTCAACCAAAATACAGCGCTCAGCCTGCCGAAGAGGTTTTCATTAGTAACAGTTCGACCAGAAATTTCACAGGCTTTTCAATACACTTCAAACAATCAATATGTGCGGCTTCTAGGTAAATGGAACTCCGCTGGGAATTGGTTTCTTTGTGAACAGCTGACGACACAATAGGCAAAGTCAATTCTTCACATTTAAAGTCCTGACTTTACACAAAGTTAGCGTAACAGTGAGTAACGACTTGGAAATCAATTAGCAATCATGCTGAATACTTACTGTTACTCACCTGGTGGGGTTGCTGCCGCATGCCTAGCCGGAGCCTTGCTGTATTACCCGCTTACTCATTCACTAATTCCCTCAGTTCCAGCCGAGGCGACAGAAACGCTAGAGGTTTCTGACCGAGGCAGCGGACGACTGACGCTAGAGATAGCCGCAAATAGCGAAGAGGAATTCAAAATCGCTCACAGAGGCAGTGGGCGAATAAATCCTAATCATCTGTAGGCCCCAATCATCTGTAGCCTTGCTGCAATCTGCTCTGCAATCCGCTCTACAGCGTCTAAGCTACCTCAATATCCAGCTGCACAGCGATAGTGCATCGTCACACTGGAATGCTTAATAGGCACAGCCTAGTAGCTAAAGCTTAGTAGGTAAAGACAGCGCTCAATAGAGCATGCAGAAGTTTGGCTGCTTTGTGTTCTGCGTGGTTCTGCGTGGTTTTGCATGGTGAAAGTGCACTCACCGAATAGGAAGGTCTTAATTGGGTGTAAGATATGACAGTGCTAAGGCTGCCTAGGATAATCGGCCATCTTTGCAGTCCTTCGTACATATCAGGCAATCCCCCTTGCAAAACCCAAAAGATACACCCGAAAGAGACCTTGTGCGAGATTTCTCATCTCTTCTGTTACCGCTTCTGTGCATTCTAATAGGTTGAGCATTTACGCTTGATTAAGTTTCTAATGACCAGCAATACCGACCTTGTCAAAAAGCTAGAACCCAGCGCAATCGACGAAATCATGATGTATCTGGCCTTTAGTGCCATGTGCACAGGAGGCCACCGCCACGGTGCGTTCTTAGATGCTGCTGCTACCGCCGCGAAATGTGCCATCTACACGACATATGTAGAACAGGGAAATAACCTTAGGATGACTGGCCATCTACATCATATAGAGCCCAAGCGGGTGAAGGTGATTGTAGAAGAGATGACAGCTGCCCTTACCGAAGGCAAAATCCTGAAAATGCTGGGCTCTCAAGAGCCTGGATACCTGATTCAGCTTCCCTACGTATGGCTGCAGCAGCATCCTTGGCAACCGGGTGAATATCGCATCTCTAGCAATAGCTTTAGTCCGGAAGAAAAGCGCCAAATCGAAGCTAAGCTAGAAGCTACTATCACCCCAAATACCATTCCAGACGCCAAGCTGCTCAACGGCTTCCAGTTTATGGAGCTAGTTGAATTCCTTCACGCTAGATCGCAAGAGCACTTGCCAGAAGCACGCCGGATGGCGCTTAGCGATGCCCTGACCGAGCACATTAGACGCAGACTAATCTACGCAGGTACTGTGGCTAGAGTTGATTCGCCTATTGGCGGTATGCCCTTCTACGCGCTTACTAGAGCATCCTATTCTCCTGTTGGCGAAGAAGAGCGAACTTACACCATGATGGAAGACACCGCTCGCTACTTTCGCCTAATGCGGGAGTGGGCAGACTCTCAGTCCGGCTCTCGAAGAATCTTGGAGGAACTCAACATTCCCAAAGAAAACCGTGAAGCTGCCTTTGACGAGCTCGACCGGGTAATTAGCCAGTGGGCGAATAAGTATCACGACCAGTCAGGTCAGCCCACTGTCGTGCAGATGGCGATGGGTGATAGCGATTCGCCTCGGTAGTAGTTGATAGCCGCCATCTGATAGCTACCATTTGACAGCAGTCATAATTATTTAGTTTTTCACGCTGGCTACTCGGATACACTTGGAACTCCTGAGTGTGGTGTCTGGAAATGCGTGAGATTCCTGTTGAGAATGATTTTTTGGCTGATTTGCCTGAGCGGCTTTTGGATGAGGCGATCGCACAGGGCGTGCAAGCAGTCGAAGTCTATCAATCTAGCTCGCTAGATCGGCCTGTCATATTTGAGGGCAATCGGCTAAAGCAGGTAGAGACAACGCAGGCTGAGGGGGTTTCGTTGCGACTGTGGCAAAACGGCAGGCCAGGGGTAGCGGTGGGCTATGGGCCGGTTGAGCCAGCGGTGCTGATAGAAAAGGCGCTGGCGATTAGTCGGCTGAATGAGCCGGAGACGCCGCGACTGGCTAGCGGTGAAGTAAAAGATTTTGGCTCGGTTGGGCAGTCAATGCCGGTGGAGCAGCTAATCGATAAGGGACGGGAGGTGATCGCACAGATCAGATCTCACTTTCCAGAAGCCGTTTGCGAGGCAGAGCTTTCTTGCAATATAGAAAACACTCGGCTGATCAACTCTAGCGGTTTAGACTATCGCCATCGGGATACGACGCTGGGCGGCTATCTGAATGCAGAGCTAATCGGCCAGGATGATTTTTTGAGCGTGGGGGATGGGGTGATTGGGCGCGATCACCTAGACATCATGACGACGGCCAACAGCATTATCCAAAGAATACGCTGGGCTGAGCAGACAGTTGCACCCAGCGTGGGACAGGTTCCGGTAATTTTCACCGCCAGAGCAGCGGACTTACTATGGGACACGCTGCGAGCGGCGCTGAATGGCAAGCGGGTGAAAGAAGGCACGTCGCCGTGGGGAGATCGATTGAATGAGCAGGTAATCTCCAACGCAATTACGCTACGTCAAGATCCCTTTACGGGTCCCTATAGCTGTCCTTTCGATGACGAAGGCGTCCTGACGCAGGCTATTACCTTTGTGGAGGATGGCGTCGTTAAACGTTGGTATACAGACCTATCGACGGGATCGGATTCAGAAATTCCAGATGCGAACGGTTCGACAGGCAGTGGACTTCGCCCCGGTTTAGGTGGATATCCTACGCCAGGGCTGATTAACTTTTTGGTCGACCCTGGCGAACTGTCATGGCAAGCATTAATCGCCCAGCAAACAGACGCAATCGTCGTCGACCAGGTAATCGGAGAAGGCGGCGACATCACAGGTAATCTCTCTGTCAATCTAGACCTGGGCTATCGGGTAAAAGACGGAGAGATTATTGGCCGAGTGAAAGACACGATGGTCTCGGGAAATGCCTACACCGCCTTGAATAAGCTAATCGCCTTGGGCTGTGACGCTCAGTGGAGCAGCTCTACCTATACGCCCTCGGTAGTACTAGAAGGGCTTTCGGTTATAGGCTGACCCGCTTCCTTGCTCCCCCCACTCCCCTGCGCCCCAGACTTAGTCTCTTCTAGTCTGATACTGCACTAACCTGGACCCATGCCGATCGTGCCAGCATAGATTGCCTGATCGCCTAGCTCGTCCTCAATTCGCAGCAGCTGGTTGTATTTTGCAACGCGCTCACTTCGACAGAGGGAGCCAGTCTTGATCTGACCTGCACGGGTCGCCACCGCCAAGTCTGCAATCGTTGTATCCTCGGTTTCACCAGAGCGGTGGCTGATTACACAGTTGAACTGGTTACGTTTGGCTAAATCAATCGCCTCTAGAGTCTCCGTCAGCGTACCAATCTGATTGAGCTTTACCAGTAGAGCGTTGGCAGAAGCCTGCTCGATGCCCTTTTGCAGGCGAGTGGGGTTAGTCACAAACAGATCGTCCCCGACTAGCTGCACTTTGCTGCCAATCCGCTCTGTTAGGGTCTTCCAGCTATTCCAATCGTCTTCGTGTAGACCGTCTTCGATGGAGACAATTGGATAGTTGCTGGCTAAACCTTCTAGGTAGCTGATCATTTCTGCTGGAGAATGGGCTGCGCCGTCGTAGGTATACTGACCATCTGCGTACATTTCGCTAGCGGCTACGTCTAGAGCTAGGGCAACTTGCTCGCCGGGTGCGTAGCCTGCTTCGGAGATTGCAGACATGAGTAGATCGAGCGCTTCTTGGTTAGAGCTAAGGTTGGGCGCAAAGCCGCCTTCGTCGCCTACGCCTGTTAGCAAGCCTTTGGCGTCTAGGACTTTACTGAGCTGCGCGAAAATTTCAGCACCCCAGCGCAGGGCTTCGCGGAAGCTGCTCGCGCCGACGGGCATAATCATGAATTCTTGAATATCGACGTTGTTGCTGGCGTGTTCACCGCCGTTGATGACGTTCATCATCGGAACTGGCAGGACGTTTGCTAACGGACCACCGAGGTAGCGATAGAGTGGCATAGCCTGGGCAGCGGCGGCAGCGTGAGCAGTGGCTAGGGAGACAGCGAGGATAGCGTTTGCACCCAGGCTCTTTTTATTGGGGGTACCGTCTAGCTCGATCATGATGCGATCAATTTCGATCTGGTTGAGGGCGTTGGCTCCCATGAGTTCGCGGGCGATCGCATCGTTCACATTCTCCACCGCCTGGATCACACCCTTACCACCGTAGCGCTCCTTATCCCCGTCACGCAGCTCATGCGCTTCAAAGCTGCCGGTCGAAGCTCCACTAGGCACCTGCGCAATCCCATACGCGCCGCCACCTAGATAGATTTCGGCCTCAATCGTGGGCCTGCCTCTAGAATCTAAAATCTCTCTTGCCTGAATTGCTTCAATGGCCGTATCGAGGGAATCCATCATACTGCTGCCCTACTATGTATAAGATGTTCGCTTTCCGTCAGAATAGACTCTATCAACTTTTGGGCACAACAAGAGGTCAACTACAATGCGTATGCTACACACCATGCTCCGAGTCGGAGACCTAGAAAAATCGATCACCTTTTACTGCGAAGTGCTAGGCATGAAATTGCTTCGCCAAAAAGACTATCCCGGCGGCAAATTCACCAATGCTTTCGTTGGCTATGGCGATGAATCCGAGCACACCGTTCTAGAGCTGACCCACAACTGGGAAACCGACAGCTACGACTTAGGCAATGGCTATGGCCACGTTGCATTAGGCGTCGATGACATCTACGGCACCTGCGAAGCGATTAAGCAGCAGGGTGGCAATGTGACTCGTGAGCCAGGGCCAATGAAGCACGGCAAAACGGTGATTGCCTTTGTGACCGATCCTGACGGCTACAAGATTGAGCTAATCGAGGGACGCAGCTAAGCTTTCGACAAGTTGAATAAATCTTCAATAGTGTAGGACAGCTCGCCCATAAAGCTTGGCATGGGTAGAACGGTATCAGGTTCATCAATCAGAATGAGCTGAACTTCTTTTTGAGGTCGGTGAATCAAGACAACTCTATCATTGGGGTCAATCAGCCAGCCCATGCCAGTACCAGATTGCAAACAGCACTGAATCTTCCTAATTACTTTTGCATAGCGTTGCCCTGGCGACAGTATCTCAATCATCCAGTCAGGCGCTATTTCAAATACGTTTGCAATTTTCCCGTTTTTATCGACGGGAAGATGTTCCCATGTGAAAACGGAGATGTCTGGGACTACGGCGTTCGTACCGCAGACGCATTGTAATTCAGGAAACGCACAAGCCTTCTTGCTAGGTTCAACGGTGTTGTTGATAACATTCAAGAACTCTAGCCGAAGCATGCTGTGCTTTCCCTGTGGCATCGGCTTTTGAATAATCTAGCCATCGATAAAATCGCTAGCAGGTTCTGCCTCTGGCAATGCCAGAAACGCTTATATAGCCATCGGGCTTGACTGAGTTTGAACCATTGTTAAGCTCTTTTGACCGTACGCGGTATCCCTACATGTTAACTATGCAACGTGAATACAATCCTGTCTAATGCTGCCAGAAGCTGACCTTGCCCGTTTGCTATACTGAAAAGCTGCTACTCGCTTTGCGCTTACCGCCCCTCCCTTTTATATGCAGCCAACCGATCCTGATAAATTCACCGCCAAAGCCTGGGACGCCATTGTAGAGGCCCAAGATGTGGCCAGACGCTTTCGGCAGCAGTATTTGGAGGTGGAGCATGTGACGCTGGCGATGCTAGAGCAGACAGGGCAGGCCGATATAATTTTGTCGAAGGCGGGGCTGTCGCCTGAGCAGATTTTGCAGGAGCTAGAGACGTTTGCTAAGCGGCAGTCGCGGGTGAGGGTGGCGATTGATAGCAATCTGTATCTAGGTCAGAGTCTAGATCGGATGCTGGATGCAGCAGAAGGAGCCCGGCTGAACTTGCAAGACGAGCTAATTGGTGTCGAGCATCTGCTGATTGGCTTTGTGGAAGATGAACGGATTGGTCGGCGGCTATTGCGCGGCTTTGATGTGGATACGGCGCAGATGATGCGGGCCGTGAATGAATTGCGATCGCCTACCCCAGAAGACAAACCCGCAACCGAAAAAGTCTCCGAGGAAGAAGAATACCCAGCGCTACACCAGTACGGCCGCGACCTCACCGAAGAGGCACGGGGCGGAAAGCTAGACCCGGTGATTGGCCGAGATGAAGAGATTCGGCGGGTGATTCATGTGCTCTCTCGGCGAACGAAGAACAATCCGGTGCTAATCGGTGAGCCGGGAGTGGGGAAGACTGCGATCGCAGAAGCCCTAGCCCAGCGTATTATCAATGGCGACGTACCCGAATCGCTCAAGAACCGCGTGCTCATTTCGCTAGATGTCGGTGGTCTGATTGCAGGTGCTAAGTACAGAGGTCAGTTTGAAGAGCGGCTGCGTTCTGTTCTAGCTGAAGTCACCGATTCCAATGGTCAAGTCGTTCTATTTATTGACGAGCTTCATACTGTTGTGGGCGCAGGTGCGGGCGCTAACAATGTCGATGCGGGCAATATCCTCAAGCCAGTTCTAGCGCGGGGCGGACTGCGCTGTATTGGGGCGAGCACCATTGATGAGTATCGTAAGCATATTGAAAAGGATACAGCGCTAGAGCGGCGTTTTCAGCAGGTTTATGTCGATCAGCCCAGCGTTGAAGATGCAGTGTCAATTTTGCGCGGACT
>JBCCOH010000013.1:0-64032 GCA_039111275.1 Cyanobacteria bacterium P01_D01_bin.1 | reverse complement strand
TTGAAACCTGTTGCCCAAGTTCTGTCAGTATTCTCAGGGTTTCGTCTGTCGCCATTGCCTGAATGCCTGCAAACTCATTGGTGCCATTCTCTGAAATTTATCACAGACTACTTCTTTCGGGAAATAGACACCTACGTAAAAAGCTAGGCGCAGTAACCTAAGAGAAAGCTCAAGTGGACAGGCAGAAAGCCAGCGAACTTTGATGAACTAGGTAAAGAAAACGCCGTTCGCAAAGAAATAGCGCAGAGGCGTTTTCCGCTACCAATGAATGATGTCTCAAATCAGGAAATTCCTTTTCTAATACGGATTCAAGAAAACCAGTGCAATAGAAATCGATTGAGGAGAGAATTATGCGCTTTTTCATCATCATTCCTGGCTCACTCATCGGCTTAGTGATTATTGCCTTCATTAGCGCAACCCAGAGAAACTTTGACCCTCAAGAACTCTACCCTGCGCCCGAGAATGCAAAAGAGTTTCTGCGCCGTGGCGAACTCTATGAGAAAGCGGGTGAGTATGAGAAAGCGCTTGCGGACTACACGCAGGCTGAACAGCTTTCGCCTGATGATAGTAATGTCTATCTGGGACAGGGTGCATCGTTGTCAGCACTCGGTCAACCTGCCGCCGCCCTTGACAAATATTTGCTCGTTAGAGAGATGGATCGAAGAGAAGGTAGAAGCACTTATCTGATCGATGATCTGATTAGGATAGAGAAAGAAAAGCTCTAGAGCTTTCCATCGAGCAGCCAATAATTCTCTCCTGACGCTAACCCTTTGAGGCGTTTGGAATGAGTCAATCCTTAACTTCAGCATTTGCTGAGCACTTTTTGTTAGGAGGTGGCTTTGATCGCATTGTAGAAGCTCGTCAGTTTGCTGCTCATCAACTAGGGACAGCTACTCCACCAGGCTCGGCGATGGCCAAACAGGTTGATGAGGCAATTGAAGCCGCGATTGTTCGCACTGCGACGACCACTATCCAGTCAGCCAACTCTACCCACGAAGCCTATGACCAACTCGTAAACTTACTTCAGCGCCAGCCTAGACTGGGTGTTAGATCGTCTACTTCAGTACAGCAGCAGGCTTACAGCACCCCCGTACCGATCGCCTATCTCGCCTCTGTACTGGCAGGCATTGAGCCTAAGAAAACTGTGTATGAGCCGACGGCAGGAAACGGGGCTTTGCTGATTAGCGCTAATCCGAAGAATGCGATCGCCAACGAACTAAACCCCGATCGCGCTGCCGAACTCAAAAGCAGAGGCTACCACCGGCTCACGCAAAAGAACGCTCTCGTCTACCGCCCTGACAGTCAAACTGATGTCGTCATCTGCAACCCACCTTTCGGGACGCTCAAAGGTGAACAAGGTCGCACTCGCCGCTTCCCTATCTACGACACTTGGACCAGTCAGATTGATCAGGTCATTGCATTCAAAGCTTTGGAAGTAATGAAGGATGAGGGCCGCGCTGCTCTTATTCTTGGCGGCAAGCTGGGTAAGGACGCTATTGCGAGATCAGAGCGCTACAACCGCCGTGAAACTTGCGCTTTCTATCATCTCTTGTACAGTCACTACAACGTCACACAGCACCTTTCTATCTCAGGTGACCTATACAAAAAACAGGGTGCAGGCTTTCCTATCGATCTAATTATTATCGCTGGAAGAGAACGGTCTCAACTTCCCTTGCCAGCAGCCCAAGTCCCAAAGCTTTACGATTCCTACGATTCACTCAAGGAGATACTTCCCAATGAACCCATCCACAGCCTCAACGCTGATCGCTCCATTCTTCAATCAACAGTATCTGAGCTTCCAGACACTTTGGAAACCAGAGAAGATGTCCAGTCTCTTTATCGTGCGAGCGCCGCAGACTCTATCCAGCCTAGACGAGAAGACTTACCTGGAGCTGATACAGACCCGAGTAGATGGCCTGATCAAAGACTGGATAGACGAGACCTCAATAGACGAGACCGAAAAACTGTTGACCAGCACGCTCAATCAGTTAGACAGCATTCAATCGACACCCTTAGCAGTGAACAACTCGGATTACAACACTTGGCGGCAGGTATGGAGCAATCTTCTCATTCACGACAATTGGCGGTTTCAGGAGCGGATGAGCCACTACGGCGTGACGTTCCCACTGACCCGACTCAACCCGAACAGCTCGGACTATTCCGACTGGATGGAAGTTCACAACGAGACAACCCTAGAAGAATGGCTAATGACACTGATCTCTTAACAACAGTAGAGAAAGCGGAAGAAACAACAGACGATCCACTTCAGCCAAGGCAAGTTCCCTACAATTCCAAGAGCCAAGGCCAATCGTCTGAAACGCTGATTCCTTTCAACATGGCTAACGCCGCGCAGATGGCACTAGACCGCTTTGAGCGTCAGCACGGCAACATCGATGAGTATCTGCGAGCAAAGCTAGGCTACGCCTCAACCTCAGAGCTACACCGTTACTTTAGCGCTGAGCAAGTTGATGCCTCGGCCTTGGCAATTAGCAACATTGAGCGCGGTTCAGGTTTTATCACTGGCGACCAGACAGGCATCGGCAAAGGACGCATCTGCGCCAGCATTATCCGCTACGCTCAGCAGACTGACCAGATTGCGATTTTTATCACGAAAGACAAACCACTCTATGCCGACATGATGCGCGATGTTCATGACATCGGCCTGCGTAACTTCTCTCCTTTCATCACCGATAGCAATGCAGAAATCCCGCTCGCCGACGGCGGAATGCTTACGACATCGAATTCTACGAAGCAGAAGAAGGCGATGATGGAGGTGATGCGTACGAAGCGACTAGGTAGCTACGGCGCTGTGTTCACAACCTATAGTCAACTGCAAACGGTGAAGAAGAAAGAGCCGTTGAGACGGGAATTTTTGAGGGCGATCGCACCTAAAGCCATTCTCATCCTCGACGAAGCTCACCAAGCAGGCGGCAGCACGAGTGGCTGGAAAGAAAACGGCCCTCCTGACCGTGCCGAGTTCGTCCGCGAGCTAATCGATGTATCGCAAGGCGTCTTCTACTCTTCAGCGACCTACGCCAAACGTCCTGACGTCATGGACCTGTACGCTAGACGTACCGACCTGCGGCTCGGCGTCCAAAGTATGGCATCACTCGAAAATATTCTGCTGCGCGGGGGTGTGCCGCTACAGCAGATTGTGGCGAGTAAGCTAGTTGCCGCGAGCCATATGCTTAGACGCGAGCGTTCTTACGAAGGCGTCAGTTTTCAAGCTCAAACCGTACCCGTAGACAAGGAAGTTGCCGATCAGTTCTCAGCGGCAATGCGAGCGATTCGAGACTTTGACAGGTCAAAGCAAGAGGCAGTCAAAACCATCAAAGGAGAGATTAAGGTAGAAGCTAAAGCGTTTGGTATTGATACTTCAGTCGGAGAAGTGGGGGCAAAGAGTACGAACTTTACGTCGCTGATGCATAACTGTATTGAGCAGGGACTGTTGGCCCAAAAGGCTGATGCTACCGTGCAGGAGGCGATCTCATCTCTCAATCGCGGCGAAAAGCCAGTAATCGCGGTTGCAAACACAATGGGCAGCTTCATCAAAGCTTACGCGGATGCCAATGACCTTAATCATGGAGACGACATTAGTCTATCCTTTGGCGATTTGCTAGAGCGATACCTAGAAAGATCCCGCGATGTTCTGATTCGAGACTACCGAGCGCAAACGACACGGCGTCGCCTGACTGACGATGAACTTGGCAGGATTGGCGTCAGTGCTTACGAGGATGCGCTTGAGTGCATTCGAGAGGGCGACTTCTACAGTATTCCAATTAGCCCAATTGACTATATTGAACAGCAGCTAGAGCGAGCTGGGTTTCAGGTAGCGGAAGTCACTGGGAGAAAAGTCGGACTTACCTACAACGCAGACGGTTCAGCAGCTTACAAGGTGCGATCGCCTCAGGAGACTACCGCGAAAGGAAAAATTAACGCTGTTGCCGAGTTCAACGCAGGCCGAGCCGATGTGATCCTGTTGAACTGTTCTGGCTCAACAGGCATCTCGCTTCATGCTTCAGAGAAGTTTGCCGATCAGCGGCCTCGGCATATGATTGTTGCCCAGGCTGAACGCGACATTAATGTCTTTATGCAGATGCTAGGGCGGGTACATCGTACTGGCCAAGTGGTTCACCCGCGCTATACCTTGCTCATCGGTGATATTCCGGCAGAGAAGCGTCCCGGTGCTCTGCTTTGCCGCAAGATGGCAAGCTTGAATGCGAATACGACTGCTGCTAGAGATTCTGACATCTCGCTTCAAAATGTTGTTGACTTCATGAATGAATACGGTGAGCAGGTTGTCACTGATCTGCTTAAAAATGATCCAGACCTGAATGCTCAGCTAGATTTTCCGCTAGCGCAGGTGAGCGATAGTGATGCAGACATTGCTTTGGTGAGAAAAGTGACAGGCAGAGTTCCTTTGCTGCCGATTGCCGAGCAAGAGTCAGTTTACAGCGCCATCGAGGATGACTATCAGGAACTGGTGCAGCGGGCGCAGGCGATGGGCGACAGCAACTTAGAGGCAAGTCAGCTCGATCTAGATGCAAAAACGGTTGCTCAGGTGGAGGTCGTTAGCGCGGCTGAGAGTGTGAATGCCGAGGCCAGAAATTTGCAACCCGCTCGGCTGAGTGAATTTACTGGTGCGGTGTATCTAGAGGTGATCGATGCCAAAGTGCTCGCAAAGCCGATGACACAGCTTCAGGTAATTGACGCGGTCAGGCAGAAGCTGAAGCTATCGCCTGTTTCAGATGTGGCGGAGCACAATCGCACGCAGGTGATGAATCTAGCACAGCAGCAGCGTGCTGCTATTGTCAGTGAGCTAAAAGCTGAAACTCTGAAGTATAAGGTTTTTACGATTGCGACTAAACAGGATACGAAAGCTAGAGAGAAGTTCGCTGAGCGGCTAGATGTTCAGCTACATCAGGTAACAACAACTCTAGAACAGTTTGTGCCGGGGCGAACGGTGCAAATTCGATCTCCCCATGAAAAACTGGGTGAGTATCTCTATGGTGTGGTTGAAAGTGTTGAGAAAAAGAGAAAGTCTGCAAACCCAACTGCGCCACATAGCTGGAAGATGCATATCTTGATTGCAGGCGCTGCTAGAGAGTTAATTGTTCCCCTGTCTAACGTGAACAGCGATAGAGCCAGCTCTTTAAGTATTCGACCAACGCTGCATACTTCAGATGGAGAGGACATCTATGAACTGTTTGACCAGGCTCAAGCAGTTCAGCGAGAACGCTGTCAGATATTTACTGGTAACTTGATCAAGGCGTTTGAGAAGTACCCAAGCGGTAAGTTTGTGAACTATACAGACGACCAGGGCAAGGTGCTACAGGGACTGATGATGCCAAAGAGCTTTGACCTAGAGAATGCACTGGAAAATGAGCCAGTAATATTCGATACAGCTGACCAAGTAAAGACATTTATTACCGCGTTGACAAATGGGCAGGGTGCTGTAAAAACGGTTGATGAGTTGCTGACTATCAAGAAAGTGCCGGGGGAGGAAGCGTTTGTGCTAGAAACACCGAAGGCAAAGGGAGTCGGTGGAAAGTATTACCTAGACCAGGCGCTGTTGGCTGCTGTCGAAGGGGACTTTTATTCAGTGAGCGATCGCATGACCGTCCCTATCGCATCAGCCCAACTCGACGCAGCTCTAGATGTGCTGATGAATCAACGTCGCTACACCCTAGCAGCCTTCGAGTTTCAGGACGTCGCTCGGGACTATCTAGGTATCAAGCTACCTTCACTCTCTACCGTGGATGAAGCCGTAGGAAAGTCGCCGCTGGAGATAGTACAGACAACCTTAGAAGAACCCAAAGTACCGTCACCGCCGAGTCCTACTCGTCCACTGATTCAACTCGCTAGAGCACCGTCCGAGAAAGCTACGCTAGAAGGCCAAGTCATTAACTTCTTACAGGAGGCAGGACTCTGGGAAACGGTTCAAAAAGAACGAGACTTTCACTTCAAAATTCTCAACGAACCTTACATTCCGTTGGTGATAGAACGATTAGGTGATGACCTTTGTTTCACTCACTACCTCAGCCAGAACGGCGACACCTATATCGATACAGAAATGGTGTTCGTCTTTCAAGAGAATGACAAAATTAAGTTCAAAGAAGTAGCCGTACCCAATGCACTACAAGGGGGAGAACTACGAGGCCATGACCGAGCATTTGCCAAGATTTTTGCAACGAATATTGCTGAGCAAGGCTTTGTAGAAGCTGCCCAAGAGCAATCTCAGCCTGAAGAAAAGAAGTCTGTGTCTGAGATTTCAGTTCAGCCATTAGCCGCTAGCCTGATTGTGGAACCTTCCCTGAAGGAAGTTGCGGATGAAGTGCGGAATGTAGATCTTGAAGGCGCGGCGGTTGAGTTGGGGTTGGAGCGTGATCGCCATGACAAACATAAGTGGCGCGATGGCGACCATATCATTAGCATTAGCGATCAGCTCTTTATGGATTGGCTAGCCGACAAGGGCGGCGGTGGTGCAATCGATCTTGTGATGCATGTACAGGAGTGTGACTTCAAAACGGCAGTAGAGTGGCTATCAGGTCGAGATTTTTCTCGGTCCGTGGCGATCGCACCTCAGCGAACGGAAGCTAGAGGCCCTCGACTCTTAGAGATGCCAACAGCCAACGAGCAGCGCTGGGCCGCAGTCCAGAATTATCTGGTCGAAACCAGAATGCTACCTTTAGCGCTGGTGGAGCGACTACATGAGAGAGGTCTGGTATATGCAGATGACTTCCAGAATGCGGTGTTCGTTCGGCATAGCCTAGCGGATGGCCAGTGGCATCGGGGAAACGCCACCGGAGCAAGTCTACGAGGAACCTGGGGTGGGCAAAATGGTTTTCGTGGCATGGCTCCAGGGACAGCAAGAGATAAAGGATGGTTTTGGCTGGGGACCGGACGCGGACAAGTTTCACGAGTAATGCTGGCTGAATCACCGATTGATGCAATGTCCTTAGCAATATTGGATGCGAAAAGCCGGCCTCAGCAGGGCGCGACGCTCTATTTGTCAGTTGATGGTGCTGGGGCATTGCCACTAGAACCTTTGAGGACTGTCATCCAGAGTGGTGGAAAAGTTGCGATCGCATTCGATGCAGACAAATCCGGTGAGGTAATGGCATGGCGAGTAGCTCAAAAGTTGCCGGGAATAGAGCGGACATTACCCATCGCGGGCAAAGACTGGAATGAGCAACTTGCAGGCAGCGGACAAGCTGGTCTTGAAAGTCCAGAAATTGCTGCCTTATGGAAGTGGCATCAGGCGGCTCTGGTGCTTGGTCACTCTCAAAAATATCTGGATAGAATCAGCGACGTATCTATTGCTTTTGTGAAGGGAAAGGAACTGTCTAATGAGGCTAAAGCGGCTATGAGACGAGATCTGAACAAAAGCCAGCAGTTAACTTCTGTTCACTGCGAACGTGACTAACCACGATGTTTTGTTACCCAAAGCAAGGTAGTGGAACATAACAAGTTGAAAATGATTTATGCGTATCAACACCGAGAGAGACTAAGGGCTTATGCTGGAGGCGCGAACATAGATTTCTCTTTTTGTTCTAGTATTTTTCTGTTTTATGGAAGCGTTTTTATACACTCAGTACAGTTGCTAACACTGGTGCTGAGCGCTGTTGTTTTCTACGCAACCTAAGCCCAGAGGCCAATCTTCATAAGGGCTTTACGGAATATATAAATTTAAGTTGTTGCAACTTATCCTGATGGTCGGGAATTCTGCTTGTAACTCTACAGACAAGGTTTTCGTTCCAACAACATGCCTGATGTAACTGCGCCCGGTGCCCGAATTGTCTGCCGTGATGCTGAATGGTTAGTAAAGTCTTCGGCGCTCTCTTCTGCGGGCGATCACGTCATCGAGGCCATCGGTGTCTCCGAATTTATCCGTGGCAAGTCGGCGCGGTTTCTTCAGGAGCTGGAGCAGGATAATTTACAGATATTACTGCCAGAAGAAACCGCGCTGGTATCTGATGACTCGGCTGGCTATCGGCATAGTTTGTTATTTCTAGAAGCGCAGCTCAGACAAACGGCTCCTGATGATGGGCGAATTTATACGGGCGATCAGGCGGCGATGGATCTACTGCCGTATCAGCTTAGACCTGCTTATGATGCCTTGCAGATGCCCAGACAGCGTATCTTAATTGCTGATGCGGTGGGTTTGGGCAAGACACTGGAGTGCAGCATTCTGGCGTCTGAGCTGATTCGGCGAGGACGCGGGCGACGTATTTTGGTGGTGACCACCAAGGCGATGCTAACCCAGTTCCAAAAAGAATTTTGGGCTAGATTTACGATCCCGCTGGTGCCGCTGGACTCGACAACAATTCAGCGGATTCGGGCGCGGATACCGGGAAATCATAATCCCTTCCATTACTATGACCGCACGATTATCTCTGTAGATACGCTGAAGCAGGATAGAGAGTATCGCGGCTATCTAGAACAGGCTCACTGGGACATCATTATTATTGATGAGGCTCACAATGTGGCTAGGCGCGGGCATGAGGCTTCGCAGCGGGCACGTCTGGCTAAGCGGCTTTCGACCTGTTCGGATACGCTGATTTTGTTGTCGGCGACGCCTCATGACGGCAAGGCTGCAAGCTTTGCCAGCTTGATGAATATGCTGGATGCGACGGCGATCGCAGACGAAGCAAACTATACGAAGGAAGATATTCGCGATCTGTATATTCGCCGCTTCAAGAAGGACGTGCTGCAAGATCTAAAGCGGTATGTGCCAGAGCGAGAAGTTGAGGCGGTAGAAGCGCAGGCATCGCCAGCAGAAGAGCGAGTATTTGAGTGCTTGAACGCGCTGAAGTTTTTCAGTATTGATAGCCGCCGCCAAGCAGGACATCTGTTTAAAACGACGCTGCTGAAAGCTATGCTATCTAGTCCGGCAGCTTGTTTAGCAACGGTGAAAAATCGGATTCGGCGGTTAGAGACGAAGGCTGATGAAAGTAATCTATGTATAGAGAAAGACATTGAACAACTTGTAGAACTACGGGCGGCTTTGGAGAGGGTCGAAGTTTCTGATTTTTCTAAGTATCAAAAGCTACTGGCTGTGATTCAGAAAGACTTTGGCTGGAAGGGGAAAGATGCCAAAGACCGGCTAGTTATCTTTACAGGGAGATTGGATACGCTGAAGTTCCTAAAGGAACATTTGGCAACAGACCTTGGGTTGAAGGAGAGCGCGACCGCCACTCTAGATGGTGGGATGGCAGATATAGACCAAACCCACATTGTGGAAGCCTTCGGTCAAGAAAGCTCGCCGATTCGCATCTTGCTGGCGACTGAGGTGGCTTCTGAGGGGTTAAATCTGCACTATCTCAGCCATCGGCTGATTCATTTTGAAGCGCCGTGGTCGCTAATGACCCTACAGCAGCGAAATGGACGAATTGACCGCTACGGGCAGAACCGTCAGCCTCAAATTCGCTACTTACTCACTCGCTCTAAGCAGTCCCGGATGGATGAGGTGGAGCGGATTATCAAAGTTTTGTTGGAAAAGGATGAGCAGGCGGTCAAAAATATTGGTGACCCTTCCGTATTTATGGGTGTCTTTGACGCTAATGCCGAAGAGACTGTAACAGCCGAAGCGATTGAATCTGGGTTATCGGCGGTGGAATTTTCTCAGCGGCTAGAGAGCAATGCGGCTAGCGGCGGTGAAGGCAGTATCTTTGACTGGTTTGAAGAGGCTGATGCGCTAGGAGAAAACGTTGAGAGCGTTAGCCCATTGCCAGTCAAGCCACCAGTAGAGCAGGGCGAGATGCTGAGCTTATTTCCTTCTACATTCGAGTTTGCTCAGGCATCATTGCAAAGCCTTGACTCTCTTCCTGAGAATCTCTCTATTAACGAAGCTGAGCGATTTATTGAATTACAGCTACCGCCTGAGCTAGCACGGCGGTACAAGCGACTGCCAAAGCAGATTGTTCCAGAGACGGGCATTTTGCATTTGACCGACCGCCCGGATGTGGTTATGCAGGCCATGGAGGCAGCTCGGCGAGAGGAAGATACTTGGCCTGCAAAGCAGTACCTATGGGATTTGCACCCGCTGGTGGAATGGCTGAACGACCGCAATCTGTTTCGCTTTGGGCGGCACGAAGCACCCGTGATCCAGCTAGGGGACGGGCTGATGCCGCAAGAGGCGGCGTTTGTGCTATTCGGCAGCTTTCCCAATCGGCGGGGGGTGCCGGTGATGTCGCGCTGGCTATCGGCGATTTTTCGGGCAGGTGAGTTTCAGTGGATCGAGCCATTTGATCGCACCGTAGAACGAACAGGACTGGGGACGCGGTCGCTGCCGAATCCGGGTGCATTTTCGCTAGATGAGCTATTGCCGCTAAGGGCACAGGCCGTGAGTGAAGCGCAGCGGCATCTGCGTAAGGAGCATCAGGCTTGTGAGGCGGTGCTCTTAGAACAGCTAGCGGAGCAGAGTGCGCGGCTGAAGGCACTGCGCGATCGCCACTTGCAGCAGCTAGCGCTTCGGCTAGAAGCGGATCAGCGCCCCGATACGTTTAAACAACAGAAAGAGCAGAGAGCGCGATCGCAGATTGAGCGCGTGTTTCAAGACCACCAAGACTGGGTAGATCTATCGATGACGACAGAGGCCCAGCCATACGTTCGTTTGGCCGCAGTGCTAGCGGGCAGCGTTCTACCTACCAACAATTTAGAGGTGTAGGAAAGATGGTATTACAAGGCATTTCGAACGAGAACGAATTTTACTCTGCTCACTATCTCAGCGCTATTTTGGCTGGGGATTTGAAGACATTTGCCAAGAAGAAAGCAGACGAGCGAGCAGCGCAGCTAGAAGCCCTCGCAGAAAGCTCGGCAGATACCTCCGAAGGGGCTGACGAACAAGCCTCGGTGAAGTCTCTGGGGAGTCTACGACAGGATTATTTTCGGCTAAGGGACGTCCTCTCAGGGCGGATAGAGCCTTCGGAGAAGCTGGCCTATCAGCGAGACTTTTTCCAAAAGCTGCTGAATCTGCTGGGCTATGAATGGCGGCCTCGGATCAAGTCGATGGAGTCGGGCTACGCGGTGCCAGTGGTAGCGGAGGTGGCTCACCGAGAAGGGCTTTGGGTGATTGAGGCTTTTAATGAGAGCGGCGAACCCTGTGACGTGTTGTCTTTGGGCTTGAGTCCATTGCAATATGCGAGATTGCCGATCGCTTACGAAGACTCGCAGGTAGCAGAGGCTGACACGCTAGAAGATTTGCTCACCGATGCGGTGTTTGCCCAAGAGGTGCCGCCGCGCTGGATAATTTTGCTGAGTATCGACCAGATTGTGTTGATTGAACGGCACAAGTGGAGCGCTTCGCGGCTGCTGCGATTTGACTTGGAAAAGCTGTTGCAGGAGAAAGACCCGAGTGCGCTGCTGGCGGGGGATACGCTATTGCACTGTGAGCATATTTGCCCAAAGGAAGGGAGTGCGCTGCTGGATGAGCTGGATGAGAATAGTCATCGCCATGCCTACAGCGTGTCGGAAGACCTGAAGTTTGCGCTGCGACAGGCGATTGAGCTATTGGGGAATGAGGCGATGCGATATCGCCGTGAGGTGCAGCGCAAGCGGGTGTATTCGAGTGCGGTGCAGCAGGCAAGAGGGAAGTCGGAGATTAATCCTGACCAGCTTAAGGCGGAATGTCTGCGCTATGTGTATCGGCTGCTGTTTATTTTCTACATAGAGGCGCGGCCCGAGCTGGGCTATGCGCCGATGGGATCGGATATTTATCGTGAGGGCTACAGCTTAGAAGGGCTGAGAGATTTAGAACAAACGGAGCTGACGACTTCGGCGGATGAGAATGGGTACTACATTCATATTTGCATTCAGCGGCTGTTTGACTTGCTGTGGCAGGGCTACCCAGTACTCAAGGAAAAACAGCTCAATTTAAGCGCGGTGCAATCTTCTGTTGTCTATGACACGTTTCATCTCCCGGCGCTGAAGAGTCATTTGTTTGACCCTAGGCGGACGCCGATGCTGAACGGGGTGAAGTTTAGCAATCAGGTGCTGCGGCAGGTGCTGGAGCTAATGTCGCTGTCTCAGTCGGGGAAGGGCAAGCGGCGAGGGCGGATTAGCTACGCGCAGCTCGGGGTGAACCAGCTCGGTGAGGTGTATGAAGGGCTGCTTTCACTTTCTGCCTTTTTCGCTGAGGAAGATTTGTATGAGGTGAAGCCCGCGAAGGAAGCGGCGGTGCGTAGTGAGCTGGAGGTAGGCTATTTTGTGCCGAAGGCGCGGTTGGATGAGTTTAAGCCGGAGGAGCTTGTGAGCGATCCGGTGACGGGGGAGACGCCGCGCAAGCACGAGAAAGGGAGTTTTCTCTTTCGATTAAAAGGAAGAGATCGCAAGAAGAGTGCGAGCTATTACACGCCGCAGTCGTTGACGCAGTGTTTGGTGAAGTATGCGCTGAAGGAGCTGCTGGCGGACAAAACGGCTGATGAGATTTTGTCGCTGACGGTGTGCGAACCGGCGATGGGCAGTGCGGCGTTTTTGAATGAGGTGATCGATCAGCTAGCGGAGGCGTATTTGGATCTGAAGCAGCGGGAGCTAAATCAGCGGATTCCGCACGAGCGGGTGGCGATTGAGCGGCAGAAGGTGAAGATGTGGCTGGCCGATCGCGCGGTGTTTGGCATTGATAAAAATCCGATTGCGATGGAGCTGGCGGAGGTGTCGCTGTGGCTGAATTCTATCTATGGCGATCCGGAAGATGCGCAGCGGGTGTTTGTACCGTGGTTTGGGTTGCAGTTGCACTGTGGGAATTCGCTGATTGGGGCGCGGCGGCAGGTGTATGGGCGAAATCAGGTGACGAGCCAGAAGAAGTCAGGAAAGAAGGCAAAGGCGACTTGGCATGAGAGTGAGCCGACGCGGATTCCTTTGAATGAGGATTTGCCGGAGGGAAGCATTTTTCACTTTTTGCTGGGCGATCCAGGGATGGCGAACTACACCGATAAGGTAATCAAACAGATGGAGCCAGAGGCCATTGTCCAGATCAAGGAATGGCAGAAAGGGTTTGCCAAAACGGAGCTAATGAGTGAGCAGGCGGACTATGCGGCGCGGCTAAGTCAGCGGATTCATGCTCTGTGGCTGGACTATACGAAGGATCTATCGCAGATTCGGGAGCGGACGTCGGATTATTTAGTGGTGTGGGGACAGGAGAATTGTGATGTGGCGGCGGGGCAGGCGGTGCCGCTGGATCAAAAGGACAAGATTCATGAGCAGGAGAAGCTGTCGCAGGGGATTGTGAATGCGACGCCTTATCGGCGGCTGAAGCTGGTGATGGATTATTGGTGTGCGCTGTGGTTTTGGCCGATTGCGGAGGCGGAACTGTTGCCGACGACGGAAGTGTTTTTGCAGGATGTTGGCACGATTCTAGGGGAAACGGAGATGTTGGTGCCGGGGCAGACGGAACTGCCGCTGTTTCCTGAAACGCAAGATAAAGAGTCGATTCAGAAGCTGGTGGATAAGCATCGGTTTGTGAATTTGGCGCAGGTTAAGAAGTATTCGCCTCGGATTCAGCTAGTGGATCAGGTTGCGGAGCAGCAGCGGTTTTTCCATTGGGAGCTGGAGTTTGCGGATATTTTCTATGAGCGCGGTGGGTTTGACCTGATGGTAGGGAATCCGCCGTGGGTGAAGGTGGAATGGCAAGAAGGCGGGATTTTAGGTGATTATAATCCGATTCTAGAGCTCCGCAAGTTCTCAGCCAGTCAGTTGGCAAAAAAGAGAGAAGAGCTATTCGGCACTTATCCTGGACTACAAGCGAGCTACTTTCAAGAGTTTGAGGACGCTGACGGTACTCAAAGTTTCCTGAGCGCAGTGCAAAACTATCCATTGTTGAGAGGAAGTAAAACTAATTTGTTTAAATGCTTCTTACCTAAAGCATGGGACTGTACGAAAGCAAAGGGAATATCGAGTTTCTTGCATCCGGAAGGGGTATATGACGATCCGAATGGAGGTATGTTAAGAAGCGCTATTTACTCGCGATTACGCTATCACTTTCAGTTTGAAAACGAACTCAAAAAATTGTTATTTTCAGAGGTGCATAACAACACTCGTTATAGTATCAACGTATATAAAAATTCTTCTACTGAAAAGTTTGATTCTATTGCAAATATTTTTCTACCTAAGGTTGTAGATGAATGCTTTGAAAGTAATGGACAGGGAGATGTTCCTGCTATTAAAGACAATTTAGGCAAATGGAGCACATTAGGACATCGTGATCGTATCATCCAAGTAGGGCTGAGTGAGTTGAGTCTCTTCGCGAACCTATATGACAAACCTGGTACATCCCCACTTCAAGCTCGGTTACCCGGCATTCATGCGAAAGGATTAATTGGTGTCCTTCAAAAGATTTCTGATCAGCCTCAGCAGCTTGGTGATTTTACAGGAAGGTACTTTGCCTTAGAAATGTGGAATGAAACAAATGCACAAAAAGATGGAACCATTCGTCGAATAACAAAATTCCCTGAGGATAAACAGAAATTGACCCTCTCTGGTCCGATGTTCTATCTTGGGAATCCTCTCTGTCAGACACCTCGACGTGTTTGTGAAACGAATCGCTCCTACGATATTCTTGACCTTACCTATGTCACTGATAATTATCTTCCTCGCACTAACTACGTTCCCGCTTGCGATGTAGAAGAATACAGGCAACGTATTCCTTCTGTTCCGTGGGGTACTCGCCAACCTGTTACAGATTTTTATCGATTGATTTTCCGGCGAGACTGTTCGGCTTCTAATGAAAGGACTTTAATTCCATCGATACTGACTAAAGAAACTGGACATATATTAACTGTTTTAGCAGTTGCTTTTGAAGACGAAAGAATAGCCATAGTGTTCGGAGGCTTGTGCAGCTCTGTACCGTATGACTTCTTTATGAAATCGACTGGCAAGCTCCACGTTCTTCCCGATACTTTAAAGCAAATTCCCTTTATCCACGAATCTCGTTATACAGAGGCGATTGCTCTGAGGTTTGTTGCTCTCAACTGTTTAACCACTCATTACTCTGATCTCTGGGCCGACACCTTCTCTCCCACCTTCACCACCGACACCTGGAGCAACCCCAACGACCCCCGCCTAGATCCTAACTTCTTCACCCACCTCACCCCCACCTGGCAACGCCACTGCGCCCTCCGCACCGACTACGCCCGCCGCCAAGCTCTCGTCGAAATCGACGTCCTCGCGGCCCTAGCCCTCGGCCTCACTCTAGAAGAACTCATCACCCTCTACCGCGTCCAATTCCCCGTGATGCAACAATACGAACGCGACACCTGGTATGACATGAACGGTCGCATCGTCTTCACCAACAGCAAAGGACTCGTCGGCGTCGGCCTCCCCCGCAAAGGCAACGCCAAAAAAGGCATCACCGGCTGGGAAGACATCAAACACATGAAAACCGGCACCGTCGAAATCACCAAAACAGACGACACCCTACCCGGTGGCCCTCACCAACGAACCATTACCTACCAAGCCCCCTTCGCCAAATGCGACAGAGTCACCGACTACCGCACCGCCTGGGCTGCATTCTCCTAACTTCCTTTCCCACTAATCGCATCGCCTTATGAAACTCACCGCTATCCTCTACCAAATTGATATGGGCAGCATCGCCCTCCCCGAATTTCAGCGCGGCTACGTATGGAACCGCGATCAGGTCCGCAACCTGATGACCTCCCTATACAAAGGCCACCCTGTCGGTAGCCTACTTGTGTGGGAAACCCAAACAGATCAAGTCGCCGACCACGCTAGAGGCGACGGTAGCTTAGCCGCTGGCACCGTAAAACTCCTGCTCGACGGACAGCAGCGCATCACCTCCCTCTATGGCATCATCCGAGGCAAAGCGCCTGAGTTCTTCGATGGCAACACCCAACCATTCACAGACCTATACTTCAACCTAGAAGAAGAAACTTTTGCCTTCTATATGCCAACTCGCATGGACGGCAACGCCCAGTGGGTCAACGTTACTGACCTCATGCAGCAAGGGGTTGGGCACTTCTTTCCAAGCCTTGCCACTAATCCAGAATTTGCGCCCAAGCTGGCAGACTATGCCAATCGCCTCACCGCCGTCGATAATATTAAAAACCGTGACTTCCATATTGAAGAAGTTTCCGGCAAAGATAAAACCGTTGATGAAGTTGTCGAAATCTTCAACAATGTCAACAGCGGCGGCACCAAACTCTCCAAAGGCGATCTAGCGCTGGCTCGTATCTGTGCCGCTTGGCCCGAAGCTCGCGACGAGCTTAAATCTCGTTTAGATAAATGGAGCCAAGCTGGTTTCTACTTCAAACTCGATTGGTTTTTGCGCTGCATTACCGCCGTCACCACTAACGAATCTCTCTTTTCTGCCCTAAAAGATGTTTCTACAGAACGCTTTGGCAAAGGGCTGCGCGACAGCGAAAATTCTATCGACACCTTGCTCAATATCATCTCTTCTCGGCTAGGACTAGACCACGACCGGGTACTCGGCGGCGTGTATGCTTTTCCGCTGATGACTCGCTACCTCGACCAGCGCGGCGGTCATTTCCAAAGCCATCAAGAACGCGATCAGCTTCTCTACTGGTATGTCCATACCCTGCTATGGGGACGCTACTCCGGTCAAACAGAATCTACCTTACGCAAAGACCTCGCTGCTATTGACGGTAGAGACGGCAGCCTAGATCGCCTGATCGAACTCCTTCGACAAGACCGAGGCGATCTGAAAATCTTTCCGAACGATTTTGGCGGCTGGAGCCAAGGCAATCGGTTCTATCCCATGCTCTATCTGCTAACTCGCGTTTGCAAAGCGCGCGATTGGGAAGATGATGTCGAGCTATCTCAGCATATGCTCGGCAAGCTTTCTAGCCTAGAAGTCCATCATATCTTCCCCAAGTCGAAGCTGTATGAGCAGGGGTATGAAAGAGCAGAGGTGAATGCGATCGCCAACTTCACCTTCCTCACCAAAGAAACCAACCTCAAAGTCTCTAACCGAGACCCTGAAGAATACTTCTCGCGTTATGGGGAAAAGCACCCTGGCACCCTCGCCTCCCACTGGATACCGATGGATCGCAATCTTTGGAAGTATGAAAACTACCCAGAATTCTTAGCCGCTCGTCGCGAACTACTGGCTAAAGCCGCCAACAATTTCTTAGATAGTTTGCACACCGGAGCTATCCCAGAATCTGAAGCAGTGACCGATATCCTCAAAAGAGAGAGCGTTGCTTTGGTCAATACCGCAGACGACGCAGAAGAACAGGCCCTGCAAACTTGCAACCAATGGGTAATTGAACAACAGCTTCCTGCTGGAGAACTAGCTTACAACCTGACTGAAGCTGAGAGTGGTGATGCCGTAGCCATCTTTGACATAGCTTGGCCCAATGGCCTGCAACCGGGCTACAGTCAGCCAGTTGCTTTATTACTGAACGAAGAAAGCAAAACGGAGGCGATTGCCAACCAAGCCGGATTCCGCTTCTTCACAGACATCGACCGCTTCAAAACCTACGTTCGCCGGGAAATCTTGGCTATCGAAGAGACCATAGAAGAAGTGGACACACCGCCAAAGAGATCATCGGTAGAACCCATATTGGATAAGGCAATGGTATCGGTTTAGCGCTCGTCAGTAGGTTTCCTAAAAATCTGGCAGACTTAAAAGCATGTTTCGTAAGCGAATGACCCACCATGACCTTCACCACCACCGAGTACAAACATATCCAGCTCAACGACGACAATGTACCCGTTATCACCGATACCACCATGAAAGTCGTTGAGCTAGTATCTGCTCAGCAGGCTTACGGCTGGAGTCCTGAAGAGCTGCATTTTCAATTTCCTCATGTCTCTCTCGGCAAAATTCACTCCGCCCTGGCTTACTACTGGGATCACAAAGACGCTATAGAAGCCGATATAGAGCGCCGCGCCAAAATGGTTGAAGAGCTTCGTCGGCAAGCGCCTCCCTCACGTATTGAGCAGAAGCTGCGGGAGCAGGGCTATCTGTCATGAGCTTGAAATTTTACATGGATGAGAACGTTCCGCGTCAGATCACAGCCGGGTTGCGGTTACGCGGTATCGATGTCATCACAGTGCAGGGAGAGCAGCGCAGGGGAGAAAGCGATTCAAAGATTTTAGCCAGGGCAACTGAACTAAACAGGGTTCTATTTTCTCAGGACGACGACTTATTAGCCCTTGCTAAAGAACGGCAGCAGTCTGGAACTTTCTTTCCGGGGATTGTTTACGTTCGCCCCCAAACCATCAGTGTCGGTGACTGCGTGCGTGACCTAGAACTCATTGCCAAAGTTTCTACCGCAGAAGATTGCCATAACAGGGTGCAATACCTTCCTCTCTAGCCATCACCCGCTGTGATGCGACTCTCACTCATGATTCCTTCTATCGTCGCCACCCAGGTTCGTAACTGCGTCTCCGACTATCTCCGCACCACCTTCCGACCTACCACTCCAGGATTTGAAGGCTTACTCGATCGCTTCATCGACAAACCCGAAAATATTGGCCGAGGCCCCTACGTTTCCATCGGTCTCCCCTTCCGCCCTGGCACCCGCTCGACCAGTACTACAGGCAATGGCTCCGGAAGTATTAATGGCGACTTCTTCCCGCACATCCCCCTCGGCTTTACGCCCCACCTCCACCAAGAACGTGCCTTTACTCGGCTCAGCCCGCCCTACTACCAGTCCACCCTCATCGCCACCGGCACTGGCTCTGGTAAAACCGAATGCTTTTTGCTGCCCCTGCTAGAACACTGCCGCCAGCAGGCAAACACTTCGCCCAATCAGGGCATCAAAGCCATCCTGGTCTATCCCATGAACGCCCTGGCCACCGATCAGGCCAAACGAATCGCCGCGCTCATCCACAACACCCCTAGCCTCAACAACAAAGTCACCGCCGGACTCTACATCGGCGACAAAGATGACAGCCCTAGCCCCACCATGGGACCAAACAAAGTCATCACCGACAAACAGGTCATCCGCAACGCACCCCCAGACCTGCTGCTCACCAACTACAAAATGTTGGACTACCTCCTAGTGCAGCCCGAATCCCAAAAGCTCTGGCGCTACAACCAGCCCGACACCCTACGCTACATAATCGTCGATGAATTCCATACCTTTGACGGTGCCCAAGGTACGGATCTGGCCTGCCTACTGCGCCGCCTGAAGCATCGGCTGAAAACGCCGCGTCAGCATCTCGCCTGCGTTGGCACTTCCGCGACACTCGGCAGCGCCAGCAACAAAGCAGACATGCTGCGCTATGCCGAAACCATCTTTCAAGAATCCTTTGATGACAACGCCCTGATCGAAGAAGACCGCGTCAGCGCAGGTGAATTTTTGCACGACGCGCTGTTAAATATGCTGCCCGTCCCCGGCCCAGCGCAAATCGATGAACTGCAACCCGAAGCCTACGCCACCCCAGAAGCCTATCTACTCGCTCAGGCAAAGCTGTGGCTACAAAATCAAGCTCCTGAACCGACAGCTCCAGATACGCTCACCGACGACTGGCGACTCGCCCTTGGACAAGAGCTGAAAACGCTGCCAATTGTTCATAACCTACTTCGTATCCTGGCCGATGGTCCCTGCGACTATGCCTATCTACTAGAGAAATTTGGCCAGCGTCTAAACCTGATCACCAACGACCACACCGACTATCCGCACCGATTGCTCGATAGCCTACTCAGCTTGATCGCCGCTGCGCGTCAGGAATTGCCGCAAGAGAATGGTGACCGTGTCCTTCTCCCTTGGGTCACCCTGCGCGTACAGCACTGGTTCCGCGAACTCAAGCGCATGGTCGCCAGCCTCGAACCCGAACCCAATCTGTTGTTCTCAGACGACCTCACCCCAGAGAAGCTACAAAAAACGCTGCCTGTCCTCCACTGCCGCGACTGCGGTGCTACTGGCTGGGGCGGTGTTCGCCCATCCGTCGGTGCCAATCGCCTAGAGTCTGGCGACCTGAAACGTTTCTATCAAAACTACTTTGCCCACAAGCCCCTCGTCGCCTACGTCTTCCCTTGTGACGAGACCGAACCAGATTTTTCTTACCTGTGCCCCGAATGCCTGAGCATCAGCGGCCCCAAGGCGAAGCGCTGTCGTAGCTGTGGACACGAGAAACTACTACGCGTACATATTCCCAATATTTTGAGTGAAGAAAGCTTTCAGGGCAAAAAGCGTTCTGTTTCCAGTCATGACTGTCCCTATTGCAACAGCAGCAGCGGCCTCTCTATCATTGGTGCCCAGGCTGCTAGCCTCACCAGCGCCATGATCGGCGTACTCTACGCCACCCCGTTTAATCAGGACAAAAAGCTGCTTACCTTTTCAGACTCGGTACAAGATGCGGCTCATCGCGCTGGATTCTATGGGGCTCGTACGTATCGGACGACTTTGAGGACTGCGATCGCCCGAACCATCCTCGCCCATCCCGAAGGACTTTCCCTCGCCGAACTTACTCAGCAGTTCCCTCAGTTCTGGCAGCAGCGCCTAGGTACCACCAGCTACGTTTCCACTTTTCTACCTACCGACTTAGAGTGGTTGCGCGAATGGGACGACTTTGTTCATAGCGATCGCACCACCCTCGCCACCGATAGCCGCCTACCCAGCATTGTCAACGAACGCCTCACCTGGGAAATCGTCAACCAGTTCGGCCATCGCTCCGCCATCGGCCCCTCCCTAGAGCGCAGCGGTTTGTGTGCCACCCAGTTTTCCCCCTCGGCAGTAGCCACAGCAGCCAAACAGCTCCACCTCACTCTCACCAACGAGATAGAAGCTCTCCGCGACGTTCCTGCTGAGCGTATCCACCAGTTTTTACTTGGCCTGCTGCATCATCTGCGCGATCACGGCGGTATTTTGCAGCCCGCGACTGTAGACACTGGCTATCTCTCCAACGGCGGCAATACATTCCTGCTCCAAAAGCCAACCTATATGCCTCGATTGGGTCCGACAGTACCTACCCCCGTTTTTTTGGTAAACGCTTCGGCTAAAGTCCAAAGCAAGGGCCAAAGCAGGAGCCAATCCTTCGAGCAAGTCATCAATCCGGGCAATCGCTCTAGCTGGAGCGAAGACTGGACTCAGCGCCTCCTAGCAAGTGAAACGCTACTGCTCAAAGAACAGATTATCGAAGTCTTGCATCATGCCCTAGAGACTTTTGTAAGCACCAACCTGCTAGAAGAAAAAACCTGCGGTGACGGTAGAGCTTGGGGAATTCCTACCACCACTTTAAGCATCCTCCCCGAGGCCAAAGTACTTGCCTGTGATCGCTGTAGCCACCAGCTCACCGCCACTCCAGCCGAACAAGACTTTCTCACCGGCATGACCTGCCTTTCTCAGGGCTGCCAAGGGCACTATCAGCCCGATTCTCGTATCGGCCTCAGCTACTACCGCAACCTGTATCAAAAGGGCGAAGTCCACCGCATCGTCGCCGCTGAACACACTGGCCTGCTCGCTCGACCTAGCCGAGAGTGGTTAGAAAAAAGATTCATTGAACATCAGCGGCGCTGCGATCCCAACCTGATTTCAGCCACCTCCACCCTGGAGATGGGTATCAATATTGGTGATCTATCCACCGTCCTGCTCTGCTCTGTACCGCCTGCGGTTTCTAGCTTTCAGCAGCGCATTGGTCGGGCTGGTCGCCGCGACGGCAACGCTCTCGTCGGCATTGTCGCTAACGGAAAGCCTCACGATCTTCACTTCTATGACGACCCCATGCGAATGGTCAACGGCAACGTAGAAGCCGCAGGCTGCTATCTAGATGCATCAGCTATCCTACAACGTCAGCTCACCGCTTTTTGCCTAGATACTTGGGTTGCCATAGGCATCACCCGCCAACAATTTTCTCCTAAACTCAGCGAAGTGCTCAATGCGATTGAGCGCAGCAGCCTAGATCGCTTTCCTTACAACTGGCTCAGCTACATCAAAACTCATCAGGGTGAACTACTAGAAACGTTTCTTAGGCTCTTCAAAGATACCATCACCGACCAAACCCGCGCTGAGATACGTACCTTTATGGAGAAAGGTGAGCAAGACGAAGGCGGTCTACGCTGGCAAATTTTGAATCGGCTAGAAGGCGTACGTCAGGAGAGAACTAGACTCAGCAGTCAAATAAAAAACATCGGCGGAAAAATAAAAAAGTACAAAGAGAATCCGGCGGCACTCCAAGACGATGAACACCTGGGCGAACTTGAACGCGAACGCACCGGCTTTCGCGCTCTGATGAAAGAGTTAAACAAAAAGCACATCCTCAACTTTTTGACCGATGAAGGCTTGCTGCCCAACTACGCCTTTCCTGAAGCAGGCGTCACTCTACGCTCAATCTTATGGCGACAAAAGCAGCCTGCCGAGCAGTCCAACGGCAAAAAGTACGAGACCTTTACTCTCACCTACGAGCGTCCTGGTGCCCTAGCTATCAGAGAATTAGTACCTAGTGGCGTCTTCTATGCCGAGGGTCGAAAAGTCAAAATTGACCAAATCGATCTAAAGCTTTCCGAACCGGAAGACTGGCGCATTTGCCGTAGCTGCAACTACGCGATTCAAGCCATCGAGCCCGAAGCCAACGACAAAACCTGCCCCCGTTGCGGCGATGCGATGTGGAGCGACCAAGGCCAACTGCGAAGAATGCTGCGCCTGCGCCAAGTAATGGCCACTACTTCCGATAAGGGTAGCCGATTTGGGGACGACAGCGAAGATCGCAACTCATCCTTTTTTCAGCGTCATTTGCTTGTCGATTTTGACCCGGCCTACCGCGAAAAAACATTCCTTGTAAAAGAGAAAGTCAAAACTACAGAAAAATCAACAGAAAGAACTGAAGAAAAAGAGTTCCCCTTTGGATTCGAGTACATCTCGCAAACCACTTTCCGAGAAATCAATCTAGGAGAATCACTGGCCAACGGCGAATCCGTTTCGCTAGCAGGGCAGAAGTTCACCACACACGGATTCAAAGTGTGCCGTAGCTGCGGCAAAGTCATGCGTGGCAAAGGGGATAAATTCACGGCCAAAGACCATATGATCAACTGCCAATGGCGCGATAAGCCCGAGCAGACAAAAGCAATAGATGTTCTATATCTCTACCGAGAGTTTCGCTCTGAAGCAATTCGCTTTCTGATGCCAGACGAGAAGTTCTGGACACCCCAGGGGCTGCATTCCTTCATCGCAGCCCTACAGCTCGGTCTAAAGCGAAAGTTTGGTGGCAAAGTCGATCACCTGCGGACCCTAATCAGCGAAGAACCTCAACCCGGCTCTAGCCTACGGAAGTCATTTTTGTATCTGTATGACAGTATTCCGGGCGGAACTGGCTATCTAAGGCAGCTTATTCGCGATCCAAATTCTCTCGGTGATGTCTTCAATCAGGCGCTAGCTGTCTTGAGGTCTTGTGGGTGTGAGGACGGCTGCTATAGCTGCTTGTTCGCCTATCGCAATAGCTTTGATCAAGACCAAACCAGCCGAAAGTGGGCAAGAGATCTGCTCGGTACTATTGCCAAACACTGGCCACAGCTAGAGGAGACCTCAGAAGGGCTCTCAGCCATTCGCCTTAATAGCAATTTTGAGAGTGAGCTAGAGCGACGCTTTATTGAAGCCATTCGGCAATATAGTGGCAAAGCTTACGATGGCGCTACTCCCCAGTTGCGGAACGACATTATTAACGGGCAAGCTGGGTATTACCTGAAGGTGAACGATCGCGCTTGGATTATTCAAACCCAGGTACCGCTTGGCCCTAGTGATGGCGTAGATATTCCCTCTAGAGCAGACTTCGTACTTAGACCTGCCTCTACCCGCGTAGAGAGCAAGCCTATAGTCGTTTTCACAGACGGTTGGGAGTATCACAAAGACCGGATTGGCGAAGACCTACAGCAGCGTCTAGCCATTATTCGCAGCGGTCAGTTCCACTGCTGGTCTCTTACTTGGGATGATATTGCCGCACAGCTAGAGCCTGCCAAAATTGCCCCGCCACAGCTAGATGGCCTTACCTGCCAGCTCAATGACAGGTTCCTCCAAGGCCAGATTCAGGTCTATCAGCAGTATCAATGTGCTGACTTACAGCCACTAGAACAGCTCAACAGCTTCGAGTGGCTGATGAACTACCTAGCTCAACCAGATGCGGAGCAGTGGCAACGCTGGGCTATGCTGCGAACCTTCGCACAGGCTAATCCTGTCTCTTTAAAGGATGCGACGCTAAAGCAGCAGTGGTCTGAACAGATTCAAGCTCAGATTGGAATAGAGCCACTTGATTATTGGGATTTGCCCGAGCAGTTTTTGAACGTAAAGGTGCCAGTGTCATCCGCACTGACTATCTGGAGCGCGGTAGATCTAGCTCGCCATCGGCAAACGGATGCCGCTGGCAGCTTTGTTCTTCTAGCTCTAGATGACGCGCCATCGGCGGAAACCGCGAGGCTAAAAGCAGGTTGGAACGAAACGCTAAGATTGCTGAACCTCTACCAGTTCTTACCCCACGCTTACGCCTGTACACCTACCTTAGACTCATCTCCTACGTCTGTACTACTGCCCAAGCTTTTCACAGCGCAATCAACGACCATAATTCCTGCTCCGCCCTGGCAAGAACTTAAGGAGTTGGTCTTAGAAGAAGCTCTGCTACCTGCGATCGCACAAATGCAGCAGTCTCAATGGTCTCTTCCTGAAGTGGGATACGAGCTAACCAATTCGAGAGGAACTGTCGTGGCGATCGCAGAACTAGCCTGGAGCGACCATCGTATTGCTGTCGTCCTCACCGCTAGCGATCGCACCACCTTTTCTAACAACGGTTGGCTAGCCATCAGCCCAGAAGAGCTATCCGAAACCTTCGATACCCTCAGCAGCAAACTAACAGAGTGCCAACTAGGAGAAAGCTAAATGAGCCTGCAACAGAATTTCCGTCTAGCTATTTCAGACGACTTTTTTGACGCCTATAGTCGCTTACCTCGAAAGGCTCAGAGCAAAATCTCTGAATTCATCAATCGCTTTCGTCAAGATCCTACCCGCCCCGGCCTCAACTATGAGTCGATTCAGGGCAGCAAAGACAAAAACATGAAGTCGGTTCGGATAGACCAGGCGCACCGAGCGATTGTGCGAAAGCCTGAGAAAGGCAGCGTCTACCTCCTACTGTGGGTCGATAAACACGACGATGCCTACAACTGGGCCAAGCGTAGAACTTGCTTGGTGAACGAAGTCTCTGGTGCCCTCCAGATTGTCGATATCGAAGACGCCGCCGTAACTGCTGAAAAGCTCAGTCAGAGAAATTCCAGCAGCTCAGCTGGCCGCTTTGAAGATATTAAAGACAAGCATCTGATGCGTTTAGGCGTTCCCGAGATTCTACTACCAGCGCTTCGTCAAGTGGTTACTGATGACGATGTTGAGCAAATCCTGCCTCACCTGCCTCGCGAAGCTAGCGATGCGATTTTGATGCTAGCCGCCGACTACGACTTAGACACCGTATTCCGTCAGCTAGAGAAGTCTCAAGCGACTCAACCCGTCAATCCTGACGACCTGGAAACAGCCCTTCAGAACGACGATAGCTTAAGCCGCTTTATGGTCATCACCGATGACACTGCGCTCGATGAGATGCTGGCAGCTCCCTTAGAGAAGTGGCGCGTTTTTCTACACCCAACTCAGCGCAAGCTCGTTGAACGCGATTGGAATGGGCCAGTGCGAGTACTAGGTGGAGCAGGAACGGGCAAAACTGTCGTCGCGATGCACCGCGCGAAGTGGCTGGCTCAAAATCGCTTTACTGATTCTAGCGATCGCATCCTGTTCACAACGTTTACCAGAAACCTAGCCGTCGATATCGAAGCCAACCTAAAGTCCATCTGCTCACCTGAACAGATGCGCCGCATTCAAGTGGTAAATCTGGATGCCTGGGTTGCCGAATTCCTGCGTCAGGAAGGCGTAGATATTCGACTCGCCTACGGTGAGGTTTGCCAACAGCACTGGGAACAGGCATATACCTTAGCGCCTACTGAGCTAGGATTTCCACTTAGTTTCTATCAAGAAGAATGGCGAGATGTCGTGCTCTCTCAAGGCTGTCAAAATCTACGCGACTATCTGAAAGCTCAGCGCTTAGGCAGAGGAACCCGCCTGAGCCGAAAGCAACGCCAATCACTCTGGCCAGTCTTCGAGGAATATCGAAATCTGCTGAGAGAACAAGGACTCAGAGAACCTGATGATGCAATGCGGGATGTAGCGCAGTTGATTGAAGAAAAGGGGTCAGATGCTTTTCCCTATCGGTCAGTCATCGTGGATGAGGCTCAAGATATGAGTCCTGCTGCCTTTAGTCTAATTAGGGCGATCGCAGGCAATCCTGATAAAAATGATCTCTTTATTGCAGGCGATGCCCACCAGCGTATCTATGGCAAAGTAGTCACCCTCAGCCAATGTGGTGTAGACATACGCGGTCGAGCCCGCAAGCTACGCCTCAACTACCGAACAACAGATGAGACCAGACGTTGGGCTACGGCCATGCTTAACGACATGACCGTCGATGACTTGGATGGCGGCACAGATTCAATTAAAGACTATCGCTCCTTGATGCATGGAGAAGATCCCTTTATTCGAGGATTCCAGACTTTTCAGGAGGAAGTAGCCTATCTCTGTCAGGTAATTACAGAGATACAGTCATCCGAGCAGGGTACGACAGGCATCTGTATCGCCGTCCGTACCAATGCACTAGTTGAACAGTACTTCAACGCGCTCAAAGAGAAAGACATCACCATCAAAAAAGTGCATCGTAATCAACCCGATCACCCTGCTGATAGCGGTGTCAGGCTAGCCACCATGCACAGAGTCAAAGGACTACAGTTTGATTACATGCTTCTTCCCACATTAGGAAAAGATGTCCTTCCATTAAACTCGGCCCTGATACATTGCTCTGACAAAACATCTGAGCAGCACTTTGTTGACAGTGAGCGTAGCCTGCTACATGTAGCAGCAACCAGAGCTAAAAAGCGTGTCTTTGTGACTTACTACGGTGAGCCTAGTTCGCTTATAAATGCCTGACTCTAGACACGGCACCAGGTGATCAACTTTTCGCAGGGAGCACTCATCATCTGCTACTTACTCTCCCATTTCAAAACTCCGTCGAGGCCGCTTCTGTCCCCTCAACGGAACCGTTCGCTGTTGCTGACGACAGGCCAACAACGTTTTGTTGATATAGTCTATTGCTTGCTTTGCGCCTTGCAGTTCGCGAATCTGTTTCACCATTTTGCTACCCGCAGCTATTGTCAGCGAAACTTCCTTTCGACTATGCCCATCTGCGATCGCTGCACGTCCAACCCGCAAGTCTAACTCAGCAGCATTGCTATGTTGAACGCCAGAACTGTAGCGATTCCACAGCGTGACATAAAGCTCACGCCTATCTGCCTCTATCTGCTTATCCGTTTGTGGATCTACTGAGCTCTGACTTGCCAAACCTTGTCGATTCACTGTTTCAGTGATGGGTTCCTGCTGTTCTCTGGGCTGCTTAGCTTGCTTTCCAGTTGCCGCATTGAGTCGACCAGCTGCCGCTGCGAGCTGATTTCTGTTTTCAACTGTGCGTTCCAACTGCTCAAAGCCGTAATCAATTGCTTCAGCTGCGCCTGCAAACTCTCCTTCGCACTTGATGAGTTCTGCTCGCTCAAAGTAGTCTGCAACTGCGTCAGAAAACGACTTAATGTGCTCGCTAAAGATGCGGGCAATTGGTTCAAGCTCACCGACATCCCTTGCACTTCCTGTTCTAGCAAGCTCGTTTGCTGACTGAGAGTTTGGATGTCTGCTTGAAAAGGTTGCAAACTCCTGAGCAAGGCGTTCTCCAACGCTCGCTCCAACACGCTGCCCGATATCTCTACCGTCATCGGCTGAGCTACGCTTTGTGCTTTGCTGATTTGCTTTCTGGGTCTCGGCATAGTTCTCTCCTACTTTGAATAATGGAACATAGTCACTGGCGTTTTCTTTCGTCTTCGATATCTGCGCCCGTTTAACCAATTCGTCTTTATCAGCGGCATACAGCATCAGCCCATGCTTCGCTCGCGATACCGCTACATAGAACGACTCCAGGTTCGTTGTCTTCTCACTCATCAGTGCCAGCACCCGATCCGCTGTCTTCCCTTGAGCGCTATATGTCGTGCTAACCCAGGCATAGTCCACATGCTGATGTCCCGATAGCGAAAACCATCGGGACTGTCCAGTCTCATCAACTGTCCGCACAAACCCACGGTCTAACACCTCAGTGACTGTGAACTGTTCTCCGTTGCGGGTCTTAGTCGCTCGGTCATTCTTCGTCCAGCGCAGGCGATCGCCCACCGCAATATCGATCGTCTGCGCCGAATAAACAGACTTTCGCTTGCACTGCAACGGATCGACGCTGAGCAATCGCCCATCCGCAGTTTCCACTACCAGCCGATGATTCTCCCGATCAAGGCTTCTCACCGTGTAATGCTGATACTTTGCCAATCCTTGCTTCTTATAATCCTGAGTCGGCATCAGCACATCCCCCGGCTCGTAAGCGACAAGGTACTGCGCCTGCACTTGAGTTAAGTCCTTGCGCCGTAGGCTAGAAATCGCCAAAGCATCCTCGCCCAGCGCTCCTTCTATCTGCAAAGCCTGCCGCAACTTCCCCACCAAAGCTAGCCGTTCCTGATTTGTTCCAGCTAAGAGCAAAGTCTTCGTTCGTTCCACAGGCGATAGCTTTAGGTAGTCGCTAACCATTTGGTTAATTCGGTCGTTCAAATCAGTATCAGTCTGTAAACATCCAGCTTGTTCAAGCACATTGATACCGCGAGCAACTTTTCCCTCGGAAATCAGCCGTACAGCTAACCGTAACTCCTCAGTTTTCTGGCGCAAGCTGTTGTCTAATCTGGCAAGCGTAATCCCGCCTGCCTGCAAGCTCTTGAATGGATTACCCGCTTCTACCGCTGATAGCTGCTTCGTATCCCCCACCAACAGCACTCTAGCTTGTTCCTTCTTGGCTCTCTGAAGTAGAGCGTGAGCATCTTTCATACTCAGCAGTCCCGCCTCATCAACGATCCACAGAGATCTTCGGGTCATATCCTCAGTGGATTTAGTTCTAGAAACTAAGAGTCCTGCGACGGTACCCGTGTCAATTTTCAGTGCCTCGACTAATGTATGTGCAGCCTCTGCACTGGGCGCAAAGCCTTGTATTTGGTAGCCCTGCAATTGCGAGATCGCTCTCACCTCATTCAGCGCATAGGTTTTTCCTACCCCTGCTGAGCCTTGCCAAGCCGTTACCGTATCTGGTGCAGACACTACCAGTTCGATCGCCTGCCGCTGCTCAGTAGTCAAAGAATCAGAAAGCTGCCGCTCAACTTCAGGAAGCAAAGCAATCGGCTCCACGCTCTCTTGCCCTTCATGCATCAACCGAATCGTCTCTAGCTCTAGCTGAATGGCTGCCTGCGTCGTCATCCTGTTCTCATCGATCCGCACTAGCTCAAGACTTTTCTCTATTGCTTGTTGCAACTGATCGAAGCTGGCTTTCCCTAGCTGATGCTCAAACACAAATCGCTCTAGCGCTGTTCGTCTGAACACCGCTTCTCGTTCACTGCAATGCTGAGTAGCGAGCTGAACGTCGAAGTCAGCAGTTGTTTCCAAAGTTGCTACAGATGGGACAAGTTGATCCTCTGACGACAGCTCATCGATTGCACGTTCTTCTACACCCTTCGGTGTTGGCAGTTCTGGTAATGTCATTCCCTCTACCTGCGCCAATACATTCCAACCCTGCCTCAACTGTTCCGGCTGCATCGGCGTCGGCTTTCGCTTACGAGACTTCAGTGCCGCCGCTTCGTACACCGCCAAACGAGATTTCAGAACTCGTCCATCCTGACTGAAGAGCGTTTTGCCCTCCGCTTCCCACAGCGCTACGAGCGATTCAATCTGCTGTCTGCGGGTGGAGAATAACTTCAGGAGTTCTGGTGAGTAACCGACTAGCTCAAACTGACCATGTGCTTTCGGTGTGATGACGTAGCCTTGCTTTTGGAGTGCGTTGGCGGAGCCTCTCTGCAAGAGAATTGCCAACTCGTTCTGGTAGATCTGCCCAAGTAGTTTCTTGTTTGCGATCGCCTGCTCATTGGCAAAGCTAAACCACCGTCCATCCGGCAACTGCGTCGCATTCATCACTACACAATGACTATGCAGCTGCGGCTCCGCCTCCCGATTCGTTGCATGCGGAAACACCGCTGCAACCACATTTCCTGTCGTCACCCGCCACCGCCCCATCTCCGTCGAAATCCGCGTCTGTGCATACCGCTCCTCCAACACAGACATCGCCTTCGCCACCGCCTGTTGATGTGCTGCCAACACCCGCTCATCCTGCTGCACTAGCGCCGCTACACTCACACTCTTTGGCGCACTAAAGGTAAAATCCGTCGCTGCCCGCCGCTTCTTCGGATCAATCTCCTGCCCCGATAGCACCTCACCAGCTGGCCCAACTCCGCTCAGCAACTCCCCAAACACCGCCTTCTCTACTGTGCCAGTTAGCTTTAAACGGTCAGCACCCTTCCCTAACCAAAACGAAGCCTCATGCTGCTCCTCTTCGGTGTAATAGTCATCTTTGACGAAGTAGTTCTCAGCCTGCGCCGCTGAGAGATTGCTCGTAGACAGCATGGCAATTCGCACCTGAAACGAAGCGAACGATTGGTCAAAACAGGGTCAAAACACAGAAAAATCCTTAAACCGATTGCGCTGCGGGGTTTACGAGATTTTTTGCCAGCAACCTGGCGTCCTGTGTGGCATTTCCGGCGAAGCCCCCAAAAGGGCGTAGCATCGTGGCCGAGATTTACCGCTCACTCATCACTATAACCAGAAACTACCAAATTAATCACTATTGGTTAATTGTATATTTTAATTAACCAATAGAATCCATTCGAGCGATTCTGTTACTACTATGGCGGTGTAGCGTTTGTACGACTCACTATGACTCAAACCCAAGTCCAAACTGCGGTGGCTTCGCCCACCATTCACCTTGCTGGAGACCTTGGTGCTTCAGCTTCTAAGTTCTTCTACCGCGTCCAACCCGGACAGACTGTGCCACTTTGGATGGACTCTGCTGTCGCCGATGACCTCAGCGAATCTGCTTTGCCGAGTATTGGCATGAAAGGTCGTCCTCAAGACAGCACTTGGCTAGACATCGACTCTGAAGTTGTGCTGGTCGGTGAATCGGCTAAAGCGTTTGTCAATCACACTAGCTTGACGGCTAACAAGGCTGAAAAGGCTGCTTTCAAAGTTGCCGCCGCTCTGGGCGTTATCTCAGAAATGGAACAACTGCCTAATCGGTACCAAGCCTTCATCTGGATTCCTTTGCCGCTGACCGAGATTAGAACTCATGAGCAGATTGCCGCCAAGTTCAAGGACATCTGCGATCGCGGTTTTATCTGCCGAGGAAGGCAACAGCAGGTACGTCCCATCCTCAAGTTCTTCCCTGAAGGGTTTGGTCTCTACCTGAATCGAAAGAAGCAGTTAGATAGTCTTTCTCGTACTATCAACCACAGGCGAACGCTCATTCTGATGATGGGTCACCGCAACCTTTCCATCCTCTGCTTCGAGAATGGTTCCTTTCGATCTGGTCGATCCAATTCCGATGGCCCTGGTTTCTGGCCTGCTTTTGAGAAAGCGACTCGCTCAGCGGGTGTCCCGCCAACCGACTACGCGCCGCTAATGGTTGCACTCACGACTGGGAAGCCTCAGCAAATCTCACAGGCTCACGCCGGAGTTTTTGACTTTGGCTCCTATGCTAGCTTTGTACGTCAGACTTACTGGCAAGCCGTCAGCATATACCTACAAGACAATCTACTCGGGCAGCTCACCGATAGCTCAGTAGACATCACCTTGAGTGGCGGCGGCTCTCGCATTATCTGGACTGAGCTAACTGATTACTTCAGCTCGCTTGGTTTAGATGACCGCATCATCTACGCCGACAAAATGCAGCCGCAGTTAACCGATGCGGTTAGTCAGCTGCCCGAAGCTGCTCAAAACTCATCAATTCCATTACGAATGTCTGACTGCTATGGCCTATTCCAAGGACTTATCGGTAAACTAACCAAAGTAGCTGCATAATAAACCAGTCAAGCTAGATTCCTAAACCAACTGACCAAGCACACGTCCTTCAGTTCGACTCGCATTCATCATGGCTCGTAAGCGTTCTCCCGATAGCACCAGTGATAGACAGCGCATTCAGTTTGCCTACAACGCAGACCGCGATACGCGCATCGGGGAAGTGTTTCAGTACTTGTTGAAGAGCGACAAACTACCGAGTCGGAAAGGTAAGCATAAAGGCTTGGACGCGATCACGGCCTTTTGGCAGGCGTTTGCGTATAAGGAAAAGGAAGAGCTGAGTGATGAGGAAAAGGTGGCGATCGCACAGGAATCTATCGACACCTTGTCTCAGCAAATCGACCTCATTCGCGAAACCTTCGGTATAGAAGCACCTATCAATGCAGCTAATCCAGCACGACTTCAGCAAGAGATGCGACTAGTTGCGATGGCAGTGGTCCAAGAGTTCGTCGCCAGCGGTGCGATTCCAGCATCAGCGCTTGAAGATGTCACAACGCAGACGACCAGTGCTGCAAGTGCTCCAGCAAAATCAACCTCCAACAGTGACGAAGGCGTTGACTTTGATGAGCAAGCCTTGCTTGGTGGTCTCTTTGACAGCTCTGAAATTGCTGCGTAGGTGAGGCGCTGAACTTTCATGAGCCTGGAACCAAAGCAACCAAGCAATGAATCGGGCAAAGCCGCAAGGCAGCAGTATCTAGAATTGGCCAAGCGCGTCACGGGCGAAGCTAGCCTAGACTACGATACGCTCTATCAGCGCTTTGCCGAAAACGACTGGGCCGCTGTCAAGCTTGACGATGCGGTTGCTTCCCTATCATTGAAAGCAGGCAACTCTCCCAAGCAAACGGTTGGCATTCTTCACCAAAGCCCCTATCTTCAACACCAGGTGCATCAACGAAACGTGCCTTTAGCACCCATGAGCCAGTACGTGCGCTCTACGGTACTAAAGACCGTTCAACAACACAAGCAAGTGCAGTCTCAGCAACGGAGCGCTCTACGAAGCTCCGAAGTTGAGAAGGATTAACCTCGCTGCGCTTGCGACACAAACAAATTATTCAAGCGTTATCACTATGCTTCACTTCGCAAGCAAAAGGCAGGCATCCAAGTGCCTCAATCTCAGCAGCTCTACGCTCAAAAAATACCGGCTTAATGGTGAGTGGATAGAAAATGTACACTGGGTCAGAATCAACAGTCGTTGCGTTCGCTACAATCTCGAACTCATCAAGGACTGGATGCATAATCGTAATGATCCGGGTACTCACTTGAAGGCAATAGAAGTTTATCAGCGGAGTCTGTTGAGCAATCGGAAAAAAGGAAAGTGAAAAGTAGGAAAGAGACAGCATCGGATAACTGAACATAGCGAGTGCGATTGCACTTTATGCTGCTTATATGAACCAGGGGGTTGGTTCTAGAACTTCATGCAGAAGAAAGGGCTCATGCTGACGGAGAAAAAGCGTTCAAGATCAAGATAAGTAAACACGAAACCTTGAAACTCCTCATGACTATGGTAAGAGCAGAAGACCTATTGATACAGGTGTTTGTCCTGGTAGACGACTGGTACCGAGCTGTGGGCTTTCGCTTGCGGTCGCGGCTGCCCGGGCCTAGTTGTGCGTCTATCGCAAGTGAAATGCTGACTTTGCTGCTGGTGATGGACTACTTTCCCTATGACGGTGAGCAGCAGTTTCTCTGCTACATCCGAGTCAACTACTTACCTTTATTCCCAGCCTTACTGGAGCAAAGTCAGTTCAATCGACGTGCCCGCCGCCTCTCTGGTCTATTGGAAGCGCCCAGACGGTACTGGCTATCACAATTGCACGTCACCGATGAAGATATGCTGATGTTGGATACAAAGCCAGTGCCTGTGGTGGGCTACAAACGCAGCAAACGATACAGTGACTTTGAAGGGAGTGCCAGCTATGGGTACTGTGCCAGTCGAAAACTCAATTACTTTGGCTACAAGCTGGTGATGTTGACCACCCTCTCGGGGATACCGCTGGTCTACGATGTAGTCCCTGCTAACACAGATGAGAGAGCGGCGGCTGAAACCGTGCTGGTGGACGTTCATAGATGCACCATCTTCGCAGATAAGGGATTTATTGGCACTGACTGACAGGCTGATGTGAGTAGAGTGACTGGCAATCGCATCTTCACCCCCATGCGCACCAATCAAGCTCAACAAAACCCGCCTGAATTCGATCGACTACTGGGTAAGTTTCGCGAGCGCATTGAAGGAGTATTCAATGAAATCCAGAATACGGGGCGGCATTTGGAGCACTTGCTGCGTAAGAAAGTCTCTGGTATTTGCATCCATGTGGCTGTTAAGGTCGCCAGTCACACGCTGCGAGTCCTGCTACGAAAGTACTTTGGCATTGATGTACTCACTTTTGAGCAGCACTCTGTCCGAAACAGATTTACACTCACATAAGGCGCAACTTATATGCGCATTACGGATGAATTCCCCCGACATCATGCGCTAGATTGAGTTCATCCTCTATAGAAGCGGTAATCGGATGATATATTTACCATAATAAGCGTTTTGGATGGGTAAGAAGGTGGCAGATGCCGGAAGATTTAGATAGCTCCTCTAGTAGAGCCCCTGAAGATAGAGCGCCTGAAGAGCAAACCAGAGGTTTAGTTCACCAAATCGCCGAGTTCGCAAAACTGATCTATGTTGAGCAAAGGCTTCCAGCGCTAATACTGACGCTAATTCTTGCCTCGTCTGGCACCGTCATAACATTTAGCTCATCATCAGGTGAAGTCAAGCTGTTCGCTTGGGCAGCTGTCGTTAGTACAGTTCTCTTTTTTACATTTTTTGTACTTCCTGGACAAGATCAGAAACTACAAAAAATTAAAGCTGATAAGAAACGTTTAGAAGAGAGCTGCTCAACTCTAACAGATACATGCTCAAGATATTCAGAAAAGATTGACCAGGTAAGAGCGCAAATCTCTAGTAGAGCCAAAGAATCGTTCGCTCAGTTGGATGAGATTGGGAATAAACTAGGAAATATACAAAGCCACGTCAAGGAATTCTTGATATCTGAAACAGAAAGATCGGATGAAGAGATTAGCCAGCTAGATACGAAGGTCACTCGCCTGCTTGCATATGTAGAACAAAAGAAACAAGAGATGGGAGGTCTGCAAGATCGTATTGAAGGCGCGGAAGGGATGTTTGATACGTCCTTCGATGCGTCTAAACTATTTTCAGATTATAGAGACGATGCAGACCATCGTCCCAACACAAGTAAGTGATTGCGGATCAATCACACTCTCTAACGTTGCTATATTCTAACTTGCGCTAGGTTTTTAACTAGATAGTGGCAGTAGTCGCGTGCCTGTGGTGGCCACTTATACTCACCAGAGAGAGCTGTCCACTGGGTTTTAACAACACCATCAATTTTGTGAACATACTGAGCTAGCGGCGCAGCTAGCTTATGTTGATTCTTCTGCGGATACTCAACAGCCCAACGGTCTAGCAGGGTGTAGTTACAAATTACAATCGAGTGTGCAATGATCTCAATAAAATCTTGAAAGTCTTTTTGCTCGTTACCACTTCCGAACGGTGGACAGTTTGAGTAATAGTTATCTACTAGGCTGGTATAATCGCGTAAACATTCGGATACGTCAAGAACTTCGCTATTGAGCGTTCGACGCAGTTCATCTAGGTCTTTTTTAATGTTGTCACAAGAGCCCGGATGTATTGAACCTCGTAGTCTTGTCATGATTGTTACAGCAATACTAGGAATTTTGAGCATATGAAGACCTCTATTTAGCTAGGTCTTCCTACTCAATCTTGAAAGAAGGTCAGGAAAGGTTTCTCAACTATTCATAAGATGCACACAGCAGTTCAATTGAACTATTGAAAATATATCTTGGGTAGATGCGATTTGTCTAGTGCATTTGAACTATTTTGATAGCGTGGTGATCGCAACCTAGTCAAGCAGCATCCTATAACATCCGGCTGTTGTGGCTTTTAGGACTTTTTTGCAAAGGCGCTTAAACTGACCGGTGCGATCGCTCTCAGAAGGCTATAGAATGATCGCCGTGCGTGTAGAGGCTGAACCGTTGACGAAAACTGCTGACTTGTTTCCTGATGAGCCTGACAAAAATGAAATGGGTGCAGGCCAAGATCAGGAAGAAGACGGCATGACAGCGATCCCGGACGGTAAGTTGCTGGATTATATTACTGGCAAGCTCATTAAGGATTCAAAGAAGGAGCAGGTGCGCCAGCGGATTGCGCGAGCGCTTTTCCATGAGTATGGGATTTCTGTGGATGATATGGTGCCGGATTTTCCGATTAAGGTAGAGGGTCGGAAGAAAAAGGTGAGCATCGCAATTTTTCGTCATGATAAGGAGCATGAGCTAGAGACCGTACGGCGAGTGGTGGTATGCGAAAAGGAACCTACCGGACGCGGCATTACGAAGATGCGATCGCACGAGCAGGCGAAGAAGGATTTGCAGACGCTTCAGGATTTTATGACTGAGGCGGAGAACTGCGAGTGGGGACTTTGGACGAATGGGCTGGAGTTCTTTTTCTTACAGAAAGAGGTGACGCGGTTTGACATCAAGTTTAAGCCGGTGGGTGACTGGCCGATGGGTGATGAGACGATGGGCACCCAGGCAGTGGCCTCGATTGCACGGATGCGAAAGGCAGATCCAGAGTTGCTCAGAATTACGTTTCGACGGTGCCACAATTTCATTCATGGCAATGAGGGTATGTCGAAGGATGTGGCATTTAAGCAGTTTTTGTATTTGATTTTTGCGAAGATGCACGATGAGCGCAATCGCAACGGGCATGAGCCGCGTTTTTGGGCTGGGGCGACGGAGCAGTTTGAGGATGAGGGTCGTAAGCAGATTAAAGCGCGAATTGAGCCTTTATTTGAGGAGGTGAAGGCGAAATATGAGGGGATTTTTCAGGGGAATGAACAGATTGAGCTGTCGGAGCGGGCGCTGGCGTTTATGGTGTCGGAGCTGGCGAAGTATGACTTTAATCGGACAGATATAGATGCGAAGGGCGCGGCCTACCAGGAGATTGTTGGTGATAATTTGCGAGGCGATAGAGGGCAGTACTTTACGCCTCGGGGGGCGATTAAGCTGCTGGTGGATATGTTAGATCCCAAGCCGCACGAGAGAGTGCTAGATCCGGCCTGTGGGACGGGTGGATTCTTGATTAGTACGGTGAATCATCTGCTGAAGCAGCTTCAGAAAGAAAAGGGGATTGAGACGGCGGATGAGTCTACGGCGGAGTTTTTGTCTTTGAAGCAGGAGATTCAGACGTATGTTGAGACGAACTTGTTTGGGGCAGATTTTGACCCAGCGCTGGTGAAGACTTCGAAGATGAACTTGATGATGTCTGCGAATGCAGAAGGGCACATCTATCATATGGATTCGCTGTCGTTTCCAGGGAGTCATTTGGAGGGGAATGCTCCGGCGAAGGATGCGATTCCGCTGGGGTCGATTGATGTGTTGATGACGAATCCGCCGTTTGGGTCGGATATTCCGATTAGCGATCCGGCGGTGCTGCAAACGTATGACCTATCGGCTAAGTGGGGTAAGAGACAGGAAGACGGGTCGTTTGTTCGGGGGGATGGGTATCAGACAGCGGTGGCCCCGGAGGTGCTGTTTATTCAGCGCAGTATTGACTGGCTGAGGCCAGGGGGACGGATGGGGATTGTGTTGCCGGATGGCATTTTGGGGAATCCGGGGGATGAGTATATTCGTCATTGGATTTTGAAGCACTGCTGGGTGTTGGCGAGTGTGGATTTGCCGGTGGAGGTATTTATTGTTGAGGCGAATGTCAACATTTTGACGAGTTTGTTGTTTTTAAAGAAGAAGACTGAGGAGGAGATGCGGGCTGAGGCGCTGGGACAGGTGACGGATTATCCAGTATTTATGGCGGTGGCAGAGAAGGTTGGGTTTGATCGGCGGGGGAATACGCTGTATGTGCGGAGCCCGGATGGGGAAGAGTTGGCAGAGACGGTGACGACAATAGAGACAATTCGCTTTAACGGAAAGAAGGTGACGCGACGGTTAGATCGTCAGCAGAAGATTGTGGATGATGATTTGCCTAAGATTGCAGAGGCTTATCGTGAGTTTCGAGCGCAGAATCCGGAGCCGGGTTTGCCGAGAAAACAGGTGGCGGCATAAGAGTATTTATGAAGGTTAAAAGTGTTCCTAACAGATGGATTTACGAGGATGGTCTGCGGCTTGATTGTGGGCCGTATATGTCTGGTGCGATGGAGGCTAGAAAGATCCTCGAAGAGCTTAGCTTGCCTAAAAGTAAGCTATGTGAGCTGACAGCAGGGCATGATGGAGGCATCTATAACGGGCCTAAATTTAGACGAAACTATGTGGAGTCTAAAGAACATGGTGTTCCTTTTCTGGGCAGTAGCAGTATCCTTTCGGCTGATTTGTCCAATTTGCCGTTGCTGAGCAAAAAAGATGCCTACTCTCGTAAGCTGTCGTATTTAGAAGTTAAAGAAGGAATGACTTTGATTACCTGTTCAGGAACGATAGGTCGTATGGCCTATGCACGTTCGGACATGGAGGGAATGTGGTCTTCTCAGCATATGTTGAAAGTTGTTCCGGATCGGAGCAAGATTTTGCCGGGATATCTCTATGCGTATTTGAGTAGTAAGTTTGGAGTGCCGCTGATTACGTCGGGAACCTATGGGGCGATTATTCAGCATATTGAACCGCATCATATTGCTGAGTTGCCCGTTCCTAGATTTGATGCGATTACAGAAGAAGAAATTCATCGACTTATACTTCAATATTCTAGGGCTATCTCAAGTTTCAGTCATCTAATGCGAGAAGCTACCAAGAAGCTTTTTCGACTGTGTGATCTGAAGGAAACAGACGATTTTGATTGGCATCTTGATAAGAATCATCTTGGATGGGGTGTGAAGCTTGTAACATCTGAGAGCTTACGGTCTATGAACTTTGATCCTCGGGCCGAGTCAATAATAGCTTCAATAAAATCGAAAAATTACTCTCCTTTAGGGTCTTTATGTAATCCACAATGGTTCAAGGGAAAAATCTTTTTTAAGCGCATTGATGCTGACTCAGAGCATGGTTGTATTCTGCTAGGTCAAAGAAATGCGTTTCACATGCATCCAGAAGGAAGATGTATCTCTGTGAAGTCTATTGATGGTCTCGGGCTACAAGTTCCTCCCAGGACGACCTTGGTTCCTTCTCATGGAACATTAGGAGAACACGAATTGTACTGTAGGGCTTTATATGTAACAGAATCAACTTCGGAGTACGCCTTCAGCGGAGACTTTTTTAGGTGTATTCCTGACAGTAAAAAAATCCCTCCTGGCTATCTATTCGCTTTCTTAAGATCTAGAACAGCATTTCGATTGTTGAGATCGATTAGCATTGGCGGTAAGCAACAAGAACAACATCCTGAGATGATGTGGAGGCTACCAATTCCAAGATTAGATGCTGATACAGAGGAAGATATTGCTTCCTTGGTGGATAGAGCTGCCGCCTCATATGACCAAGCGCTTGCGGATAATAATAGAGCTCAGATTCTGCTCGAAAAAGCAATGAGGGAGGCCGTCTAATGGCAAAAGTAATTGCAATCGGCCAACCCATCAACGATGCCGAACGCATGGTCATCGCCCATCTACGCGATCGCCTCCCCGACACCTATACCCTAATTCACAACTTTGAACTCACCCACTACAACCAATCCTTTGAAATCGACATCGCCCTTCTCGCCCCCCACGCTATCTATCTCATAGATACTAAAGGCACCCGAGGCACCATCACCGTCTACGGCCCCGAATGGCATCCTCAAGGCCGTCGCTCCTTCCGCTCGCCTTTAATCAAACTCAAAGGCCACACCCGCACCCTAAAAGGACTCATCACCGACAGTCATCGCGCTCGTCCCGAACTCGGCAAAATCTTCGTCGATGCCGCCGTTGTCCTCCCGGCTCCCGATGCCAGATTCATCGACAGCGCAGGCAGAGATAAATCCTACGTCACAACCCTTGCCAACACCACCCGCTTCTTCACAGACGCTACCCGCCTGCCCAGATGGGCTGACAACAGAATCGGCAGTCATCACAAGCTTATTATTAAATTGCTTCAGGCCGAAGGTAAGCCCATCGACGGCCCTAGAAAATTTGGCAACTGGACAGAAATAGAACAGCTTGAAGGCATCGAAGATGTTTTCACTGACTACCGCGTGTACAACACGTTTGCAGGCCCTAAGTCGGGCACAGCCTTTTTGCGGGCCTATGCCGCGAAAGAATATCCCTACCTTACTGACCAAGCCGAAAAAGAGAGACAAAGTGCGCTCATTAAAAACGCATACCTGGCCCTCAACAAGCTCCCTATCCATCCCAATATTCTCGGGGTCAAAGACTTCTTCGCTAACGAACTAGAAGATACCTTTTTCCTTGTTACTTTCGATCCCGCAGGCAGCGCTCTCACCGTACATCTAGCCGAACAAGAAAAGGCCCTTACCTATGACCAAAAGGTAAAAATCGCGCAAGACTTGCTCTCTGCGCTCCACCATGCCCACAGCAACGATGTCGTTCATCGCAACCTCTCGCCCTCTAGCATCTTCGTCGGCACCGACGGCCAAACTTATCTTACTGGCTTCGATTACGCCCGTAGCAGCAGCGATCGCAGTCAAACCATTGCCGGGGACATCAGCGAAAGCCTAGATAATCACTATCTAGCCCCAGAATGCTTCGGCAACCCCAGTGCAGCTAGCTCCGCTGCCGATGTATTTTCTGCTGGCCTCATCCTCTACGAACTCTTCACTGGCAAAGCGCCCTTCGCCAGCCCCACCGATCTCAACCAGCAAAAGGCCATTTTCCCAACGCCACCTTCCGCTCAAAACCATGAATTGCCAGAAGGCTTCGACACTTGGCTTCAAAGTCTATGCATCCTCTCCCTGCGCGATCGCCCTAGTGCTCAAACCGCTCTTACTCAGCTGAAAGCTCTGCTGACTAAAGAAGTTCCGCAGCCCAGTAAACCAACACGACCCGAGCCTTCCATAAGCTCCTTTGAACCCAAAGAGTTAGATTACCGCAATCTTGGAGCTGACACCCGACTCGGACACAAGTACGTTGTCGAAAAAAAACTGGGGCAAGGCACGTTTGGGGCGGTGTATAAAGTGATTGATACCCTGGGCGACATGCCTAGAGCTATCAAGCTGATATTGAGCGATCGCTACTCTGTTACCGACCGTCTTAAAAAGGAATACCGTACTCTTTTGCGTATTCCCCCTCACCCCCACGTTGTACAAGTTATCGACGCCGACTTTCTCCCTGGCGGCGGCTTGCCTTACATCATTTTTGAGTACATCGATGGTCTTGATGTGTATGAAATGGTCAAGGAACGCGCTTTTGCGCCTGCCGATGGCCTACGCCTTGCGAAAGAAGCTGCCAGCGGGCTTGTCCATATTCATCATCACAAGGCTCGCCATTGCGACATTAAACCCAGTAACCTGCTGTGGACAGACGAGGGCACCAAAATTATCGATTTCAACGTCTCCGTTCTCGCTAACCAAACCAACAGCTTAGGCGGTGGCACCCGCAAATATCTGCCGCCAGATCTAGCGCTAGATCGCGACCCAACCGACGACGACTTTGTTGATAGAGATTTATATGCCCTCGGGATCACTCTCTACGAAGCCATTACCGGCACCTATCCCTGGACAACGCCGGAACCCCCCGCTGGCAAAACAGCTAAAGACCCACGCGAACATGCCGAGCTAAAAGATTTAGCGCCAGAACTTGTCTCACTGATGATGAAACTAATCGCTCCAAAGCGATGCGATCGCTTCCAATCAGCAGAAGGCTTACTGCGTCAGCTTAATGACATTCCCTACGCTCGTAAGCTTCCCGCTCCTACAGAGCCAGCGGCCACGCTATCTGAGCTGCGACCTGTCAGCGGTAACACCAATCCCTTTATTGATTACTTACTCACTCTATACAGCCAAAGCCACCGCAGTAACGCAGGCACCCGAGGGCTAGATGAAGTCAAAGGTACTTACGTTAACACTCTGCTAGACGATGCTCTGCTTCCTGCTGTGCTCGAAGGAGAATTTAAGCTCGTCATCATTACCGGCAATGCTGGTGATGGTAAAACTGCCTTCCTACAAAAGCTAGAGCTTTACGCAGAAGAGCGTGGGGGTACGCTTGACCACTCACGCGGCAATGGCTGCTTAATGAAGTTTGAAGGCCGCACATACCTCAGCAACTATGACGGTAGCCAAGATGAAGGCGAAGACTCTAACGATGCTGTGTTAGAAGCCTTCTTTGCACCTTATGCCGGAGCAGACAACAGCCAATGGGCCATTCCAGAAATTCGTCTCATTGCCATCAATGAAGGTCGCCTAATCGACTTTCTTACGAGCCGTGAGGCTCAGTTCTCTCATTTGCATAAGGTTATAGATAGAGGGCTTAAAACTGGACAGCCAGATTCTGGTGTTGCGCTTGTGAACCTTAACCTGCGCAGTGTCGTAGCAGATGTGCCTGAAAAGGAAGGCTCTATTCTAGAACGTCAGATTCAGCGGCTAACCGCGCCAAAGTTTTGGCAGGACTGTCACAACTGCGAAATAGCTGACCGTTGCTATGCTCTACACAACGCTCAAACCTTTCAAGATCCTGTTGCAGGGCAGAAGGTCACCGAAAGAATTAAAACGCTTTACCAGCTCACACATCTGCGTAATCGCTTGCATATTACCTTAAGAGATTTGCGGTCAGCACTGTCTTTTATGTTGATTAGCGATCGCAGCTGCAAAGACATCAAAGCACTATATAAAAACTCAGGCACCCGTGCTGACATCCTCGATAGTTACTACTTCAACAGCTGGCGCGGCGGTGAAAAGCCCAATGTTGATCGGCTCATTTCCTTGTTAAAAGAAGTTGATATTGGCGCAGCTACCGATGCTCGCCTGGATAGATCTCTAGATTTTATGGCTCCAACCGCTGGCGGTAAACGATTCACCTTTGACCAAAGAGAAAATTACGATCAAGATATTTTGTCATCAGCCTTTACAGATCTGCCCAGAGACTATCAAACGATTCGAGAGCGCGATCGCTTTCAAAGTCACCGTAACTATGTTGCTAGCTTGCGACGACGTTTCTTTTTTGAACAGCGTACAGACGGCTGGCAACAAATGCTTCCCTACCGGAGTGCTAGCTATTTACTAGAGCTACTTCAGCAAGAAGCACTACCTGAAACTGCCCTGCCCCGAGTTTTGGCCGCCATCAATAGAGGCGAAGGACTTGCCAATCCCGAAAGGCTGAACGGGGATCTGGCCATTCAAGTTCGCACCGTAGAAAGAGGGACAATCGGCAGTTATCGCATTTTTGCCAAAGATCGTTTTACCCTAAGTGCTCATGATGAAGCTCACGATGCTCGATTCGTAGAGCGTATGGCCAATGGTCTACAGCTAAGCTACCAAGGACTGCATGGCAATGACGCTAATCTACTGATTGATCTTGATATGTTTGAAATGCTAGAGCGCTTAAATGATGGCTACAGACCCAGTATTGAGCAGACGCAGGGCTACTACCTGAGCCTTGTTGTATTCAAAAACATTCTGGCCTCAGCTCCTTATCAAGAAGTATTGCTAACTACCAGCGGTCACGATTTTTATCGGGTCAGCCGTGGTGAAAAAGGACAACTTCAGCTCACTGATTTGAATACTGATGAGCTAGATGCTAGCGCAAACGTAGAGAATGAGGAGGCGACTTATGGCACTGTCTAAGCGCGATCGTGAATTTCGTCTTAAACGGATTAGTTACCTAGAGTTTAAGTACACCGATATGGATCGGGTACTGATTGCCTTTTTCGCACGCTTGTGGCACGGCGGTCATCCCAGCCGCCTGAGTAGAAAATTTGTGTTAGAGGTTGAAACATTCATTGACTATGCATTGGAGAAGCCAGATTTATTTAAAGGTTTTGAAGAGCATCCAGAGGTACTGCGTCGATGGATGACTACTCACTTAATGGATCTGGTCAACAGAGGAGAACCGAGAGAAGCCTTAGCTTCTCCTCGGCCTTTGCACGGGTTCACTTATCGATTGCGAAACCCCAAGCACTCTAGGGACTACGGCACCTCCCAACAGCTATATGAAATGCTCTATCACGCGAAAGGTGGTTCAGACGCATTAGAGCAGCTAAAGAAGTTCTTTTTTCCAAATATAGATCCAGTAACCCAGCAACCAACCAACGAAGAAGTTGACGTGGAAACTCAGGCGCTACTACATTTGCCACTCATCATTTCTGACGCACCTGACAAGACTCAAAGAGGTGAGCAGTATCCGCCCGTGTGCCGCGGATCGGCGGAATTGCTTGCGGATGACATCAAGCGACTACTGTTCTATCAAAACTTTATTCCTCGCTCTGTCATGGTGGAATATCTTAAAATTCTATGTGCCTTCCACCTCAGCCTATATCAGTGCCGACTACTCAAGTTGTTACCAGAGATGACCAAGCGTCAGGGTGGTCTCGCTTGGGGTGATAAGCCTTATCCTGTTGGCCTTTTAGTTGATGCTGCCAACCGTAGCGATACTCCCATGTCAGCACTGGCAGAACATAGCGCTGATATTCACTATAGAAGAATATCACCCTTTATCAAAGCCTATTTCACCATTCGCAAGCTAGAAGAATTTGGCGAGCATTTAGTTAAGGTTGGCAAGATCGATAGGAATGTCTTGACTAACTTTTCTGTTGCAGATGTTGCTGCCCTCCAGGGCAGTATCTATCAAACAGAACGTGAACCTTTTTTCAGACAGCGCTTAGCAGGCGTGTTGGAAGATAGCGCAGGCAAAGGCGAAGATCTTGACCCTGAGATTCAGGCTATTCTCGGCATGGATTTAACACCTTTTGAAACTTACATCGAAATTTTGGTGGCAATTCGAGGCCAATTTCATCGTAAATACATCACACAAACGATAGAATCCCTCATGCTCAAAAATAAGCCAGGAGCCATGTTGACCCAAGCCAGAACGCGCAATGCACCTAGACGATTCATCCTTGATAGTCGGTTACTAGAAGTGCTGCTGCAAATAGCGGTGTTAAAGCAGGGGGGACAACTTGGCTTTTATAGTGCTTCCATGCGAATTGATGAGCTATTAGAGTATTTGCGCGATCGCTATGGTCTCTATATTGATCAACTGCCCACCGAAGACGGTTTTAGGACTGCGAGCATCCTCGAACGACAAGCCCTTAAAGAAAACCGCCAAGCCTTTACTGATCGACTGAGAGAGGTTGGCTTCTATCGCGACCTCTCAGATGCCTACATTACCCAAACGGTAAAACCCAGGTACGAGATCGCTCAAGATACTGTTGTGAGCACGAAGCCATAAGGAGAAACTATGAAACAAGGGCTTCAAGAGCTAAACGGAAAAGAACTCAACATTGCCTTAGAGCAGGCGCTTCTGCCGCGCCTAAAGGACTATCTAACTAGCCGCAGAGCAGGTCACTGCATGCGTGTTTCAAATCTAAGTACAGGTTTGATGGTGCGCCTTTGTAGCTTACTCAAGTCAGAAGCGCCTGAAGCTGAAATCGCTATCCTTTGGGACACACATGCTGAGCCTCTACCAGATAATATGGGCATCAGTGCAACCAAACTGGTTGAACTACGTAACCCGCTTCCCAATGGAGCTTTGCGACCTCCGCTTCTTGTCTTTATTCCAGATGACTTACGAACATCGGCTGAAGATTCTTTTGGGGTCGCTACCTTTGAAGATATCCAAATTGGTAATATCTATGAAAATGTTGAAGGATCCGTTCTGAAGCGCTTACCTGAGAGGCTAAGTAAACCTCTCTATGAGATATTGCGCCGAATCCGAAAAGAGAATTGGGTCTATGCTGCGCCTGATGCGATCACCCGGTTCTTGCTAACGATAGAAGCCAATGATGCTGAAGAATCTGTTGTGGGTGCATCACTTTTTGAGTTGGGTCTAGTTCCAGATTTTGATCTCTTAAAGGATCCTTCCAGAATTATTAGAAAAATAGAGCGAAATATAGAGAGCGTTCGTAAACTAACTTGGTCAACACAGTCTGAGCGACAAAGATTACTAGAACTCGGTTTAGCAGATCGTACCTTCCGAAATCAGCTATCCGACTTTTTGATGGAAGTTGGACTTGAAGATCCCAAGCGGTGGACGAGGCGAATTGTATTGGATCGGAGTCTATGGCGCTTTGCCTTCAACCGCTGGAAGTTTGAGGACGATGATGAAGATACTGGTAGTATATGCATCACCCTAACAGACTTAGGAATCCCGACAATCACCGAGGAGGAGAGCAAAAATAACCCACGGTTGGCTAGCCTAATCGATCAGAAAGTTTTAGCGACAGGTAAAAGAGGTACTAGCAGTTTTAGCATTACTTTTAGCACAAAGCCCTATCCTTCTAAGGTGAATGGACTTGCAAAGTTTGTGGCACAGGTTGTCTCTGAGGAGACTGGCGCACCAGTTGGGCTAGTACGCAACAAAACTGCTTGGAAAACGAAGAAAGCTGAGGCCAAAATTCCCTTTAATAAATATCAAAAATTTGCTTGGGAAGAAGGTTGGCACTACATTCGTATCTTGCCTCTAACTGATGCAGGAGATGTACTGCCGCTGGTAGATGCGGAAGGGCAACCGCTCCAGTGGAGCGACAAGGAAGGCTCAACAGATTCTTATCCCCATGAAAGCGACTTATTTTATGTTCTCCCAGATGACAACGTTGACATTGCACCGCCACCAAGAGCTGTTCAAAGAGAAAATAGCTTAGTTCACGCGCTACTGAAATTGCAGTTTAGCGCTGTTCAAAACGGTCTATCGCCCAGTTCGATAGAAGTAAGCTCAATAGGATGGGATATTAAAAATCCAAACTTTGTCAAAGCTAAGTTTGGACGAGAAGGCAGTATCAACATTCCTGTGCCTAAGACTCTAAGGATGGTTGAGCAGACTATTTTGAGCGAGCCGACAGGGGGAATTAGCTGGCATATAAGCGTTCACTCGGGCACTGTTGGCAATTTAACGCGCCGCCTTTCTCAATGGCCACTTGATGAAGCAACGCAGGCTTTTCTAGAGGCACGATCTCAATATTTTGAAATCGTTCGTCAAGGTTGTGAGGACGATCAGCAGCTAGTTACCCAAGCTGCTAATTTCTATCAACTTCAAGATTTGGTTGTACGGTATGCGTCTGCCTATCAAGCCGCTATACACTACCAGCTTGAGCAAATACGGACTACAAAAGGTGACTCTCAGCAACAATCGCTTTCGGCGCTGCGAGCACTGCTGGCTGTAGACACAGTTGCGCTGACCTTGGTCGATTACCGAGGGCAAACGCGAGAAGCTGCTTTGATTAGTCCTACCCATCCGCTCAGAGCGCTCTGGCTAGCAACCTGGGCACAAGTTGGTCAGAGCTGGATTCAACAGCAAGCTGCAAGCGGAATTGAAGAGTCTCTAGTCGCCGCTAGAGATACCCTGCTACGCAATATGGCACCTGTCAGCTTTCCCCCTGTACTGACACTAGGCGATAGCCATATCTTAACGACTGTGGATAATGTTCACTTTCTGTGGACACTTTATGCCTCTACGCAAGAGGTAGATCCGCGTGGCCTTGTCGGTGAAGTGTGCGCCGCCTTCAAGCTAGAGGAAACCGGCATCGGCGGGGCTACGATTAATGGAACCTATCTCGCAAGCAGACTCAAGCGCTATTTGCTACAGCACCCTTATATCCGAACTTTGACGCTCAATGTCTTTAATCCAGGGAGAGGTACTGTCCTTACTGAGACTCTGCTGGAACTTCAAAAGCGCAAAGAATTTTCGGATCTCAGCTATGACATTCGTCTTTTTGTCCCCGACCCAGATGCAGTAGGGGTGGGCGCAGATCTCTTCAATCTTCTTCTTCCCACCTCCTCTGTCTCTGTTAAAGAAGCTGATGCATTTTCTACTCCCAGCAACAATCATCTGTATCCCAAGCTCAGCTTAGCGGTTCGCAGCACGAAAGAATTTCAGAATGCACCTAGTAAGCATTTGGCGCATCTCAGTATCTTATTTGACGTGTTCCCCTCAGAACAGATTGCTGCTGCTCCCGCAATGGAGAAAGAAGTATCTGCACCTGTTCACGGATTGTACCAAACTTTCGAAAGTGATTATCTAGAAGACGATGCTATTGTGAGATGGCAGCGCAAACCCAAGCACGGCAAGGCATTACCGCTTCAAAACAATGCAAGGCTCACAAAACTGATGGGCGAGTTACCAAAGACAATCTCTGCGGCGACGGTCGCGATCGCTACGGGACAAGTCAATCAACACCTTCGACCTGTCTTTACTCTGTCTCTCGATACCAACGACCGTGCGCTAATCTTCCGAGTTCACGAGGTCAGTGATTGGGTTATCACCATCGACCGCAACATGGGCATAGAATTTTTTGACCACGGCGGTCTTAGCAATCGTCCTGACTATCTAATCGACCATTCGCCAGAACAGACATCTAATCTAGGCCATCGCCTTGTCATCACTTCTCGCTCTACCGCAGAACTAGAAGCGATGGTTCGTCCCGTACTTGACTCCTATCAATTGCCGTCGTCAGAGCCTTATGCTAGAGCCGTTCTCGACCAGGTGCGATCGCTCTCTGGTCAGCTTGCACTCAAGCTCATCTCTGCCCCTACCCAAAGAGCAGAAGTCTTAGGTCTATCGCTTGCCCGCATGTATCTAGATTATCAAGGAGTATTCGCTAATCAGATAGTAGTTCCGCTAGATGCACACATTGAACTTTATCGAAGTCTTCAGAAACAAGCTGATGAGCTGGGCGATGACGTCAGCTTTAAGCGAACGGATCTAGCCCTCTTTGACTTGAATGCTGCCACTAGAACCATTACCTGTCGATTAGTAGAGGTTAAGTGCTACAACCAGGGAGAAGATTTTACTCGCCTAAAGCAGCTAAAAGAAGAGATTACCCAGCAGATAAAGCAGAGTGAAACTGTCATTAGCTACCATTTTAACAGCCAAAGGCTCGCCAATGACAGACCTGATCGCCTAGTGAAAACTAGAGAACTATCACTGCTATTAGAAACATACCTGGATCGAGGCGTTCGATATAAGCTGATTGAACCTGAAGTTAATCAGGAAGCTCGTCATTTGCTAGACACGCTAGAAAAGGGCTATCGGTTGACGTTTACTCGCAGCGCTTTAATATTTGATTTAGCTAAAGTAGGGACAGAGGCATCAGAGAAAGAGTCTGGTATAGAATTTCATCGCATTGGCTCCGACCTAATAAAAGAAATGCTAGAGGCACTGGCCGAGACGACAAAGGAGGTCAAGGATGTCTTTAACAATGAAGTTCAGCCACTAACAAGCCTTACAGCAGCTGCTACGACAACAGAACGCTTGAGAAGAAACGTTGTTTCTGTGCCGAAGCTTTCCGATGCGGCCTTTTTAGGAGAAATGCGCGATCGCACTGTCTCGTTATCCTCAGAGGGTCCAGAACTTGTGTCTGTCACAATAGAGAGCAGCAGATCTACCAAAGAAGAAAATGCTATTGAGAAGGATGCTAATCAGCTCGAAGAGTCTGTCGAGACTCAAAGTAAAAGTACTTTTACCAAAGACCGCACGGAGACAGAAACTGTAAGGCTGAATACTGAAGAACGAACTCAGGAGGAAGAAAAATCAACTATCAGACCAGCATCTGTTTCATATTTATATCACCCTGCTAACTCTCAAAATGATCTAGTTGCTGCGGAACCATCTCAGGGTAGCGATTCATTTGAGTTATCAACGCTCAGTTATGATGTTCTGTTAGGTAGTAATACAGATTCCCCACAGTTCGGTATTCTCGGGGAAGTATCAGGTCGAAAAATTGCCGTCGATCTGAATCAAACCCATACAATTAGCCTCTTTGGAGTTCAAGGCGGTGGTAAAAGCTACACACTTGGCACCATTGCCGAGATGGCCTCTCTGCCAATACCAAATATCAATTGCTTGCCTCAACCCTTGACCACCATCATTTTTCACTATAGTCCAACCCAAGACTACAGCCCAGAGTTTACCAGTATGGTGAATCCAAACCTAGAACAAAAGCAGATAGATGCTCTAAAAGCCCGCTACGGTGCTGAGCCTAAAGCCCTAACTGATGTCATTTTGCTAACTCCTGAAGACAAGTTGGCTGATCGGCGGCAAGAATATCCAGACGTTGAAGTTTATCCTTTAAAGTTTTCAGCCTCCGAGTTACAAGTCAATCACTGGCGGTTTTTGATGGGTGCTGTTGGAAACCAAGCAACGTATATGCGGCAGCTTAACAGAATTATGAAAGCCAACCGCAATAATCTATCTACTCAGGTAATTAGAGAGGGCATAGATAATTCTACGCTATCTGAGGCTATCAAAGGGCTAGCACATCAGCGCTTAGACCTGGCTTCAGAATACATCAGCGATCAAGCAAATTTGACGGGTCTGATTCAACCCGGACGTTTAGTTATCGTTGACTTACGCGACGAGTTTATTGAGAAGGATGAGGCGCTAGGACTGTTTCTAGTCCTTCTACAGCTATTCTCGGATGCGGAAGTTGAAGATGGCAAAGGCAACAAACTCGTTGTTTTTGACGAAGCGCACAAGTACATTGAAAGCCCAGAGCTACTATCTGGGCTAATAGAGGTCGTTAGAGAAATGAGACACAAAGGGACTAGCATCATGATCGCTAGCCAAGATCCCTCTTCCGTGCCCACATCCCTCATAGAGCTGTCGAGCCAAATTATCCTACATAAGTTTAATTCTCCCGCTTGGCTCAAACACATTCAAAAAGCCAACGCTGCTCTCAATAGTTTGACCCCCAGCAAAATGTCTCAGCTCATCCCTGGAGAAGCCTACGTATGGTCAAGCAAAGCGACTGACGAAGCGTTCATAAAAGATGCTATAAAAGTTCAGTGCCGCCCAAGAGTTAGTCAGCATGGAGGTACGACTAAAACAGCCATCGGTTGAGGTTTCTTGATACTCTGTCCTAGAAGGTGCTGCTTTGGAAATCCGGTACCAGTTCTTCTCGATTTACCAGTGCCAACTCCAGTTCAATAGCCTCACAGATCAGTTCAATAGCATACAGTAAGTTCAACTCCTTTCCTCATGCCGCAACCGAAGGAGAACTGTCAAGCCGAACGGCTTGCAAGACACCTTCAGCCATATCTTTTGCTGCAGTATTAGCCAATATCTGCCAACCGTCTTCGGTCAAAAGTTCGGATAGCTTTGTGATCGCCTCTTCCCTAACCGGTCTACCGCCTACTGGCAATCCGGTCTCATTCTCAACTAGCAAGTCATGAATCCAAACTTGCTGATCAACCATAAAGTCATCGAGGCGTTTGTAGATGAGGCGCTGAGCCTCTGTGTAGACGGACTCAAAACACAGACCCAACTGCCAGCCCTCTAACCACTGCCGTAATTCTAGCAGCAGAATCGATAACACTTTCACAGCTTGCCGCTGCCGCCTCAATGCCTCAGGGGATGCAGACTCGATTTGGGCTACATAGTTTCTTGTCCCTAGACCTGCTTCTACCGCCCCATCACATGCTCTCTCCATAGCAGCAGATTCGCGGACGAAAGCTTCGTCGTTCAGTAAATCCATTAGGTTGCCAGTCTTCTTCAGCTGCTCAGCCAGGAGCTTGTCATTCATAGGGATTCACTACCTCTGTCTGTCGTCATTCCCAATACATACCGGGTCTATATAGTGCTGTACTCAAAGTATACTAGCTCGTCCTTATCTGGATCAGGACCGTAGTCAGGCATATCGCGTAGCTAACTGAATGCATTGCTGCATCGATTTGGGCTAAGAAATTGCCTATACGAAACCAAACTAACTTAGTGTGCATGAATGTACGGTTAGCCCAGACTATACGAGCTGTTTGTGAAATGAAATTACTGCTACAAAAAGTCAAAATCGTTTTCATTTAGCCAAGTACAAATGCTCTATTGAGCTTCGAGAACATAGCCTAAACGGCTAATGTTGGCTCTTTTATTGGGGTAAAATTGGGGTAAACAAAAATTTAAAACTCTAAAAGTATTGATGAATCAGCATTCTTTATAGCCTTCCAAGCTAATGATGGGGGTTCGATTCCCCCTACCCGCTTCCTTTGTAACGATAGTCTGTGAGGCAACTGGCGGCTACGAAACAACAGTGGCGGTGAGAAACTACGCCAGCTCGATTTCCTTTTCAGATTCATTAGCTAGTCGAATACAGGCAAGTCGTAATACTCTTTCGCCTTGGAAAGGGGTGGTAGGTCGATGTCTTGTTTCCAATATCTAGCGCCAAAGAGAAAGCGAGAACCAGTCGCTATCCGACTGTATCCTCGCTCTAAAATTACCAATCACCCTTGGCAGAAAATATACTAGCCTATCGAGCCTCTGTGCCCTGGTTTGGGCTACCAGCTTTGGTGCCATCGTTACCAGGGGCCTCTGGCTGGGCGCCATCACGGGTGTCTGAGTTGGAACCTTGACCTGTCTTGCGGGTCTCGGGGTTGACTGTGGTTTGCTTACCGCTAGTATTTAGGTCTTTATCTTGATCTTGGGTAGACATGTGGTGCCCTCTATAAAGTGTTGAACTTGCGTAAATGAATTCAGACGATAAGGTGTGGTCTTGAAAACAGACTTTCAAGCTTGCCTTGGCGCTTTACGTGAAGTCATTTACTCAATATGTTTATATTAAGAGAGTTGGCGCGAACGCTCATCTGTCAACAGGTGCGGATACGGGCGCTGTAGGCACTACAAAAGGTAGACCTTTTCTATAGTTGGTTTGCTCTTAGGACAGATAGCGTATTTTGTTCTTCTATATCCAGGAATTTGGCTAGGTCTGTTTCTTTGATTGGATGGGTTGCGATCGCCCCCTCCAACCCCCCCGCTTCATAAGCTGCAAAGACAGCTGGATGAATATAATACTTTCGACAGGTAGCAGGCCGATTCCCAAGCTGCTTTGCAGCAATCTTGACGGCATCCACCATATCGGAGGTCAGCGTCTTTTGGCTCGGTTCTTTGGCATCCTGGTTTCTTTCTTTCTCTTTTGGTATTCTTGCTTTCTCTTTTGCCAACAGCGCTGTCGCAGCGGCAACGGTGCCGCCCCAGGTTCGAAAGTCTTTGGCCGTGAAAGGACCGCCCATCGTGTTCTGTAGATACTCATTAATATCACCAGAGTCGACAGACTGCTTTTGCCCCTCATCATCGAAGTATTGAAACAGGGTTTGTCCTGGAATCTCTGCGCAGCGTTTGACGAGCTTGGCCAGGGTGGCATCTTGCAGATGGACCTCTCTTGATACGCCGCTTTTGCCGATGTAGTGCAGCTCAATCTCTGCGCTAGAGACATCGACGTGCTTCTTCTTTAATGTGGTCAATCCATACGATTGATTAGTCTGGGAATATTGCACGTTGCCTACCCGAATAGACGTCTGGTCTAGTAGCTGCACGGTAGCGGCAATGACCGTTGAGCGATCGAGGATTGCTTTAGATAGGCTGCGCTGACTTTTTTTGGGTTTGGCCTGCTTACTTTTCTCAAAGGCTCTTGCTGCCTTCACGGCTCTTTCAATTTCGGCGTGCACCGCTTTTCTTAGGGTAGGAAGTGCTTCGGTAAAGGGGATTAGCCGATCGAATTTGAGCTGGTCTCGCAGGGCAATCCACTCGGGGTGATATCGATACTGCTTGCGTCCCTTTAAGTCCTTGCCAGTGACGAGCAGATGCCCGTTCTCATCGCAGCAGATCCAGACGTCTTCCCAGCTAGGGGGAATTGCCAACTCTTTGAAGTAGGTTTTCTTTTTAGGCTCTTGGATGCGGGTGCCGTCAACATCGATATAGCTAAAGCCTCTGCCCCAGCGCTGACGTCGGATGCCGGGCTGCTGGTCGCTTACGTATCGTAGGCCAGCAATCTTGGCAGATTTTTCTGCATTTTTGTACAGCTCTATAGGGGAAAGCTTGTCTGAAGAGCGCTGAGAAGCCGTCATGAAATATAGCCTGATCTACACGCTTGTCCTAGAAGACATCTGATTGCTTCTTTCTCGCTTAGGTCGTTTTCTTTTCTTGTGATGTGCTTCTTTGTCGATCTTTTCCATAGCAATAGTCGCCGCATTCCCATGTAGCAAAAAGGATAGAACCACGGTTAACGTCACGATACTCCACAGCAGCGCATTGTTTTCAAAGCTAGCATTGTTCTGAGCGTAGGCTAGATAGTAGAACGAGCCGAAGCCACGAATTCCCAGAAAAGAGATTGCATTTCGCTCTAGGCTAGACAGCTTTAGTCCCCGCAGAGAGAGCTGGCCTGATAGTGGTCTAACTAACAGCATAAACAACCCGGCAAATAGAAAGTTGCGCCAGGTCAGTAGGTTCATATCAGCAGTGGCGACAAAGCCGCCTAGCGCTAGCAGCAGCAAACCTGCAAATATGCGCTCCAGCTGGGTGGCAAACTGATACGGCTTTGAGTGATAGTCGTGGTATTTTTCTACATTTTGCCGACAGGCGACTGCGGCAGCGAAGACTGCCAGAAAGCCGTAGCCGTGAGCAGCTTCGGCTAATCCATACGATAAGAAAATAGCAGATACGACAAATAGACCTTCTCTGGTCTCTTCTCGTACGGTCTCGTCCGATAGGCGAAAAGCATAGTGAGCCAGTACTAGGCCAACTACGATGCCGACAATCGTACCCATCACGACCCGGTAGGCGAAGTCATATGCCGTCCAGCCCAACAGCCAGCCACCTAGCTGATTCTGATGCTCTGCGGCCTTGATCGCCAGATAGATAAAAGGAAAGGCTAGGCCGTCGTTTAATCCTGCTTCTGCGGTCAGACTAAATCTAGCAGGGTCTTCGCCACCCTTGTTCGGCGGGCCAACCTGGACGCTGTGGGCCATGACCGGATCAGTGGGGGCTAGGCAAGCACCTAGTAGGATGGCGTCGGCCAGCGGTAGGCCAAAAATCCAGTGTCCCAACAGGGCCGCGCCCGCTATGCAGATTGGCATCGATATGCACAATAGCCGCAGCGCCGACTGCCAGGTAGCAAGCCGAAATCGGCGGTCGATCGCTAGACCCGCGCCCGCCAAAGAGATAATTACAATTAGCTCAGTAATGTATTCAGTGACGACAGAGTGAGTTTTGTCGCTGATCGGATCAATCAAAGGCAGATCGGCGATCCGGCCAAACAAGAGCGCTGCTAGCAAGAAGTAAAGCAGCGGCACGTTGATAAAGCGAGCGCCCTTCAGACTAGGTAGCCATGTCAGCCCCAGCAGAGAGAAACCGAAAGTAACGTAGACAATTATCTTTGGATCCATAGGATTGCCAGAGGAAAGACGCGAGGGCGAAAGCTAGGAGAAAAGCTAGAGATAGCATGCGCCCACTTGCTAGGTGTCGAGGACGGTAGCAAGTGGGCGCTGTCGTTACTAGAACTGGAGTAGGACTACGGCCTATGCAACTGCGATGAAGCCACCGATGGCTGCAACAATTGCCGATAGAAGCGCGGTGCCAAACAGCCACCAAGCAGCAGCTTCTGCCGCTGTTTTGGTATCTTTTATCTGCTGTTGGGTCTGCGCTTTGATGCTGTTGATGCGATTCTCGAACTGGCGTTCGATTCTCTCAGCTTTGCTAAGGACGCTGTCTCTAGCAGATTCGATCTGGTCAATGACGCGGTTGGCATCGGCGGCGGAAACGCGGTTGTTGGCGCTTACGAGGGCGACTAGCGTATTGCGATCAAACTGGGAGAGGCGATCGCGCACCACATCAAATCCAGACTGCGGGTCGTCCATAATAGTCTGCACGTCGCGCTTGATGCTGTAGTAGTCCAGCTCTGGGCGATCGAGCGACTCTAGGAACATCCGAATACGAGCAAAAATGCTATCAATCGTCGATTGAATAGATCCCTGAACGCTGCGAATTTGGTCCTTGATCTGGTGGCGAACCGAAACAATCCGGCCCACGGCAGCTTCTGCCTCTTCCTGGGTCATATCTGGCCGCTGAGCGAGCAGGGCGACCATGGTCGAATCATCCATCTGACCAATGCGCTCACTCAGCTTGCTAGCGCCCAGCCTAGGATCGTTTAACAATAGCTTGATATCGCGCTTGATGCCTTCTGGATGCAGCTCACCTTTGTTGGTGTTGATCAAGTAGTCTTCTAGAGCGTTTTGGAAAGAAAGCGCCTTGGACTGAGTGCCGCCCTGGGCACGACGAGCCAGTCTACGGGGCAGCTTGATGATGTTCTGGATATTGCCGAGCAGGCTGTCAATGGTTTGATTGACTTCCTGTTCGTTCATATCGCCGCGCTGGCTTAGTAGCTTCACTAGCGTGTCGCGGTCCATCTTGGACAGGCGATAGCGGATAGCCCGCGCGCCTGCTTTCGGATGGTTCGTTAGCTTTTCTAGATCGCGCTTGATACCGTCGGGGTTTAGCTCTGGCTTACCAGTGCTGCGCAGGTATTCTTCAATCGCAGAGTTCGCTTCATCGTATTGTGCCTGCGTTCCAGCGCTGGCGTCTTCTGGTGCGCGCACGATGGAGCGCCAGACCGACTCGACGGTATCGAGAACGTAGTCAATCTCATCAGAGGAGAACTCGGGGCGCTGTCTTAGCAGGGCCACTAGCGTTCCTCTATCCATGCTGCCAAAGCGGCCTCTGATGCGGCGAATGCCTTCGTTAGGCTCATTCAGCAGCGTTTGCAGATCGCGCTTAATGCCTTCTGGATCTAGCTCTTCTTTGCCAGTGTTGCGCAGGTAGTCTTCTAAAGACTGCTGCTGCTGTTGCAGTCGAACCTTGGCTGCTTTATCAACGCCTTCTGCATCTGCGATGACCTTTTCTAGTAGCTGCTCGTAGTGCTCAGACAGCTCGTGAGCGGCCACATCGTCTCTAGTGAGCAGAAACTGACGGAAATACTCAGCGTTGAACTGAGAGAGCGTCTTGCGTAGGTGCTCCGCATCTAGGTTCTCACCTTCGATGATGGCTCTAAACGCTTCGTCACCCATTTCAGAATTCAGCTCGTCAGCAGGTGTGTATTTGAAGAAGCTTTCAATGTACTGCCTAAAGTTCTTCTCGGCCATTACAACTTCAGCAATGACGATCTCTTGGATCACTGCCTCGCGGATGACTTCCATGCGCTCGGTAATATCTCTAATTTCGGCCTGCGTTAGCAGACCGCGCTCTTGCAAACATTTGGAGAACAGGTCACGACCGAAGTTAGAAAGCTGCTTTCTGACTTCGGCTGGAGAGGCTTCCGCGTCATAAATAACGTCGCGGAAGCTCTGTTCTAGTTCGGGTGACTTTAGCTCACCGATATAGGCATGCTGGATATAGTTCTCGACATCTGTTTGCACGAGCGTGTCGTAGAACGGCATTGCCTGCTTCGCGGGAGGTGGGAGAAGGCTGCCACCGCTAGAGACTCTCTCTTGTGCCGCTTTGATTTCACTAATCAGCTTGCTAGCGTCCATATCAGAAAGATCGGACTTGCCTAGGATGGCGCTAGTGAGCATGCTCATACCCATAGATACGGCTTGACTCATAGAGCCGCCACCGCCGCTTTGATTCTCTTTCTGGTTGCGCTTTTGCCGTTCAGCACTAGCCTGCTTGTTTTGCTCACGCAGATTGCCGACAAGCGAATTTAGCTCTTTGCTGAGCCCTTTGGCAGCTAGCTGACCACCCGTTGCAGTTGCAACAACCTGTACTAGCTCATTGAGTCCTTCGGTGCTGTCTGTGTTTCTTTGCCAGATACGGTAGAGGCGGCTGGCAGTGCGGTTGGCTTCTTCTCTAGACAGCTCAGTGCGATCGCTCAACAGATCAACAAACGTCTGTTTATCCACCTTTGGCAGTGCATCGCGGTCAACCCCAGCGAGTCCGCCTTCTTTGAGCAGTCGCTCGAACTCTTGCTCAACCGAAGCAACGTCTACTTCGGACGATTTCAAAGTATATAGATAGTCTTGTAGCGTATCTTGAATACCGGATACATCTAGATTGGTCGCTAGCTCACGGCGAATTGCTGCCGCTGCTGCTTCTGCAGTCTGTACGACCTGATTGCTGGCTGTTTTTGCGCCAATAGCTGCTGTTGCGGTGCCCATTAGGGTGCTAAAGCCATTGGTCGCAGATTTGACCACAGAGCCCACTAGGGAACCGACTGCTGTAGAGCTAAACCACATCAGTAGAGTGAAGTAGGTTGCCCAAATGACCAGCCCTGTAATCGCGCCTAGGAAGGGATTGCCGTAGGCAGTTAGATTGACAGCCAGCCAGCAGGCTAAGAATAAAGCGATACAGACCGTAATCAGCGTCCATGCGCCAAAAGCGGTGCTAATCATTTTGATGCCAGAACCGCCAGAGCTGTTGGAGCTACTGGAATCATTAGAACTGCTAGAGCCACCAGAGTGCGCAACGAAGGAAACGCCCGCAGCCATCGACAGATTCGTCAGCAGTAGCTGAAAGCCAAATGCGAGAATCACGCCTGAGAGCAGGGCGGTAAAAAACTGTGGGCCTACAACCGGAGCTGCGGCAGGAACCTCTACCGGGACCGGTATCGCCACAGCATCGGGGGGCGTTTGTGCTAAGAGGCTAGCCGTATAAAAAATATCCTTCGGCCAGATATCTTTAGCTAGCAAAAGGCTTCCGCTAAAGCTCATGATTTCTCCTTTTCTTTTTGTAAGAATAAGTGTCTAGACTATTAACGCTTTTTTAATGATTCTCTCCCTCTCTCATCAGAAGTAAGGAGAATGGCTAAGTTATCAGATGGCAAATGTCCAACTCTCTCTTTGGGTATAGACTCTCTCTTTAGGTATAGGTCTGATCTATTCCGCTTCGCTGTTCATTCTTCTAGATTTGTTTCTAGCGTTTTTTCTAGACTGCTTTAATGCTTTGTATTCTGATCGAGTCTGCGGTAGTCTGGGCTCCTGCGTTGCCTTGCCTTCTGCTACCTTACCTTTCTCTGTGCCCTTCTCTTCTGCTGTGGCATCTGGAGCGAATTCTGCATGGCTGTCGGGGCGGATATTAGATCCGAACCGATTGGCGTATACCTGTGTAAATTCTGCGCCAAACAGCAATATTTGCGAGGAATAGTAAATCCACAGCAGCAGCACTACAAATGAGCCAGCAGCGCCATAGGCTGAAGCAACGCCGCTATTGCCTAGATATAGGCCAATTAGCGCTTTGCCTATAGTGAAGAGTAGGGCGGTAATGGCTGCGCCTGTCCAAACGTCTCCCCAAGCAATTTTGGCATCGGGCAAGACCTTGTAGATCATGGCAAACAGTAAGGTGATTACGCCGAAGGACAAACCTGCGTTCAGAAGCTGCCAGCCGAAGTCCCAGCCGACGAGCAGATCGCCAAACATACTGCTGACCGCAGAGAGACCCGCGCTCAGCATCAGAGAGACTAGTAGTAGGAAGCCTATTGCTAGGACCATGCCAAACGAGAGTAGGCGATCGCGCACCAGTCCCCAAACGCCTTCACCTTTTTTAGGAACAACATTCCACACCGTATTCAGCGCGTCCTGCAATTGAATAAACAAACCCGATGCCCCTGCGATTAGCAGTCCAATACTAATAATCGTGGGCCAAAGTCCATCACCAGTCGTCGAGCGGCTAGTTAGCATCTCTTCTACTAATCCGGCTGCGTTTTCGCCCAGCAGCGACTGCATCTGCTCTAGAATGCGAGCTTGCACCGTGCTTTGCTCGAATAAGAAGCTCGCAACTGCAATCACAATAATCAGCACAGGTGCCAGCGCAAACGTCGTGTAGTAAGCCAGTGCAGCGGCCAGCCTAGAGACCTTGTCTCGCTGCCACTCCGCTACCGTCTGCTTTAGCAAGGACCAAAGAGTAGAAGGGTTCATAGATTGTTGATAGTGTTAGCTGATTAGACCGGCTCGCAATGCTCTGACGGCTGCCTGGGTGCGATCACTTGCCCCTAATTTGTTCAAAATATTGCGCACGTGAGTCTTGACCGTGCCTACGGTGACAAACAGCTTTTCAGCAATTTGCGCATTACTACAGCCCGACACGATGCATTCTAGAATCTCAAGCTCTCTCTCGGTTAGCGGATAGGCTTCGATGATTTGCTCATATTCTGCGTCGACTGCGCGAATCTCTACCGTTTTGGTGTTGAAGCTTTCACCGACTGCGGTAGCAGGCTTTACCTGAGAGAGTACCAGACTAGCGATAGTCGGATCGATCCAGGAATTGCCTGCTCGGGTTTCTTTGATAGCGGTAATCAGATCGCCTGTGTCGATTTCCTTTGTGCAATAAGAGTCAGCGCCAGCGGCAAATGCAGCCAATACTGCTTTCTCGCTATCGTGCATTGTCAGCATCAAGATCTTTGTATTGACCTCAGGATTCTCTTTCTTTAACCGCTGAATCATCTCAATGCCGTCGATGTCGGGCAGTCCCACATCCACAACAGCTACGTCGGGGCGCATCTCTGAAATTAGGCTCAATCCCTTCTTACCGCTGTCGGCCTCACCCAAAAATCTCAGACCTGCCTGACGAAAAGCCGCTCTTAGCCCCATCCGAGTCAAATCGTGGTCTTCTACTAACGCGACGCTGATTTCTTCTGCCATCACCCCTTTTGCCTTTGAATCTTGTGCGTTCATATTTGTGTTTTTCTTTGCAGTTAGCACGGCTTTTATGGGGATGTCGTTATTTTGATCTTCCCCATACAATCGCAGCCAAGGACCATTACTCCATCTATCCTACGGGTGACTAAATACTAACCCTAATAAAGATTGTTTGTGCCTAAAGGCATACGTCAAAGGTGTTTGCTAAGACCTTGATTATGACTTAGCCTAAACAAAATTCTTTTGGATATTCGGTTATATGATTGGGGGGCTGGCGGTTTCCAAACTGTTTTCAAACTATGGTTGAACCTATGGTTGAACTTGCAAAATTCTTTGAATTGACCTCAGACCTGATGGGCGTTGCCAGCACTGATGGTCGCTTTCAAACGGTTAACGCTGCTTTTGAGCAGTTGCTAGGGTTCACTTCTGATGAAATGCTTGGTCGCGATTTTCTAGATCTAGTTCATCCTGATGATTGCGATCGCACTCAGGCTCAGCTGGCCGAACTGCTATCAAATTCACCAGCCGACCCAACAGCCAAGCAATCTACTACCGTTTGCTTTGTCAACCGTTACTCCTGCAAAAACGGCGGATGGCGACAGCTAGAGTGGACCATCTCTATCGTTGAGACCGTACTATACTGCGTTGGCCACGATATCACCAAGCGGATGGATAACCTAGCGCGCTACAAGCTGCTAGCCGACCATTCGACAGATATCATCTCTCGTCAAACGGTGACAGGTAAATATCTCTACGTTTCGCCTGCTTCCTACGAGGTGCTAGGCTACCACCCTGATGAACTAATGGCTAAGAGCCGTTACGACTTTATTCATCCAGAAGACGCTAATCGCATTCGAGAAACTATCGCTCAGATAGACCGGCAGCCGGAGACTTTTTCGCTAGTGTTTCGAGCTAGGCACAAGGCTGGGCATTACGTCTGGGTGGAGGCTATTCAGCGAAAGCTGTACGATTCGGATGAGGCTGATAGCTACAAGTCTACGCTTCAGCAATCTGTACAGCCAAATTCACAGCCAGATTCACAGTCAGATTCACAGTCAGATTCTCAGTCAGATTCTGCAAAATCAAATACTAAAGATGTTGGTGAGATTGTTGTAGTTGCTCGCGATATTACCGAGCGCATAGTGGCACAGCAAAAGATCAAGCAATTCAATACCGAGCTCGAAGGGCGTGTGACCCGTCGAACCCAGGAGCTAGAAGACTCTCAGGCACGCTATCTAGAACTGCTGAAATTAGAAAGAGCAGGCTACGCCAGGGCAGAATCGGCAAAGGCGACCGCGCAGCTCTATGCCCAGGCTGTCGAGAATATGCAAGTTGGCCTACAGGTTTGGCAGCTCAAGGACTTTGAACAGCCGACTAGCCTAACGCTAATAGCGACAAACCCGGCTGCTGTGGAGTCGATTGGAATCTCTAGAGATAAGATGGTTGGTAAGCGAATTCTAGACGCTTTTCCAGCTGTAGAAGGCACTGACATTCTAGAAACCTACGTAGGCATCGTCAAAAGCAAGATGATGGTCGATTTAGGAGAGATTGCCTACGGTGACGATCAGGTAAAATCTAGCATCTTCGCAGTGAAGGCATTTCCGCTAGCAGAAGACTGTGTAGGGGTGTCCTTCGAGAATATTACGGAGCGCAGAGCCGCTGAGGCAGTTCGGTTGGATCAAGCTGCTCAGCTAAGAATATTGTTTGATCAATCGGCTGTGGGGATAGGCAAAGCTTCACCAGCAGGTGAGTGGATACAGGTGAATCAGCGGCTGTGTGACCTGCTAGGCTATTCAATGCCAGAGCTGCTAGGAAGGAGCTATCAGGCAGTTACGCATCCAGAAGATCTAGGGATTAGCAATGCGGTGTACGAGCGGCTAGTCGAGCAGAAGCAGCCACAGGTGAGCTATGAGAAACGCTACGTTACTCGCTCAGGTGAGGCGCTATGGGCCTATGTGACAGTTTCTACCTTCTATGAAGCTGGCTATGAAGCTAGCAGAGAGATAAACTACGAAGCTGGCTATGGCGCTAGCTTTGGTGGTCAGGGAGCTGGCGATCGCACCCAGGCAGACTCGATGTATTTCATTGTGACTGTTCAAGATATCACTGAAAGAAAGAAAGCAAATATCGCACTGAAGCGACAAAAGAACGAGCTAATGGCAGTCAATATGATGCTGACTAACACCATGTCGAAGCTAGAGCAACGCAACAGTGAACTCGATCAGTTTGCCTATGTCACTTCTCACGATCTCAAAGCGCCTTTGCGGGCGATCGCAAACCTAGCAGGCTGGATAGAAGAAGATCTAGGTGATCAGCTACTCGCCGAAAACAAAGAACAGTTTGAGCTGCTAAAGAGCAGAGTGCTGCGGATGGAGGGATTTATCAACGGGTTGCTAGAGTACTCGCGAATTGGACGCACGCACCAAAGTAGTAAAGTTGTCGATGTAGCAACGCTGTTGGCTGAAATCATTGACTCTTTTTCGCCCCTAGGGCAGTTCCAGGTGGAAGTCATACCGCCTATGCCTGTGCTAAAGGCCAAGCGAGTGCCAATGGTTCAAGTGTTTTCTAATCTGATTAATAACGCTATTAAGCATCACGATAGAGAAGATGGTCGAATCCAGGTTTCGGTAGCTGAGCATGAGGACAGCTATGAGTTTTTCGTGACGGATGATGGCCCTGGAATTGACGCTGCCTATCACGACAAGATATTCACTATTTTTCAGACATTGCGATCGCGCGATGACCTAGAGAGCACAGGAATCGGTCTCTCGCTGGTCAAAAAGACAGTCGAAGCAGAAGGAGGAAAAATCACCGTCCGCTCAGAAATCGGAAAAGGAGCTACCTTTTCTTTCACTTGGCCCAAAGAACCCAGTACGGATGTGTCTTCGAGCAGCAGTCTCTAGCGGCAGTCTTTGAGCGGCAGCGTATTTTCCTGTAAGTAGATAATTTATCGTCAGCATAGAGAAAGACATTGGTGCAATTAGACAATCTATCTTTAGATAGAGGAAAACTTCCCTACTCTGACATTGTTAGTAGCGATCTTCCGTGTGGAATACTTGATACGAGCGAAATTCAGTTGTACGCATCACATCTATAGCATCGCGCTGTGAAGGTACCTATTACGCACCCCGAGCGCGTCTGAAGCGCTCCTACGCAGCTCGATACAAACAGTCAACAATGAATAGGGTAAACATGCCAGGGATGGCCACTACTAATATCTTGCTCGTAGAGGACGATAGGGTGGACGTGATGAACGTTCAGCGCTCCTTCAAGCAGGCAAACATTGCCAACCCACTATACATCGCTAATAACGGTGTGGACGCACTGGCTATTCTAAAAGGCGAGCACCAAGAGGTAGAAATGCCGAAAGAGCGCCGTTTGGTTCTACTAGATCTAAATATGCCTAAGATGGGCGGACTAGAGCTGCTGCGAAAAATCAGGAAAGACCCCGCTCTGCGTTCTACGCCTGTGATTGTATTGACGACTTCTAATCAGGAAAAAGATCGAATGGAAGCTTATGACCTAAACGTTGCAGGCTATCTACTAAAGCCAGTCACTTTTGGCAGTTTTTTTGAGCTG
>JBCCOH010000012.1:0-64422 GCA_039111275.1 Cyanobacteria bacterium P01_D01_bin.1 | reverse complement strand
CAAGAGTCCCAGGGTGGTGCAAACCCGCATTGGATACTGTTCTTTGACCGTGCGCACTGCCTCTAAAACGCCCTCAAACACCTTAGACGAAGGGCTGCGGCCCGAGATTGCCATACAAAAAGTCCCCGCCTTCATCTGGTAGGCCCGCTTTGCCGCTGCCACAATTTTCTCAGTTGCCATTAGTGGATACTGTTCGATATCTGCGCTAGAGATTTTGGACTGAGAGCAATAGTGACAGTCTTCCGGGCAAAGGCCGCTCTGAGCGTTGAGCAAGAAATGCAGCCGGACGCGGTTGCCCCAATGCTGATAGCGAACCCGGTAAACCGCCGCTAGCTGACCCAAGAGTTCCATATCGGATGCTTGCAAGACAGCTAGCGCTTCTGAGCGTGTGAGCGGCTGATGTGCCAGCGCTCTGTCGGCTAGGCGCTGCCAGTCAGGCACTAGCTGCTGACCAATAGACTTCTGGCTAACAGACTGCTGGCTAACAGATTTCTGAATAGCGGGCGAAAGGGCTGCGTCGACCATAGATTTTTGCTTTTGATTACTGGTGAGAATTTTACGGTACAACGCTCGTTCTCCCTGCTCGTTTGTGCTTTTGTTAATTCTCTAACGAGATACCCGCAGATAAGCGATTAAAAGCGAGCAAATAGGAGATTATACGAATAGCTTAGGGAATACAGTTTTCGAAGCAGAATAGCGTTAACTCATGATATCGAACCGCTCGATTACCCTGATTCGCCACGGACCACCTGCGGTATCTTTGCGCCAGAAAGTCCGTGGCCATCGCTTTCGTCAATTTGTAGAGTGCTACGACGCGGCTAGAATCGAACGAAAAGCCAGACCGCCCCTGTCTGTGCAACAGGCGATCGCCCGCGCAGACCAGGTATTCGCTAGTCACCGTCCTAGAGCAACACACACCGCTGAACTGCTAGGCGCACTCAGTCCGCCCATTGTCGACCCGCAGTTTCGAGAGGTCGAGTTTCCCGTGGATTTTTCTAGGCACTTTCGATTCTCGGCGCTGACCTGGACAATTATCGCCTTGACGCTGTGGCGATTGGGCTACGGCGCTAGGTGTGAGTCGTTTGTCAAAGCAAAGCAGCGAGCCAGATTAGCCACAGATCTACTAGAGGCGCAAACTCACGTGGAGAATGTGGTACTGGTTGCTCATGGTGGTATCAACCGACTGATTGCCAAGGAGCTGCGACACCGAGGCTGGCGGGGGCCAAGGTTGCCACGCAGTCGTCACTGGGGATGTACGACTTACTGCCGATAGGCTCAGAGATGTCTTCCTATTTCCCGAATCTATCTCCGTCCTTAAGTTTTCTACTCTTTTATAGAGAGCTGAAGGCATCTGATTGGGTCATGATGAAAGCTCATCTATAGTTCGGAATGAAACGTTATGACTGAGAGTGCTGCTATGTCCGAGAACGCTGTTGCACAGAGCCAGGAAGATAAGGATCAAGCTAGCGATCAGGCTGGTAAGAGTCTATTGGAAGTGACCCTAGAAGGTGCGATCGCCCTAGCCAAAGACAACAACAACTACCCCCAAGCCACAGCTCAATTTGAAGCGCTACTCACTCAGGTCGAGTCAGAGCATTCTGATATTGCGCCGCTACTCAAAACGCTATGGAAGGAATACATCTCTGCCCAGCGCTCAGCCACCTTCTGGCAGAGCCTAAGCGACGCCGAAAAAGACCTTTCGGAAAAAATGAGCGAAAGCAACATCCAGCTCAAGCAGAACTACATGCGCTTGATTCAAGAGCAGTAGCTTCGACTGTGCTCAGCTACCGGAAGGGGAAGCCGGGGGAACAACCGAGGACCGAGCGTAGTCGTAGGGCTTTGCTCTTCTCGAAGAGTAGGGCGGCTCTTATTGCGGTAACCCCGAAATCACCAGCCGTCCGTCTACCACACGGATATCTTCTGGTGTCAGTCCCTGCTGCTCTAACAGTGCGCTTAGCTGCTGCTCGATATCGGTTTGCGAAAAGCCGTACTGGCTAGCGATATCTGCAATTGGTAGCTTGAGCTGGCCGAGCCGAACGTTGGTATTTGCTAGGCTAATTTGCCCATCGACTACACTGGGACGGCCTTCTATGCCGACGTAGACTTTGCGATCGTTCAAGAAAGGAAAGGTTTGGGTAATCCTTTCGACGGCCTGCTGACCTTCGGTAGGTAGAGACTCAAGGGGAATATCGGATAGGTTGATTCTGGCGCCGCTCTTGATGCGATCGCCCTCAATTACGGTAGTCACCCCTTCGGTGATGTTGAGTACAGGAGCGCTGTTAGGATGGGTGGCGATCGCATCAGTCACCATCTGATTCAGCTCAGCTGCTGAAATTACCACATCATCGGGTGCAAACGCCTGGCCTTGCCCCGCTGGGGCGACCACAGCAGAATCACTCTGATCGCCCCAGCCCAGAGCACCGCCAAAGCTCTCTGATCCACCGCCTAGTCCACCGCCTAGTCCACCGCCCGTGCTTAATGTCGCATAGGCAATGCCACCGCCGATAGCAGCAGCAGCAATCGTCAAACCGACTAAAAATGTTTTCATAGCTGATTTCCAAAAATTGTGAGATGAGGTGAATAAGACGAGGCAAAGCAGCGTAATCAGTCCCTACAGTGTAGAAAGAATTGATTACGGTTGTTATCCGAACTAGGACAGTCGGGACAGTTGCCGAGCTAGGTCTAGACAAGTCGATAGAGAAGCATCCGTTTTGATCGCCTGAGTCGAAAAGTGAGTAACCGTCGCTTCAAATCCCGCCGCCTGTAGCCGCTCAATTAGCCTTTTTCTAGGTGGAATATCTAGCTGAGCTCGCCTACCTATCTCAGCTAGCGGGTAAAAGTAAGGAGGCAAATCAGCTTCCGCCTGCATAACCTCAATTAGCCTCGAGCAGTCAGTCCAGTCTTTTTGAACCGCAATCCGACGCATAGCAGCTAGCTCTGTCGAGTCATGCAGCGGCCCCAGCCACATCGGACCACTCACAACTGGCGCTTCCGTACTACCGCAATCACAAGAGGCTCCTTTACCCAATGCTTTCCAACTCAATGTCTGGAACTGTCCACAGGCATGGCAGTAGGTCAAAAAGCCGTAGTGCTGACGCTGCCAATTCAACGCCCTGGTGATTCTTACCATCACCCGATTCACTTCGCCGTGATACCAAGAGAAAATAGGTTTAGCCCCCAGCCCTCTAGCCGCCGCCTGCTGCACTGCCGTACCAATCAATAGACGCACCCCTTGTTCATGCACTGCCGGATGGGCGCGAGCGCAGGCGCCGTATGATTGCAGCGCGCTATCTAGCGCACGGCCACTGGTAGCACGCCCATCAGTACTAGTGAGGTAGAGCAGTCCGCCAAGTTTGACAGCCCATAGGCTAGTGCCAAGCGTAGGCGTTGGGCTACCAAAACTGTCGATATCAATTAGATCGTAGAACTCTCGCCGCTGATACGCTTCGAAAAAGACGCTGTTTGCATCCTGGTGAGTGAGGTGATATCGGTTTGAAAATCGCTGAGAGTCGAGATTACTTTGAAGATTGACTCGGATTAGCTCGCTTAGATCCTGGTTTCCCTCATTCGCCCACACATAGTCCGCTTCCGCCTCTAGCAAGTAGCGGACCGTACGAACGCCGCATCCCGTCATCGCATCAATTACCCGCAGTTGACCGCTAGGATTGTCAGCATGCTGCCTGTAGGCCAAAGCTGCCAGTATGGCCAAGTCGCGTCCTGTTTTGCTGCTGCCCCGAAAGAATGCGCCTGCTGTGGAGAAGTGGACAGCGCCTTCTGTTCGCCAGCTTGGTTGAGTTATGTCAGAACTCATGTTAGGAGAGGTGCGATCGCCTTTTCCAACTCACCCTTACTCAGCTCAGTCACCACAAACACCTCCTGAGCCGACTTCCCCTTCCGTGCAATCAGCTTATGCCCACCCATAGTGGCCACCGAGACCCTCAGCCGCAGCGCAGGCGCATTCGACCTAGCCCGAGAAATCACCGCCGGAGTAATCGTCTGAATCCGAGGAACAGTAGCCAGCTTCTCTAACAGCGGAATCAGACCGGGAATGTAGGTAGAGTGAGTGATAACGACTCTGCCTTTGTCTGCTTGCTTCTCTATTTTCGAAGTATCCGAAGATAATTTCGAGGCAGAAGAACTAGCAGTGGACTTACGCATCTTCTTAACTTTCTTACCACCCGTCTTCTTAGCAGTCTTTTTCCCGGTTCCCTTACGCCCCACCCGTCTATGCCTTTTCCAGAGGAGCCATCGTCAGCCCAGCTCGAATCAGCTGAGAGTGATACAGCTCGGCCTGCTCCAGTGGCCCCGTCCAGACAATCGCCTGCCCCTCATTGTGAATTTGATCAGCAAGCGCCCACGCCTGGTCGCTATCCATTCCTGGGATGTAGGTCGTCAATGTCTTGACAACGTGATCAAAGGTATTGAAATCGTCATTAAGCACGATAATTTTGTAATTTGGATACTTCTCCTTGACAGCGCTGATAGATCTTTCCCTGACAGCCGCAGGGGAAGCAAAGGTAGCTGTGACAAGAGGCGCAGTACTAAAAGGAGTTGTATGTAGCGCTGTTTGCGTGGAGGTAGTCACAGAACTCATGAGTTTTGGCAGGGAACTATTATTGCTTATGCCGAATGAGGCAATTACGTAAAGCATAGTGGACACAATTCTAGTACATGGTGCCCCACTCATAGAACAGCAGTATAAGTTCCATAGAGGTTTCTATTAGTAAGAAGTGAGCCCCAAAAGCAGAATATAAGTCTTTAGAAGCAGGCAACAAGACAGCTATGAAGACTAACTACTAAGCCGAGCAAACATTTGGGGAGTCTTGTTCTCGTGATTAGAAAGATACCTGAAGCAAAACAGCAGGCGCTAATTTCTACTCTCTTCAACTGGATTTGCAATCAAAGAGGAAAATAAGCGTAATCGGATAGAGATTTGTTGATGTTAACAAGAACATCAGCGAATCTAATGTACGTACGTAGCGATCATGTATTCGAAGTCTGTCAAAAGCTAGAAAGCTTGTGAGCGCTAACTAAATCGAGCACACAACCAGCTACAGGTATGAAGGTAATGAGCAGTACCGCTTTAGACTATAGATGGTCACACTTTAAGCTAACTCTCTGTCGTAATATTGATTAGGTTAAGTTGGCTAGAGCAAACACCCCTAAGAAAGATGTAATCAGCTCTATTAGCCACACATAAATTTAAGCAGTATGCCGCAGGCTTAATAAACCCTCAATCCCTTTAATAGCAGTAGAAACTTCATTGTTATAAAGCTGCAATAAGTCCTTAATGTGCGTGCTATCATGATAATCTTTCTAGTAGGTTACTTAAGTAACGGTCAATCAAAAATAGGGCAGGAAAATTGCTAAAGTAATGGACAACCAAGAAAAATCTATACACCTCGCCCCAGCGAGAGATGATAGCCCCGAGGCGCAAGACGCATCCAATGAAGATGTCTTAGAGTCAGTAGACGCCCTTGTCAGAGCGAAACGAATGCAAAAACGTGGTGACGAAGGCGGGGACATTACTAATCAAGAACGAGTCGAACTCATAGATATGTACTGTAAGCTTGAGGAAATCCGAGAGAAGCGAAAGGGACGATTTCTGATGGAGTATGACAACGGTCTAGAAACGGTTGTTCAAGAGTTTCGAAAGTTTGCTGTTTAGGCCAGCATCTACTTTGGTTATGCAAACCCTAGCGGCTGTAAAAATAGGTGCATCAATCAGTACATCGACTAGTACACTAACCAACCTATAAATTAGAAAGATTAGTTCGTAAGAAAGGCGATTGAACTCTAGCAGTTCAATCGCCTTTCACTTTGTCGCCTTTCACTTTGTAGACAGCTCTTGTCAAGTGACTACCGTATCTCTTTCGAGATGTCTATAGCGAGTTAGTTAATACATCCGAGGCACTATAGAGGTTTCTCCTCGAAGGATAGAGAAAACGTCAGCAACCATCTGATCGCGTAGGTATATGATGTCTAAGCTACGTAGCTTTTGTTTTTCAAAGGCGTTGATGAACTTGTCTACATACGTTTCAAACCGAAAGTAGTGGTCTTCTAGATGACCGTTGTACTTCTTTTGGCCTTGAGCATGGTGCTCTGCAAAAGGGAACTGGTTGTTTTCTCGAAGCTCTTTGAGCAAGGCGCGCACTCTACCAACTTCCACATCTACGAAGTCTTCTGAGGCGTCAGTATTAGCTACTAACAGAATCAACCTGCAAACTATGATAAATATTTTAGAGAAATCAGCAAACTGGGTTAGGCGGTGAGGATATAGATATTGAAGTAATCTATCTTTCGCATGATTGTCGTCTTCCTCAGACTCAAACACTTGACGCGCTAGTATCTTCTGCTTGCCTTTCGTAGCCCACTTTGGCCAATATTCATCGTCCTCTTCTATTCTCCTTGTCCCATCAGAAGTGATCGCACAAGAATATTGAAATAGTCTGATAGCTTTCTCATCAATAGCTTTTATCAGATCACTACTCTTAGAATGAGTCCCACATAAAGAGAACATTGCGTCTGAGAAAAGAATGATTCCGGACTGCATCCCAAACAAAAATATAGATCCTCCTTCGTCCTTTCCAAGCTTCTTGAGCAAAGATAGATCCAAGGTAACTATCCTATGAAGACTTTGACTTTGCTTCTCCTTTCGTTGATCTTCTTGAAAGAGTTCTTGAATGAGAGGAGCAACTTGAACAAAGGTATCTCCGTATTGGTCAAAGTATACGGTTGGTTTTCTCGGCGGTTCGAATACTTCGTCCTCTCCTGACTCCGGTTCGACTGGAACCTTAACTTCGTATGGATATTGCGTCTTCTTTCCGCCAGCATTTTTTATCTGCTGATAGCAAGTCTTTCCTTTGGCGGAAAAGCAGATTTTAGCGTGGGCTATCAATCGTTCGGCCCAGTCAAGGCAGCTTTCAAAAGAAAACTCATTTTGCCTGGACACTTTCTCTGACTGATTTATGTAGGCAAGCATGATGTAGCACCAAGCCTGATAGGCAGACCACTGGGCGTATAGAGCCGGGTCGCCGTCTCTAGCGGCATAGATTCGAGCTTTTTCGAGTAGTCTAATCGGCTCTTGTAGCTTCTCTTGCAGACCTAGACCGCCAGTCATCATATAAGAAGGGAAAAAGATATGTAGTTTGGCTCGGTGCGCATATATCCGAGAGAGAAAATACATTTGCGGATGCAAGTTGCTTAGCGGCAGCTCGTTCAACTTGTCATAGCATCTGGTTCTCTCGTGTAGATAGCCTTCTGCTTTGTTCAGCTCTTCTTCTGCCCGGCGAATGGCACGATATCGATCCATAGATAAGCGACTAAGCTCATCCGCATCACTGAGATAGTAGTAGCGAAATAGGCATAGGTGATATCGAGTCATCAGTAAGTCGCCGATATGCTCTTTGCGATCGCCTTCAAAGTAGCCTGCCATCGCGTTCAAGTGCTTTCTAGCGATTCGGACAAGTCCTTCTTTTAGATTGGCCTCTGCCACCGATAGCTGAGCTTCTAAGGCAACAGAATTCCATGGCCTGTTGGGTTCGTGCTTAAACGTCAGATTGGGTAACCGCTTTCGATATCTACCGTCTCTGAAGATAGTACTTTCTATCTGCCCTTCCATCGCTCGTAAAGAAAAGGGATAGAAAGATAGGTAGTCGTGTGCTTTTTTGAGGGCGGTGACTTCTTCTATGCGATCGCAAAGCTGCTTGATGTAGTCTTTAGCACTATGAAGAGGATCGTGAGCGAGCGTTTGTTTGATCAGTCTTAGCCTGGCAAATAGAGAAGCTTTGGCTGTGGTTTCGAGTAGGTCAAATCCACAAAAGTCGGCGCTAGCGGTCTCAGAGGCAGTAACTCTCTCATTGCATTCTTGATTAGAAGCGATCGCGTTTTTGACATCTTCGCGCTTGTGAAGCCTCGCTACGCTATGAGACCATACTGGGCTATTCGGCGCACCGTTCATAACAACGTCATTGCACTGAGTTCCATCGGCAATCGAGACATAGTCGCTTAACAAGGGAATATCCCAAAACAAAACCCGGTTAATGACAGCGTTGATATGAGAGATAGGACTGCTTACCCCAACTACCTCTTCAAAGAAATCTAGCTGACCAGACTTGAACGTAGTGATGTCTTTAAAGATAGGCTCAAAGTCATCGAGGCGCTTTATGCAAAAATCGACCCTTACTCTGTAGGCAACCTGGCCTTCTAATCCACTGTGATACTTCTTCCCATCGTCTAAGAAAAATGGATTAAGCAGGCCGTCGGAGCCCTCCCCCTGCTTGATTTGCAGGGGCAGTGGCTTCGCCCTCTCAATAGTAAAGTGCTTTATATGGACAGGAAACTCGTCTGTGAGTAGCTCATTATCAACCACAGAGTAGACTAGCTGTCGAACAAAGTCTTTGGTTAATCTGTTGTAGAGTCGATGCGTTTTTCCTATTCCTTCTATCGGCAGGAACCTATCTGCTTGTTCACTGCCACACTGCAGCTCAATTCGTTCGATCTCCCTGCTGACTCTAATCACAAACGAATCGTCTCTTCTCTTTTTTTCGTCTTCTGATAGTCCTTTTGAATGCTGAACTGTGTAGTGACTAACCGTTTCCTCAATAAACTGCTGAAGTTTTGTCTCGGGGCTCGTGGCGAGTGCAAGCGCAGGGTTCGGTAGCGGCAATACCCCAATCTGCTGAGTGAGCGGAAGCGGCTCTATCTCATTATTAAGATTTACACTATCCAATCCGTCTGCGGAAAAGTTTTCAGGCGACCCTGCATTTAACTGCTTTTGAAAAAACTGATACAGGCGAGCTACGTCTCTATATTTATAGGGACCTTGAGGATCGCTAGCGCGATCAAAAATTAGCTTCAGTAAAGCCTCGCCTGGATGCGGTTCTAAGTCAAGGGCGGTCCTCTCTTGTGCAGATAGCTGAAAAAATAGACTTAGAGCTGTTAGCTTTTCGTCGCGGGTGATAATGCGCGAGGCTTTATTAGCATCGTTGATCGAGCGATGCTTTACCCTATACGCCTGCAAAGCAGACAAAATGCTCACAAGTTTAGCTAGTGTGAGCCCCGGAACAGAGGTTTGCTTGGAGTCTTGATCTGGATAAAACTCATCGTCTAGGACAGACCGAAGCACCCTACGAACAAAAACCCGGTTAGCTTCTCCTCCCCACTGCTTAGCAATATGGGTTTCATTGGGAAGTTGTTTCTCGCCTGTATCCGAATCGAGCGACATGCCTGTGTCGGTCAGGGTCAATAGATAGCGATAGACAGTGCGATCACGTCGCTGATCTGCACTGTCACGCGATTTTCGTCCAGAACCGCTGCTAGAACTCTTCGCCACGCTGCTTCATTTCCTTCACTGAATCTGCTTTCTTTACCCTTCTTCTCTGATTTCCGCCTTTATTCCTTCATTTATAGGTAGGAATCGAAGTACACAAATTGTGAACGCACAGAACTAGTGCCTATTTAGATTACCTCATATGCGGGTGTACAATAAATACTTTATGCTTGTTCAACATATTACAATTACATGCGGTACAATGTTCATATAAGACGTACATTATAATTCAAAGATTCAACCATGAAGATCATCATTTGCCTCATAGGTTGCTTAGTAGCTGGTTCTTGGTTGTTCAAAACCAATCCAAAAGAAAAGAAGCCCTATCTAGATCACGCGGCTCGTCAATTGCAGGCGGACTGCTGTCTAGCGACTTCAGCCTCGACGTTTGATAGCTGCCAGTTGCTTCGCCCCCTTACCCAACCACTTATGAGGAGCGTGTTGCTTATCTACACAGACCCACCGTCTGATTACCAGTTGTTCACTGTGTACACTACCCGGCTGCCAACTAGGCAGACCATTCGCGGAGTGGGTATCGGCGGCCAAATCTATGTTTGGAATCATTTGGCTACTGATACGCCAAATCCCTGCGCTACCTTTTATGACTCGCTATCAACTCAGCCACTGCAGCGGTCATTCATCAATTGTTTGCCGCAGTCAGCATCTTTTAGCCTAAGTTTCTAGGAGGGAACCTCAATGTCTTCTAATCAATTCAAAGATGGTAAACATGGCAGTCAGACTTTGGCTCTGGCAGTATCAGCGGTACTGACCTTTGCTCTATTTGCCGGAGCTGCGTTTGTTGGCTATATGCACCATATTAATTCTCGCGATCGCGTTCTAATCGACGGATATCGCCGGCAAATTGATTTAGCTCGCGAGCAGTGGGCTCAGCTAGACCAAGCCGAAGACTGGCTGGCTGAAGAGAACTATAGCGCCTGTGCAGGTGTCGCTGTTCAGCTAGCCAAATCTTCTATCTTTCCTGAAAGAGTGACTGCTTTATCAGATCGTTGCTACACGCCGTGGGCCGAAGATTTGCTTGAGCAGGCGCAGTCTGAGGCTAAAGCTGGAGAACTTAAAATCGCAATCAAGACGGTTTCTCCTATTAAATATGGCATGCTAGAAACCAAAGCGCAGCAATCTATTGCAGAGTGGTCTAAGCGAATTCTAGAGATGGCTCACGATCAGTATCACTCGCCGAGCAACCAGCTCAATAGTTCGCTCAAGATGCTTCAGGCCATTCCCTGGGATAGTCCGCTGAGCGAAGAAAGCCGAGCTCTAGCAGATCAATGGCGCAGCGAGTGGGAAGACAATGCTAGATACGAGCGGTTAGCACACTCGGCATTAGCGGCAGACGACCCGTCAAAAGCCAGCAAGTTTGCCGAAGAAATCAGCTCGCATTTAGCCTGGACCACTAAAAAGGACAAGCTTGTTTCAGAAGTTGAAAAGCTCAAACAGCGTCATCATCAGCTAGCGCTCCAGGCCGAACGCTTGGCTCAGGCTGAGGCTGCAAAACCAGCAAGTGGGTTGCAACCTGTTATTGTCTCAATCGCTGCGGCTTTGGTTGTCGTAAGCCTCGTAAGAAGATGATTAGTCAAGGGGCCATTAATATATATAAAAGTACAAGCCCGACTCAACTTGGATCGGGCTTTTTTGTGCGCGTTTAGTGCTATTCACCACCTAAGATCTTCGGCACTTTAAAGAAGTCTGCCTCTCGATCCGGCGCGCTTTCTAAAATCGACTCGCGCTCGGCAAATACCTCTAGCTGGTCTGGGCGAGTAATGTTACTCACCTCAATCGCTCTAGTTGTGGGCGGCACATCCGCTGTGTCTAACTCATCTAGCTGCTGCACGTATTCCAAGATGCCGTTTAGCTGCCCTGTGAACTGCTCTTCCTCCGACTCGCTTAAATCCAATCGGGCAAGACTCGCCACCTTGCGGACCTGATCGACGTCAATCAAGACTCAACTCTCCTATTCTATAAATTCTCAAAAAATTGAACCTAGCTACTTAGCCCTTCATAGCCTAAAGTCAATCCACTCTGAAGGAGTGCCCGCAAAGCGGGGCGGGTTAGATCATATCTAGCTTCATGCGCCCGGTTACCTTTAGCCAGTTCTGCGCTTCGATGTAGTTATTTGGCGCAATCCGAATCGCTTCCATCCAGTACCTAGCCGCTTCGTCGTACAGCGCATTCGCCTCACTCTTGTCGCCAGAGGCTTCTGCCTGCTCGCCCTGATAATGATAGATCACAGCAGTGTTGTTCAAAGCTTGTATCAGCCGAGGATTTAGATCGATCGCTTCTTCGTACAGCTTCAGCGCTTCTTGGTGTTGGCCGTTGCTAGCCTCGATTAGGCCCATATTGTACAGAATATAGCTCTTGTCGTAAGGATCTTCTTCTAGCGTCAGCGCTTCTTTGTAGTTGTCGAGTGCTTCGGCGTATTCTCCATCAGCCTGCGCAGACATGCCATCACGGTAGTAGGCAAACGCTTCTTTTGCTTGCTGCTTGGCGGGGAGCATTTTTAAGATCATGTCAGCCATGACCGTAAATGACTTGTCGATAAAATTATCGTTTCTTTGAGTTCTTGGCATCGAGATCCCTATTCACAGTCTTTTGCTTTGTAAAGACTATCAAACTGTTGCCAAGGCGATCGCGCAAATGTAAAAGATTCTTAAGTAATGCCGCCAGTTGTGAAGGACGGAACGCGGCTATTCACCTGCTCTACTAGAAACGCTGCTAGCTCTCCAACTGTTTCGAAATCATCTTCATCAAAGCAGTCGCTCAAGTCCAAATCGAACTGCTCAAAAAAGTCCCCGTAGAAGGTAAACGTCCAGTCAAACCAACAAACTAGCGAGAGGTGGAGATCATCATTGAGCTTATCCTCTGGTCGGACCCGGCTAAAGTCAATCCCGGAGTATTGACCAAAGCGCTGATAGACAAAGCATAAGACACGGCGAGTGTCTGAGACCCCAGCAGCAGCATGACTAAAAGCAGCAGCATCGCCAGTAGCATTGCGATTAGGCGATAGGTAATTTAGAAACAGTTGACACCAGTCAGAAACACCTAGCGCTGAGCGAGCATGCGCTTTCATACGAAAATTTACCTGAGTGCGAATGGCTAGATCGGGGCTCATATCAGCATAGGTACTGATGCTACTAAGCCAGTTGTCGAACTGTTCAGTCATATTAATTGCGGCTTGGCAGAAAACCGTTAGGGCATTGTGTGTTCAATGTTCCCACTCACCCTAGGGGAATTACGGTAGTCACACAAAGAAATAAGAAGCTGTGCTGTCGGAGCGTCCTGCCTGAGCTTAGTCTATGCGGTAGGTCAAGAGATAAATGAAGTCGGCTGAGACGTCTGCTGAAAGTAATCTAGCGCCAGTGCCTGCTCTAGTTTGGCAGCAGGCATCGGTACACCTACCCAATATCCCTGTAGGTAGTCACATTTGTATTGACTGAGTAGCAGTTGCTCAGCGGCATCTTCGACCCCTTCGGCTACCACTGTCAGATTCAGTCGATGGGCAAGTTCGATGGTCGATTGCAAAATGGCTTGGTTTTTAACATCTTGCGGCGCTCCACGCACGAAGCAATTGTCAATCTTGAGTGTGTCTATCGGTAGCTGCTTGAGATAGCTCAAAGAAGAGTAGCCAGTGCCAAAGTCATCAATTGCGATCCGAATACCCAAGGACTTGAGTTCATTTAGCGTGGTGATGGTGCTAGTGGTATCTCGCATCAGCGCTGTCTCGGTCACCTCTAGCTCCAGATGGCTAGGCTCTAGTCCGGTTCTAATCAGCATTTGTTTGATGGATTCGATTAGATCGGGCTGATTGAACTGAACGCTCGATAAATTGACCGAAACGTACTTCATGCCGATATCGCTCGCCAGCCAGAGTTTGGCCTGAGCGCAAGCCGTTTCTAGCACCCACTGACCAATTGGGACAACCAGCGCTGTGTCTTCAGCGAGGGGGATAAACTTAGCAGGCGAAACATAGCCCTGTTCGGGATGCCGCCAGCGGATCAGCGCTTCACTCCCTTCAATCTTGCCGTTCGCCAGATTCAGCTGCGGCTGATAGTAGACTTCAAACTCGCTGCGATCTAGGGCGTAGCGTAGCCGAGTTTCCATCGCAATCTGATCGCTAAAGGCGACTGGCATGTCGGATCGATAAAACTGGCAGTGGCTACTCTTGTGCTGTTTGGCAGATTCGAGCGCAGCATCGGCCTGACGTAGCAGCGTGGATAGATCTTCGCTTTGATGCAGCAGAAAAGCTACGCCGATACTGGTAGTTACAAAGACCTCTTGCCCTGGCATGTTATGCGCCGGTAGGGAAAAGGGTCGCTTCAGTACATCTATGACATCTGTGGCTGTTTCTCTGGCCTGCTCGTGTCGCTTCAGGTTTGGCAGAAGAATTGCGAACTGATTGGCCGTCAGCCTAGCCAAGGTAGCTTCTGGAGGCAAACAGGACTGCATGCGCCGGGTAGCCGCTTTGAGTAGTTCGTCTCCAGCTGGGTAGCCCAGCACGGTATTGACTAGTCGCAGTCTATCGATGCTTACGGACATAAACGCCAGAGTGCGCTGACTTTTGTGGGCGATCGCAATGGCCTGAGTCAGGCGCTGGCGCAGTAGCCCATAGTTGGGCAGGTCAGTCAGGCTGTCGTAGTAGTTGAGCCGATTGATCTGCTCAGCGGTGTTGCGCAGGGTATGGACATACAGTTCGCTGATAGCCGCTTGACGATCAAGGCGAGCAGTGAGCGTGTTGACAATCTCAATATGACTAACAGGCCGAATCAGACAGTCATCAGCGCCTTTTTCCATTGCCTGCCGAACGTGAGACCTAGCAGTCAACGTGCCTTCCGCTTCTTCCGTAATTAGAACAAACGGTGTTAGCTTCAGCGCCTCGTCTAGTCGAACTGCATCCAATACCTGAGGACCTAGCAGTCCATCTATATCCCAGTTGCATAGAATGACGCTGGGCCGCTGGCTCCGTCCTGCTCGAATTCCCAAGAGGCCATCATCTGCTGTGCATACCAGGAAGCCTTCAGACTCTAGACGCTCGACTAAGTCGATACGACGCTGACTGGGCGCCTCTATGACTAAAATTTTGTGCATAGAACCAATTCTTAGTCAGACCGACTTAGTGAGATGAGCCGTAGAAGGATGAACCAAATAGCATAGGCTAGAGAGCGTGAGCTAGCGTTAGCATGCCCGAGCTAGGAAGAGAGGGCTACTCCCCAGAAGCTGTAGCGGTTGCTAGTGTAGTCACGAAAGTGGGATAGGAAACAGCGATCGCCTCAGCGCGTTTGATGGCGCTCTTGCCGGATGCATGTGTAGCCGCGATGGCAAGGGCCATCGCAATCCGGTGGTCAGTATAGCTATCAAGCGTGGCGGCGGTGAGCTTTGTATCAGAACCTGTGCCCTTAATTTCCATACCTTCGGGTTGTTCAATCACACTGTTCGGGGCCATTTGATTGAGAGCCGCTGCCATGACCGCGAGGCGATCGCTTTCCTTTACCCTCAGTTCAGCCGCGTCGGTAATTTTAGTCGCACCCACTGCGAACAAAGCCGCGACAGCCAGGATAGGAATCTCATCAATTAGTCTAGGAATCAGATCGCCACCAATATGAGCACCAATCAGCTCGCTGTGCCTAACGCGTAGATCGGCAACGGGTTCGCCAGTGACATCCCTTTCATTTTCCAGGGTTATATCAGCGTTCATGGCGGCAAGCGCATCCAAGATGCCAGTGCGAGTTGGATTGACGCCGACATTCTCGATCAGTAAGTCTGAGCCGGGGGTAATAGCGGCGGCAACTAGCCAGAAAGCGGCGGAGCTGATATCGCCAGGAACGACGACGGTCTGGCCAGTAAGCTGAGCTGGGCCGTGTAGGGTCACACTGTAGGTGGCATGGTCAACTGAGAGATTGGCGCCAAAGGCTTTTAGCATCCGTTCGCTATGGTCACGCGATAGGCTCGGTTCGGTGATAGTAGTCTCTCCGTCAATAGAAAGGCCCGCTAAGAGTAGACAGGATTTGACCTGAGCGGAGGCAATCGGAGAGTGATAGTGAGAAGGGTTGAGCCGTCGACCGGTGACGCCTAGCGGGGCCAGGGTGTTGTTTGCCTTACCAGAGATAGTAGCGCCCATGCTGGTCAGGGGTGCGATCACACGTTTCATGGGACGCGATCGCAATGACCCATCCCCAGTCACCGCAAAAAACTTACCCGGCGCAGCCGCTAGCAAACCTAGCATTAACCTAAGGGTCGTACCCGAATTGCCAGCATCGAGCACGTCGTCTGGCTCTTGCAGCTCCCCCCCGGTTCCCTCAACAGTGACCCATTCGGCTTCGAGGTCTGAAATTTTTGCGCCCATCGCACTAAAACAGGCGGCGGTGCTGCGCGGATCTTCACCGAGTAGGAGTCCTTTGATTCGAGTCGTACCCTGGGCGATCGCGCCGAGCATCAGCGAGCGATGGGAGATGGATTTATCGCCGGGGACAGTGATGCGACCAGTGAGGGGAGCGGCGAGGGAGCCGTCGATCTGAAGGATTTGGTGAGGGGGGTGGGAGCGGAGGTGGAGAAAGGGCATGGCGGAAGTACGAAGTATGCAGGCAGAATGATGAATAGAGTAGGGCGGACTACTGGGGGGCGCAGTAGGTGTTGATTTCTTCTATGGTGGCGCTGCTAGCGCTGTCGCTGGACTGGAGGGTTTCGTAGGCGGCGCTGGTTTGTTTTTGGAAGGTGTTGAAGCTGTTGCTGAAGTCGGCTTCTGTATTGGCGTCGGCGATTAGCTGCATGGCTGATTGCGCAGATGTGAGGGCAGCGGCTGATTGGGTGAGAATGCTGGCGTACTGGTTGCGATAGCGGCTGAGCTGTTCGTCGTTTAGAGCTAAATCTTGAATGTCTTGAGCGAGGGTGTTGGTTTGATTGCTGGCTTCGCTGACGGCGCTGATGTAGGTATTGGCAGCACTTTTAATTTCTTCTAGGCTTTGGGCACCGGATATCTGGGTTAGCGACTGATTGATTGACTGCTCGTAGTCGCTGATGAATGACTCAGAGCGGTTGATAGTACTAATTAGCTGATTGCACTGTGATGCTCTGCCGCTACAGCTGCTAAGTGCTAAAAGTATTAAGCTGCTAAGACAGGTAAGTGCTCTTTTATGCGAGCGGTAAAAAGGCATCTGTACGACCAATTGGGAACCAGATAGAGATTTAAATAGCGAGGTTCACTATACCAATTCAACCATGAGCAACCTAGAGAATATGCCAGAAACCCAGCAAAAAGCGCAGTCAAAGACTCAGCCAGAAACTCGGCCAGGAAATCGGCCGAGAAATCAGCTAGAAGAACACTCAGAAGTCAATTCCGTTCTTCATCATCGTCGGCAGTTTTCCGCACTTTCTGGCAAGCAGTATTTCAACTATGGCGGTCAGGGGCCGATGGCGGATAGTGTGATTGCGTCTATGCACCAGGCACAGCTAAAGATTCAGCAGGAAGGGCCGTTTTCTAGGACGGTCGGCGACTGGCTAGCGGCAGAAGGCGAGCAGATTCGAGGGGCGATCGCCCGCACAGTTGGCGCTGCGCCAGAGACAATTACCCTGACTGAAAATGTCACGATGGGCTGCAATATTCCGATGTGGGGGTTGGATTGGCAAGCGGGCGATCGCATCCTCATTGGCGACTGCGAACACCCGGGCGTCATTGCCGGGGTCCGCGAGATCAGCAGACGCTACGGCGTTGCAGTGGACACCTGTCCAATCTCTAACTGGACTTTTTCGGACAGGCTAAAGGGAGGCGATCCGCTAGAGATGGTCACTAAAACCTTAACCCCGCAGACTCGCTTAGTCGTCCTTAGCCACATTCTGTGGAACACAGGCCAGCTACTGCCGCTCAAAGAACTTGTCGATATTTGTCATGCCAACTCACCCCAAACCAAAGTCCTGATTGATGCGGCTCAGTCTGTTGGTTCACTGCCGCTCGACCAGCCAGGTTGGACCCTTCCAGAAACAGGTGTAGACTATTACGCATTTACTGGACACAAGTGGTGCTGTGGTCCAGCGGGGTTAGGCGGGCTCTATACCAGCGCCAAAGTTCTAGCAGAAACCGCGCCTACTTTCATTGGCTGGCGCGGTGTAGAAATGGACGGCCAGGGTGCGCCCACGGGCTGGAAGCCAGACGGTCGCCGATTTGAAGTAGCAACCTCAGACTACGGCCTTTGGGTGGCGCTGCGCGAATCGTTGAAAATTCAATCCGATTGGGGCAGCAGTCAGGCTAGGTATGACAGAATCTGTGAACTCAGCGCTAGGCTTTGGAGCGGACTCAAAAACTCATCAAGCGTGCGATGTCTATTGCAAGACGCCCCACCCCCGTCGGGACTGGTCTCCTTTCAGCTTCTAAACAGGGCTGGACAACCTGATATAGAAAAACACAGCGCTCTGGTGCGACAGCTAGAAACAGAAAAGGTCTACCTACGTACGCTGCTGTCACCAAACTGCATACGAGCCTGTGTTCACTACCTCACGACAGCAGCCGAAGTCGACCAGCTAATAGAGAAGATCGCAACGTAATGCTGTGGTCCGAGCGTCACGGTCAAAGCTTTGGCCACAGCTATGGCTCTGGGGCTAGATCGCTGCCGACTTCGCTAAAAGGCTCTAGCAAAAGGCTTTCTAAATGGATAATTAGCTCTGCTCTGCGCTCTGCATCCGCTTCTCTTTGGGCATTGGCCTGTTCGATGATGGCATCTGAGATACTGGGAATTAGGCCGATTAGCGTACTGCCAAACAGACCATCGGCAAAGCTTCTGGTATCACTCAGTAGCTCTGCCTCTTCACAAAATGAAGAGTTGGCTGGCTGATTACAAACGCTTTGGGCAACAAACTCATAGAAAGACAGGCTGTTGAGGATAGCATCTTCGATATCGTTCTCTAGGCCATAGGTACCGTCTGCGCTAGTAGGGTTTGGATTGGAGAGCTGGGTTTGCGATCGCAGGCTCAAAATCAACTGTTGAATCACTGCATTCACGCTAGCAGCAGCCTTCACGTAGGCTAGCTGACCCACCATATATTCAGAATCGCTCGGACTGAACTGTGCCTTTAACGTCTCGGCTGCGCCAATTACCTGATATCGAGATTCTACTAGAGGCGATAGAGGCGCAACTTCGCCCAGATTTGCAGGCGTACAGCTAGCCGCTAGAACCAGAAAAGAGAGGCCAACTGTCAGTCTTTTGGCCCTTTTTCTGGCAGCAGACCATACCTTGATTTTCATACAGCGCTTGTGTGACGAACCTACTGAGCGAACCCCTCAGCGGGCGCTTGATGAATATTCCCTCGTAGTCGGTGCAACTATACAGTCAAGAAGTACGGTCCCAAAAATATGATCCAAAAAGCTCATCTAATCGTATTCTCTGCCTTCATACTCCCGGCAGCCTTCGCAGGGCCCGCTGGGATTGGGTGCGCAGCGCAAGAAAGGAGACCTGGCGTTTAGCTGACAGGTGATATCGCCAATGACAAAGCCCATCCCTTCTACATAGTGTTCGTCAGGATCGCGAGAGCGAACGCGAATCTGGCGGAGACGTTCATTAGCAGCAAAGTCGGTTGCTAGATGAATTTGTTCTTGTAAAGGAGAGCGAGTGCGCAGACCAATAATTAGAGAAAGAAGCGCTGGTAACAGACCGACTGCAATGATAAGCGCAATGAACATGGAGAAATTAAAAGAGGCATTAAGGCAACGGCGTTAGAAAAAATTCTAGCGCGATCGCCGATGAACTAGCATCGCCATTAGCTTTTAGACTCCTTGGGCTTATAGGTAGAGACAACGCTGAGTTCCTTGAGCTGTTTGTCATCTACGCCAGAGGGTGCGTTGGTGAGCAAATCTTTCGCTTGCTGAGTTTTGGGGAAGGCGATCGCATCTCTAATCGACTGCTCGCCCGCTAGTAGCATCACCAGTCTATCTAGGCCGTAGGCAATTCCTCCGTGGGGCGGCGTGCCGTACTCAAACGCTTCTAATAAAAAGCCAAACTTATCGTTCGCTTCGTCGTCGGTTAGTCCGATAGTCTCAAACACTTTGCTCTGCACGTCAGGCTGATAGATCCGCAGGCTGCCGCCGCCAATCTCATAGCCGTTGTACACGATGTCATAGGCGACTGCGCGCGCCGTGGTCAAATCGTCTACATCCTCTGGGTGCGGGGCTGTAAACGGGTGGTGTAGCGCTTCGTAGCGATTTTCATCGGCGTTCCATTCAAACATGGGGAAGTCGGTCACCCAGAGCAGATTGGTTTTGCTCTCGTCGATTAGGTTTAGCTCATTGGCGATCGCCTGCCGTAGTTTGTCCAAAGTCGCATTTACAGTGGCAATATCACCCGCCCCAAACAGCAACAGGTGACCAGGCTGGGCGCCTGTTCTCTCTAATAGAATCTGCTTTTGTTCGGACGTAAGGTTGTCTTTGATCGCGCCGATTGTATCGATCTCACCGCCCTCGCGCACGCGGATGTAGGCTACACCGCGAGCGCCTGCGTCTGTAGCCACTTTGAACAAATCACCTTTGGGCTTAATCCGGACGTTAGAAATCGCCTCGTTCCCACCCGGAATCGGTAGCACCTTTACCTGCCCGCCGCTGGCTACTGCCCCCGAAAAAACTTTGAACCCTGAGTCTTTAACAATGTCAGAAACGTCTACTAGCTCCATGCCGTAGCGGGTATCGGGCTTATCAGAACCGTAGCGGTCCATCGCTTCTTTATAGGTTAGGCGAGGAAAAGGAGTAGGAATATCTACGCCTTTGACAGCTTTGAAAATATGAGCAACGAGCCTTTCGTTGAGCGCCAGAATCTCTTCCTGGTCCATGAAGCTCATTTCCATATCGAGCTGAGTAAATTCGGGCTGGCGATCGGCGCGCAGATCCTCATCTCGAAAGCAGCGGGCGATCTGGTAGTAGCGATCGACTCCTGCCACCATCAGAATCTGTTTGAATAGCTGAGGCGACTGGGGCAGTGCGAACCACTCGCCCTCATTGACCCGAGAAGGCAAGATAAAATCTCTAGCCCCTTCGGGCGTAGAGCGAGTCAAAATCGGCGTTTCTACTTCCATAAACTCTTCTTGGTCTTCTAGGAAGCGGCGAATAGCCTTGATGACGTCGTGACGTAAGCGCATATTGCGGGCCATGCGATCGCGCCTGAGATCCAGATACCGATACTTCAGCCGCAGATCCTCGCGTACGTTCTCTTCTTCAGCCGTCGAGACCTGGAACGGCATCTGCTTGCGGACCGCATTCAAAATTGTCAGCTCGTCAGCGTAGATTTCAACCTGGCCAGTTGGCAGCTTTTCATTAAGCGATTCGGGTGGACGCTGCGTGACTCTGCCGACCACCTTAACCACGTATTCACTGCGGACATCTTCGGCCACCGGGTACGACGCCGGGGTGCGTTCGGGGTCGCTGACAATCTGAACTGTGCCTGTGCGATCGCGCAGATCTAAAAACACCACGCCCCCATGATCGCGTCGACGATCGACCCAGCCGTAGAGCGTGACTGTCTTCTCGATTTGCTCGGCTCGAAGTTGACCGCAATAAAGGCTACGCATAGCAGGCAGGCAGGTAAAACAAAACCCTTCCATTATGAATCAAGAACGCCATATCAGAAAACATTGTTTGATCTGAATTAAGAATTACCCGCATGTGTACCGCGGCGTTGCTAATACTGTCATATTTTTGAGATGTACCTCGTATCTCTATAGCTATTCAAATCAACTAATGACTACCTATAAAGCCGACGTAAAAGCCGATCTAAAGAAATCTAATATAACCGCCAGGTACGCCAATCAGGCGACCTATGCCAAGGCGATCGCCACCTCGCTGGGTACGACGCTTAACGCAGGCCAATTTGACGCAAGCCAGTTTGACGCAGGCCAATCTGACGCAGGCCAATCTGGCGATCGCCCCGATGCACCCAAATGTCTAATCGCCAAAGTGGGGCTCCGCCAACAAGACCACTTGCTCTACGTAGCCTTAGAAGCTGTAAAGCCACCGGATGCTCAGCAGGTGCCCGCTGACCGATTCCCCGATCCTAGAAAGCTATTGCCCCAGCTTCAAACGTTCTTTCATGAGGCAAAGGCCGAACTGGATCTAGAGTGGGTTCAGCTGGTCAAAGTGAGCGGTCGATTGCCAAGACAACAAAAGCCTCTGTGGCAACAAGACCTGCTACTGCGCACAGAATCGCCAATTGCCAATACGCTGATGAATCCAACCCCTGTGCTAGCGCCAACGGCAAGCGCAGCAGCCAAGGCAGCCCTCGAAGGTGATGTCAATATCAGCATTGGCGGCAATATGAGCGGTCAGCTGATTGTTGGCGACAATAACCAGGCGTTTAGCTATACCTACAACGTGGAGACAGGCGGCGTGGTCAACGTGGCCGCGCCGCCGACCGTTCGGCACAGAGCGACGCCCGTTTCACTCAGACCCAGGCCGTTTAGAGAGCTGCTTGATCGAAAAACGGTGCTGCCGATACTGCGAGAGACGCTACAGCAAAAGCTGCCAGTAGAGGTATTCGCCGCCGCCGGATTTGGCAAAACATCGCTAATGCGCTATCTGGCGCACGATCAGTCGGTGACCAATGCGTTTGCAGATGGCGTAGTTTATCTGGCAGTGCACCGTCAGATGGCAGCGGACCTGCTGCAATCGCTTTACGACGCCTTTTACGAAGCGGTCCCTGCGTTCAAACCCAGTCAGGGCCAACTGCGGCAAGCGCTCAAAGACAAGCAGGCACTGATCATTCTCAATGGTCTGAAGCTGACAAAGGACGAAGGTGCAGAACTGCTCTCTATTCTGCCGAATGCTACGTTTGTGCTGGTCTCAGAATCTCAGGTTTACTGGCAAGATGGCGGTGCGATCGCCCTCCCCGGTCTACCCTTACCAGAGAGCATTACCCTGCTCGAAAAAGAGCTGGCGCGTCCTCTGACCGAGCCCGAGCAGTCATCCGCTCAGTTTCTACATGCAAAATTCCGTGGCAATCCGCTACAGCTCCGTAGAATCGCCGCTCAGTCGCGGACAGCCGCCGAGTCTCTAGTCGACATCGTCCAGTCGATTCGTGCAGAATCCGGCGAATCCGATGAACGAGCTGTTTTTGCCAATATCGCAGGACGGCTCTCTGCTAAGCAGAAGGGTCTTCTAGCTCTGATGGGTGCGATGGGTGGCGTAGCTATCACAGCGACTCAGGCCGAGGCAATCTCCGGGGTCCCTAATGCGGCGAATGTCTTGGGCGAATTAAGTGAACTACACCTGCTAGAATCCGCCGCAGAGTGCGCAGTCGGGGGAGTATCGAACGGCTATCAGCTCAGCGCTGACCTGATCGAAGCTACGACTCAGCACTTTGATCCGCAGCCGTGGTTGGCTAGAGCGACCGATTATTTTTGCGAGTCTGTGACACAAGTCGCCCAGTCCGATGTCTTGACCCACCTTCTAGAGTGGACCCAAAGCACTGGTAACTGGCAGCAAAGTCTAGAGCTGTGCCAAAGCTTGGACCAGATGCTGTCGCTCAGCGGACAGTGGGCCCGGTGGCAGCAGGTGATGAACTACAGCCTACATGCCGCTGAGCAGATGGGGAATGGCGCAGCCGAAGCCTGGTCATTGCACCAATTGGGATCGCAGGCACTGACCAGTGGCAGCGAGCAGGCAGAAGGTTTGCTATCGCGGGCGCTGTGGCTACGTCAGCAGCTTGGCGACAAGGCAGGTGCGGCGGTGACTCGGCACAACCTTGGACTCATCCTGCCGCCTTTAGTTGAAGAATTTGATGTAGAAACTAGTGCTGGCACTAATGCTTCAGAGACGCTAGCTGGCAGCAGCTCGGCTGGCTGGTCGACTTCAGCTATTGGTGGGGCGATCGCAATTGGCATGCTGGTGTCCGGTGTTGCTGGATTTGCTGGCGTTCGTGCCTTCCGACCACAGAGACCAGAACCAGATACGGCGGTTGTCGAGCCTGTTCAGCCAGAGGTGCTATCGACCACAGATCCATTTCCTACCGAGCCACTCACGGAGGCTCCCACCGAGTTTAGCTTTGATAGAGCAACCCTAGCGTTTGACACTACAGCCATCGGCCAGCGCACCCGACAGTCAGCCAATATTGTGAACAGTAGCAATACGCCGCTGACCATCAGTGCCTTGAATATTGTTGGTCCTCAGTTCTCAGACTATTCGATCTTGTCTGAGAGCTGTACGAGAGCAGCCCTAGGGCCCAATGGACAGTGTGAGGTCACAATCCTATTTAGTCCAGAATCAGTGGGCGATCACACCGCTAACCTCATCTTGACAAGCAGTGCCACGACTAACAAAGCGTTGCCTATCAGAGGTATAGCCACCAACGGAGAAGAGACAGAACAAACACCCGAGCCAGACCCTACTCCTGACCCAGACCCTACTTCAGATCTAGACCCCGCTCCCGAACCGGATCCCGAACCGGACCCTGAACCGGACCCTGAACCGGACCCCACTCTTGAAACAGATCCAGACCCCGAACCAGACCCCGAACCGGACCCAGTTCCAACATCGGAGTCTCCCCAGGCAGTAGGTGATACCGCCTCTGTATCAGTAGAAGAATCCACCTATATCAACGTTCTTGGAAACGATTTTGACCCAGCGGCAGGAAATCTCGAAATTATCGCGGTCTCACCCGGCCAGTTTGGTCAAACCGCAATTAGCGATGGGGGAGTCGTCTACTATCACAGCGGTGAAGACAGTCGCCGCGATCACTTTACCTACACTATTCAAAACGAAGCAGGCGAAACGGCTACTGCCACGGTGTCTATCACTATCACAGTGCCTGAACCCGTTCCCAACAGAAACCCCGTCCCCATCAACCACTCCTTCGAGATTAAAGAGGGCGAATCTATCACTGTCAACCTCCTACGAGGAGCCACCGACCCAGACCAAGATCCGATTACGCTAGACGACGTGGCCAACCAATCAATTGGTGGTCAGCTCAGTAACAACGGCGACGGCACCGCCACCTACACCCCCTGGGAAAATACGACAGGTCAGCAGCTAGAAGTCGCTAGAAACCGATTCCAGTACCGGGTGACTGACGGCCAAGGCGGATTTGGGATTGCGGTAGTTGAGATTGTGGTGAGGCCAGTTGGCGCTCAGGAGGAGTCACCTGGCGGCTAGATAGCCCCAGGTGTAGGCAGCAGCCACCATGTAGTCGACAGTGAATTCTGCGCCCATGGGGTAGAGATAGATGTCGAAGTAGTTTTCCGCAGTGGGCCAGGCTCTGGGATGCGGGAAGGTGGTGGGGGCGAGCACGTCTAGTATCCAGTAGTCATCGTAGGTGGCAAAATCAGCTGGACCGTAGACAGTGATGCCCGGTGGTGGCGGCTGCTGGGTGATGCGCTGGTCGATGATTAAGGGGTTTTGAGGACTGCGATCACCCAGTCCAGTTGTAAACACAATATTGCCTGGATTTGCACCTGCCGCAAATTGAGTGCCGCTGATGCCAGCTTGCAGGTATCGTTTGCTGCCGGTCAGCGCATGGGCTCTAAGCACATCAATTCCGGTTGGTGCGCCTAGGCTACTTCGAGTCCCAACCGGTGCCCTAGGATCTTGTTTGCTCCAGCCAAAGGCGGTTGTTTGCGTCAGCGTCACTAGCTGGTCGGCTCGCCGTAGAAACGCAGCTTCGGCATTGCGTTGAACCTGGCTATTGACTGGCACTTCACTTAATCTGGCATACAGAAAAGCAGCCTCTCTCTGGTCGTGAGATCGATGGACGAATGCGGCTGTTCCTTCCTGCTGAAAAACTGTCGTTTCTAAAAATAAGTCGTGCCACTGAGAATCTTGTGTCAGCCGATAGAGCTCTAGAGCAGCGAGATTACGCTCGTCCGCTACCCGATGAACACGCCAGTTGTCACCGTCATCGTCAAGCTGATAGCGACCAAAGCCATAGTCAGCCTCAGCGTAGGCCATGGCGCGTAGAGCACTGCGCCGATAGCGCTCGGCCCTCTGTGAGTCATAATCTCTTAATACAAAAGCAGCCCTAGCCGCAACCCCAGCATACTGATAGCTAGACCAAACGTCAGGCGCGTAGGCCATCGCGCTCAAGGAGTCCTGCCAACTCGTTTCGCCTGGGTTTGGATGTGCAGCCGATTCTACGCCACCACGAATGCCGCCTTCTGGCGTTTGCAAACGCTCGAAAAAGTCCACTGTCCACAGCGCTTCATCGATGAGGTCTGGCAGAGAGTTGGAGGATTCTGGCAGCTTAAGGTTGATATCCTCGAAGTAGTCAGGAAAAAGATTGTACAGCTCTAGCAGACTGCGTGGGACGGCTAGATGTTGTATGCGTCGGTCCCAATCACCCGCATCGAAGTAGCCTCCCCAGGCATTGGGAACGATTTGCTCAGTTTTGCCCTCTACTAGCGCTTCGAAAGGGTTTGTACCCGGTTCTATGTTTAGATCCAGCAGATTAGCACTAGATTGGTACACCTCTACGCCATCTTCGGGATGAAAAGCTCTGGGGCGAGTGAATGACGAAAACGGTGCGCCAATAGCAATCCCGCTACGCTGATGGTAAAACCCGCGCACTGCTGTGTAGAACGCCTGCCGCCAAACCATCGGACCAATTTCAAAATCAAAAGAGCAGCCGACACCTTCTACACACAGCTGATATCGACCAGGTGCTGCAAACTCGCTGAAGTCTAGCTGGTAAACCTCGGCGAGAGTATAGTCGCGATCGCGTAGATCTTCTCTCTGTCGCTCGCCGCGCCTTCTAGCGGCGATGCCTCGATAGACTGACCGCCGAGTCCGGCTATCGACTAGATCAAAGCTCAGGCCGTCGGGATAATCTAGTCCGCCGCCATTCCCCATCCACGTAGATAGATAGCCCACCTTGAAAGTATCATCAGCCCTGAACCCTAGCTGCGATACATGTATTGCTTCGCTACGGTTGCGCAGCGGTTGGTATTTGAAGGTGTGATCGCTCACATTCAACGACGGAAAGCTTAGCCGATAGGTTTTACCTACGACCATCGGTTGAGGTAGCGTCAAAAAAAGCGTGTGAGCAGTTGGCCAGGTACGCTGGTTTCTATTTTCTTGAGCAAAGGCAACGGGTTTGCTCTTGCGAAAGACCGTCAGCGGCGACTGGCCGCTGCGGTAGGCCGGATCTTCATTAGACGCGATCACATAGCTAGCAGGAGAGTCTGCAGCCTGGAGCTGAAATGGACTATCGGCGACCTGATCGTAGGTGTAGAGAACACCCTTGTCCTTGCCAACTAGGATGCCGATTGGCCGATCGCTGCGGATGAGTTCGGTGCGGTCGCCTTCTACTCGCACTTTATCTTCTGGCTGAGCGCGATAGGGGCCTTGAGCACCCAGCCTCACCTCTGGCGCAGGGATTTCTACTGCCAGCACGCTGGGGCTAACCGTGTAAATTTGGCTTGGTACCACAGCACTGACTTTGTTTACAGGTCCGGCTGTTGCCTCTGATTGGCCAGACTGGGCGTTCTTCTGGGCGTTCTTCTGGGCGTTCTTCTGGGCGTTCTTCTGGGCATTTCTTTGTGCATCCCCATGCGGCTGCCCGACGCGAACGCGAGCTTCGAGAACAGACCTAGTACCAAAGAATAAAAAAGAACACAAAAGAAAAGAGCTAGCAGCTAACAGGGATTTTTCTTGCCGATTTTTCATGAACGGTAGCGAGCACCCATTGGCAGAATTGCCTATTCAGTATCGCAAGGATCACGGATGTCAAGAAGCAGTCACAAAGGCTAATCATCAGATCCTTGATTTAACTTATGCAATTGTTAATAACCTGTAAATCGAATTCATCTGAGGTGGTAGTATTTGAGTCAATTAGCGCTAGGGGTGCTTTGATACCGATCGGTATCAAGGCTGAGAACATACCCTCTGAACCTGAACCTGGGTAACGCCAGCGGAGGAAAGCATGAAAAATTTCTCAACGATCGATTCGAGTTTTGACCTGTTGACCCCCATCTTGGCTGTGTGGTCCGACGGTCTCGCTAGCTCATGTCGCTCTGCCTACGCGCTGCGGTTGTATCGGGTAGAGGTATTAGAGCATGGGATTGAGTTTATTAGTGTTGCTGGTGGCGGCGGCTACCTTTGCCCTAGTGGGGCTAGCTCAGGTAGGCAAAACAGTTGACCTAGAAGAGTACACAGTCAGCCGCAATCAGGTGGGTGGACCGATGGCGCTGGCGACCATTACGGCTTCGGCCCTGGGCGCATGGATTCTGTTTAGTCCAGCCGAGGCCGGATCTACCTTTGGCGGGCTCAGCGCGATTCTAGGCTATTGCATTGGCTCGGCGGCAGCGGTATTTTTGTTCTTTTTCGTCGGCCCTCGGCTGCGGCAGATTATGCCGTGGGGGCATTCGCTCAATGAGTATGTCCGCTATCGCTTTGGCCAGAATTTAGGCGGGAATCTGGTCCAGAATCCTGGCGGTGAAGCCTTTTGGGGACAGGCAATGTATTTACTGACTGTCGGTGTCATGCTGCTGTACATGTTCGTTTATCTATCCGCGGAGCTGACTGCGATCGCACAGGCTCTACAGCTAATTGCCAACGTTCCGCTAATCGTCACCTCTCTAGTGGTGATCACTGCCGTCTTTGTATACACCACCTATGGCGGTCTCAAAGTCACTATCTTGACCGACGCCGCTCAGTTTGTGCTGATCGTGCCGCTGCTGCTCATTTGCTCTGTGGCTACGATTTCCCTGATGGGAGGGTGGGATGCCGCCTTTGCGCCTGTCGCCGAAAAGCTACCAGCGCTCCTGTCGTTTGGCAATATTGATGGACTCAGGTTCGGCGCGACGCTAATGATCGCTATTATCGCCGCCGAGCTATTCAATCAGGGCAACTGGCAAAGGGTCTATGCCTGCAAAGATGACCAGACCGTGCGATGTGCGTTTCTCGGCTCGGCGCTGGTGATCTTGCCGCTGCTTTTTCTCTCAGGTCTGCTGGGGGTAATTGCCGCTGGGTTTGACCTAAGTGGAACGACCGCATTTTTCGATTTGCTACAGACGCTGGCAATTCCTAGCTGGCTGCTGGGCGCAGTCGTGCTTTTGGCTGTAGCGCTGGTGATGAGCAGTCTAGACACGCTGCTCAATGGGATTAGCGCTGTGTTTACAGTGGACCTGCTGCGGCTATCTGATCGCCCAGACCAGGTGCTGCTGATTTCGCGGCTGTTGACCGTGGCTGTGGGCATTCCGGCAGTGGTGATCGCAGCCCAGGGCTACAGCGTTCTCTACCTGTTCTTCGTCGCTGATTTGATCTGCGCTGCGCTCTTATTTCCCATCATTTTCAGCTTTTATAACCGCTATCAGAGCGCTCGCGATGCTTTTGTCAGTTCCGTAGCGGGCATTGCTATCGGCGCACTGTTCTTCCCCAAACCAGACTTTTCACCGCTAGTCGCTATCCCCGGCGGCGGCGATTTGCTCAACAGCTTTGCCGCCGCTCTGTTCAGTTCGGTCCTGATCACGCTGATTGCTTATGCTATCAATAAAGGCAAGGCCCAGCCCTTCAGCTACAGCGATCTAGCACGGGTTAAATCTTACTGATTCCTTCCTCACAGCAGATTCCGCATCGCCGCCCAGTCCTCTTGCTTTACTAACCATGGCGCAACGGCCACCTTCTTGGTGATGCCGTTGTCGTCTATATAGATTCGGCGTCCGTCTGCCTTGACAAACTCCCAAGATTCAAAGCTATAGCGCTTCTTCTCCATTCCTAGCAGGTTGTACACCGTCAGCTGTCGGGGCTCTAGCAGGAAGTAGGGGCGCTGCCAGCAGTAGAAGCCAAGGCCAACAGACGCAACCGCTAGCCCAAAAAAAGGAGACAGCTGAGCGTCAATCTGTGTAGCCATCCAAAGAGAGTAGACGCTGCCTGCTACCCCGCCCGCCAGAAAAAAAACACCTGGCAGTTTGTTGTAGTGAGCCATCAAATGCTGCGATGAATGAATCGGTTGCATCATGGAAAGAAGGTGAACAAAAAAATTGTTAGGCTAATCAGTTTCGGGGCGATACCGCCAGTGCCAAGGCTCAGGAGAGGCGCTACCGGTCAACCCTTGCTTCCGAGGAGATAGTTCAAACCCGTACAGATGAGCGTTTGCTTTTAGCCACCTAAAAGCGTCTGTTTCAGTAAAGCTAGGCTGTCGGTCAGTCGCCTCTTCGCGGCCGCCGATATCAATGGCATACCCAGTGTGATAGTCATCTACGACTTCGGATGAAGTGCTGTCTGCTAACGAGTCGCTTGCCAATGAGCCGTTTGCCTTTGAACCGTGCGACTGGTCCGGTTCACGATACCCGGAGAGCGCATATAGCTCGATTCCCCCCGATTGAGCAGCCGCAACCATGTCCCAATAAGCGTTCGCAGCCTCAGTTCTTAGCAGGATACTGCCATCTGCCAGCAGATAGCTGAGCTGTTGAGGCATGGCCGCATCGGTCGGCGTTTTTGGCTCCGAAGGGGTCCGATTTTGCCAAGTCTCAGGAAGCCGAGTCAAGCGGTATTGTCCCCACTGGTAGGTCTTAACGCTAATTCCAAGCGCTACTAGCACGGCAATACTGGCAGTAAAAAGCTTGAGCAGACGTGGCTGCAACGGCCGAAGCTTGGCACTTGAGGAGGTAGAGGCGACTGGAGCGACTGAGAACGCCCTAGTGATGGAGCCATTGCGGTTGAACGAGGCGGACTGCTGCCAGCTGGAACCCGGCTGCGTATGGGACGCGTGCGGTCCTACACCTGGCGCTGCAATGATAGTAGGTAGATAGCTATTTTTGGCAATTCGCTGGCGATCGCACACCCCGCTCAACGTATCTAGTGCCTGCGCAGCGCTATCAAAGCGATCGCGCCAATCTTGCCGCACCAGTCGATCAATAAATTCAGCCAAACGTGGGCTCACATCCACGTTCTCTCGCCACTGCAGCCCGTCTACCGGGTCGTAGCCAAAGTCGTAGTGGGGGCGACCCGTTAGCGCCTCAATTGCAATCAGTCCTAGTGCGTACAGATCGCTAGCAGGCTGCAACTGCTGGTCGTAGTCTGGCTGTAGCTGTTCGGGCGCAGTATAAGGATGCGGGCCCACTGGAACAGTCGTGACCAAAGCGCCACCCTCATCCACCTCACTCCTAGCCAACCTAGACAAAGACGCAAAATGAGTCAGAAAAATCTGGCCGTCTCTACTGCGACGGAGCAGATGTTGAGGATGTAGATTTTGATGGACAACGCCTTGAGCGTGAATAAAAATAAGACTAGCTAGAACGTCTCGGAGCAGCTGGCTAACGTAGCTCTCACTAAGCGGGTTGCCGGACTTTAGCTCCGCGCTCAAAGGATAACCGGCAATATGCTGCTGAACTAGATAGAAGAGGTTTGATTGGTCAGTAGCTTGTTCAAGGGTAGACCAATCACCTAGCTGACTATTGTCTTCTCGAGCCGCCTCCGTATAAAAGTAGGCAAGCAGCTTGGGCACAGCCGCAGCCGCACTCAAGCGATCGAGAACTTGAGCCTGCCGTTCTAGGCGATGGCGGATTTCGCGCTGTCGGTAGCGGATCACCACCACCTCACAGGGAGGGCGTTGAATGTAGTGACGGTCATACGCCAAGTAAACTGTTCTAAAGTCCGTACAGACTAATTTTTTCTTTAGCTCGAATCGACCTTGTAATATCCGCGTGCTCATTCGCTAATAGATAAATCATCGTAGGTATCACTACCATACGTAACTTCACTACCAAATTTTCATCTTCCCGCTAATTTTTTCTATGTTTTTAGCATCTGTCCAAAAATTTGCTATCCAAAAGGCTCAGAAGTGGTATCCAAATTTCAAGACCTTCGACAGCGCTGACCTACTTCTATCGGCTAAGGTCTTTTACGACGAAAAATCGCTCTACTAAAGTCGTAGATATACATAAGGACACTACCTGATGGCAGTTCGCTATTTTTCACTTATTACCGGTCTAGTTTATCTAGTCCTCGGTATCTCTGGGCTAGTTCCCTCACTCGTTTCACCTGCCGATGCTGTCCCCGAAATTATGGAGGTAGTTGGCGTCACAAATGGATTAGGCTATCTTTACGGCCTGTTTCCAATTAACGCTTTTGAATCATCTCTCTATCTCGTCGTTGGACTCGCGGGCTTAGCCGGATTCGCTGCGGGTACTGAAGCGTTTGCCCGCCTGTGTGCAGATACCTTTGCGGTCTGGCTAGGTCTTCTAGGAATTTTGGGGCTTATCCCGGTTGCCAATACCTTTTTTGGCTTGATGCCGCTCTATGGAAATGATGTGTGGCTGCATCTAGGTACTGCAGTCGCCGCTGCCTACTTTGGCTTCTATCTCGATCGCGGTCGCCCGGACAAAGATCCTTCTGTTCCTGACAGCCTCAAGCCAGATCCGCTTGCTCGAACACCCCTTAACTCCGATTCGTAGTCCGACTCGTGGTAAGAGCGCCTTATCTCCTTCTTTCTATCAGGCTTTTTTAGTCATTAAAAAGCTATAAGAGAACAGACACCAGAAAAGAATACACGGTTGGATTAGATCGCCGTAGCCTTTGTTCTTGAGGAGGCTGCGGCGATTTGAGTTGCCTTCTAATATTCCAGTAAAGAACTTGCCGTAGACTATTTACAGGAACTACAAAGCTTCACTGCTCGGATTTCAACATCTTTTGCGTAGAACCCACAGTTAACTTTACAAGGATATACTTATACAGTTTTGCCAGTGACCAGAGGAGTTTTCTTGTAGGTTGCTGTAAGCCAAAGCGGAATGCGACCCATGTTTGAAGTGATAGTAGGCCACAGCATCGAGATAGAATCAAATGCTGCAATTTCAGAAGTTCTAGATCAGTGCAGAGCTCAGCTAGACGGACAGCAGCCTCGAGGGGGAATTCTCCTAGCAGCGATTGATTTTGATCACACTCTAATTCTTTCGCGTATTCGCAGTACTTTCCCAGAAATGGCGCTTATCGGCGGCACAACTTATGGAGAGATATCATCGGCAATGGGATTTCGAGAAGACTCACTCTCTTTGATGATATTTTGTTCCGATACGATAGAGATCACTGCTGGATTGGGCAGAAATCTATCTACTGAGAACGCCGCTGCGACTGCGGAAGAAGCGATCGCATCTCTAGCACTGGCCGATCTTTCTAAGGCAAAAGTTTGTATCACGATTCCAGATGGCATCGCAGAAGGCACAGAGCCAGCGCTGCGTCATCTCCAAAAACAACTGCCCGAAGGGCTGCCAATCGTAGGTGGCAGGGCAGGCGATCAGTTTGAGTTTGAGCAAACCTACCAGTTCTTTCAAGGAGAAGTTGTTCAAAACGGACTGCCTATTTTAGTATTTTCTGGTGATCTAAAGGTGTCGCACGGTGTCGCCAGCGGCTGGCAGCCACTCAGTCGCAAAGCCGTGATTACGAAGTGCGATAGCCCAGTTGTCTATGAGATAGATCACCAACCTGCAACAAAGTTTTATCAGCACTATTTAGGAGACTTACCCATATCGGGAGAATATCCACTGGCTATCTTTGAAAACGAGCATGATGATTGCTTCTACCTAAGAGCTTCTAATCACTGGGACTTAGAAACGGGTAGTATCCTATTTGCAGGAGAGATTCCCGATCAGGCCAACATCCAGATTACCTATGCTTCATGCGATCATATCGTTGCGGCTACCCAGGATTCTATCAAGCAAGCACTGAAGCACTATCCTGGCGAAAAGCCAGCCGCTGCCTTATTATTTTCCTGTGCGGCTCGTCGCTGGCTACTAGGACATCGAACAAAGGAGGAGTACGAACTAGGCCAGCAGCTACTAGCGACAGATATACCTATCCTTGGGTTTTATACGTTTGGAGAAATCGGTCCGCTCGAAATTGGCGGCGACGCATGCTACCACCAAGAGACACTAGTTACGGTTCTAATTGGGACAGAGTGATGCATCATGCCAGAAGCCGAAGCGACTGAGCAACGTCTACGCGCGTTGGAGCAGGAGAATCAGCGACTGCGAAGAAAGCTAGCTCGCAGTGAACAAACTCTAGAACGGTGGCACCGCAGTCGGCAGCAGGCAGAGTCGCTATTGAGTACCACAATTCAAGAGCTACAGACCTCTCAAACCACGCTCAAACTGCGCAGTCAGGAGCTAGAACAAGCGCTTGCGGATGTGCAGTCTATGCAAGCTCGTCTGCTAGTAGCAGAAAAGATGTCGTCGCTAGGTGTGCTAGTAGCAGGCATAGCGCATGAAATCAATAATCCGGTGAGCTTCATCTATGGCAATATCACTCACATGGAAGCGTATGTAGAAGATCTGATGAGGCTGCTATTAGTCTATAAGCGCTCCTACCCAACCCCCCTAAATGCAATACGAACGTGCGAAGAAGACATTGATTTGGCCTTCTTATTGGAGGATTTGCCTAAGACGATGCAGTCTATGCGTATAGGCGCAGAGCGGATAGAGCGGATAGTACTTTCCTTGCGTACATTCTCTCGTATGGACGAAGCCGATCATAAAACGGTTGATATTCATACTGGCTTGGAAAGCACTTTGATAATTTTGAGCCACAGGCTCAAAGAAACTAACCAGCGCCCTGCTATTCAGGTGACTAAGCGCTACGCGGATCTACCACCTGTAGCCTGCTATGCAGGACAGATCAACCAGGTATTTATGAATGTTTTGGTCAATGCGATCGATGCGTTAGAAGAAGCCCGTACGCCAGATGCCGAAATCGAAATTTCGACCTCTTACCAAGCGGAACAAGTGTCTATCGTGATTGCAGATAACGGTCCTGGCATACCCGAAAAAATCAAAGGAAAAATCTTCGATCCCTTCTTTACAACCAAATCCGTGGGAAAAGGCACTGGGATGGGAATGGCTATCAGCTATCAGATTGTAGTAGATAGGCATCACGGTCAACTGCTGTGCGACCCTTCTCCAAAGGCAGGCGCACAATTTACTATCTGCTTGCCTTTGAACAGTCGGCCATTAAGCGGTTAGCCGTTAAGCAAAAGCTTCAAAGACTATACTTTGGACTTTATATCTGAGCTAATCGGGGGGAACACGATCCGCTCGGACTGAGTTTGGCTATGAGTAGCGGGTAAAACAACTTCTCCGGAGGCGATAGCCACGGTTATATCAGCCACAATATCCAGCGGGTCAATCCAGGGTAGGGGCAAATCTTCTATACAGGCTAGGCCAACAGAGATCTCTGTGCAGCCTGCGATAACCATATCAGCGCCCTGTTTTGCGAACCAATCTACCACATTGCTAAGTGTTTCTATAGCGGTAGAAGAAACAGAAGCTCCAGAAGCCTTTATGCCCCATGTTGGCGCATAGATACTCTCCATAACTTGGCTTTGAACATTGCCCCCTACAGTGGGAACAACTGGCTCTAAGGCAACTCGTCGAAGGCTGGCTTGGTACAGGTGGGCCTGCAGGGTTCCTGTGGTTGCTATCACCCCGATTTTGTGAGTGTACGGATATCTATCGACAATAAAGCGAGACACTGCTCGCATCATATTTATCCAGGGAATAGTGAGTGTCGGTTGAACGCGTTCATGAAAGGCGTGCGCTGTGTTACAGGTCACTATTAAAAAATCGGCACCCATCTTCTCTAGCAACTGGCTGTAGCCTAACAGCCAGGGTGTAGCATCATCGACCAGTCCCTGCAAGCTTTTAGTCCGATCAGGCGTTGACGCAGCGTTGATTAGCAGCCAGACAGGATGATCTTGATCATGGGAGGCACCTCTTTTCAAACTTTGTTCTAGCAATCTTTTTTCAAATTCAATGTGCGCGAGTGGGCCCAATCCGCCTATGATGCCTGGTAGCGCGCGCTGACCAGCAGAGAGCGGGATGGACGACTGATAAAACGGCTGAAACATAGTAGTTGCTAGCTGATATGTGTAGAGAAGAGTTAGGCTTGTTTGTTGGAAGTGCGATCGCTCGCACGCTGACGCAGACTCACCACTTTTGAAGTGAGATCTTGAAAAAAGTCAGAATCCACCACTTCTTTGACCCGCTGCTTTTGTTTCACTTCGTCAATTTCAATTTTCAGTGCACTAACCTGTTTCTTTAGGCTTTGCTGGCGCTCTAAAACCTGGCGACCCATCTTCTGAAACACGCGTGCTAGCTGGCCAAACTCGTCTTTGCGAACCGCTAACGACGACAGACTCTCCATTTCAAACTTTTCTGCCTCAATATCCGAAGCTGCCCTGGCCACTGCCAGAATTGGCTTAGCCACCCACTGATCGGAAGCTAACACCGCCAGTCCTGCCGCCGTCAAGATGAACAGACTGATAACAACGAATAAAATTTGCCGTTCTCGTTGGATTCGTCCGAGGTATATGTCTGCTGGTACAATCGTGCCAACCATCCAGTCCAATTGACCAAGTGACGTTAGCGAGATGTAGTAGCTCTTTCCAGAATCTTCATCAACGTAGTCGACGTGACCTGCCTGTAGCATTTCGGTCACGTCAGACTTTGACAGAGCCCGACTGACATGCTGAAGTAGTGGATTTGCCGATTCATCGATAGGCTGTAGATTAACGGTAGTCGTGTCAGTGCTCTCGTTGTCTGTTTCGGTGATATCAGTAGAAGCAACAATCTCGTGATCAGCATTCAAAACAAACACTTCGCCACCGCTTTGATGCCACAGTTCGTTGCGTAGGAACTGGGAAAGCTGACCTAACCCGATACCCACGCCAACCACCCCATATATCTCATCATCACGAGATATAGTGACGGTTGCATCTACACCAGGACGCCGCGTAGAACGATAGATGTAGACACTCCAAGCCTGCTCATCTGGCTGCTCTACGGCGGCAGTGTACCAGGGACGGGTCGTAGAATCGAATGGAGAGTCCATCTGAGCGGTCGTTTCAACAACGTTATCGTCGCCGCCTATGCTGACGTAAGTTTTCAGCATCTCTTGAGTAGTGCCTGTAGACTCATTCCAGTCTCTAAAGTGAATTCTGAGCTTGCCATCAGAGAGTCGCTGCGCCCCCAAAAAGTCGCCATTGGCATAGCCAAGCTGAACCCAACTAAAATCAGGATTAGATTCCAGAATGCTTAGGAAGAAGGCTTCGCGAGCTACCGGATCTTCAAAATCAACCAGGTCGTAATAGAAGCTGTTTTGAACCAGATTGTTAGCAGTACTGGCGCTACCCAACAGACGCTTGACTTCTTGAGAGGCTCCCATCACGATCTCTTCGTTTGTCTGGGCGACAATCGCTTTTAGATTGCGCTTGGACGTAAGCGACCAAGGAATATAGACAATAGCAGCGGTCAGGCTGACTATTAGCAGGACACCACTGACTAGTGAAGCTTTAATCCCGAACGATCTGTGGGAATGAAGCCTAGAGAAGCCGCGTTCTAGAGGCTGACGAGATGTCTGTTCAGACGAGGGGATAGAGTCTTGTTTCATAGCAAACTTTCTCTAAGCTAAATAGCGTTTGTTTAGATGCTTTGGCAATACAGAGGACAATCTATACAGACTTAGAGCTGAGGAACAGCGGTAGGTGGAACAGCAGTAGGTGAGACAGTAGTGCCTTGCTCCTCGGCAATCACAGCAGTGACCGCTATAGCGGTATGCACGATGCCCAGTGTTCTCATCGGGTCGAGTAAAGGGTCGATAGCAATGAAAAGTACCAGTACCGCTTCTAGCGGTAGACCAAGCGGATCGAGCACAATCCCTAGCATGGTCAACGTGAGAATGCCTGTAACACCAGAGGTGGCCATACCGGCAACAATAGACGCTACGATAATTAGCCCTAGTTCTAACGGTCCAATAGCTTTGTCGTACAGCTGCGCAACAAACAGAGAAGCGAGCGCAAAGTAAATGACCGCACCAAAGCGGCATAGCGTGATGGCGAGCGGGGTGACTAGGTTCGTAGTCTGCTTATCGAACTTGAGACTGTTGCTAAGAGTGGCGATCGCAGACGGCAAGCAGGCGAAACTACTCGAAGTTGCTAAGGCGAGTAGCGTTGGCTCTCGCAGCGTAGCGAACACAGCTGGCAGCGACATCTGAGTCTGTTGCCAGATGACTATTGTAGAAAGTCCATAAATGACAGTAAAGGCAACTAAGGCAACAAGAACAAAGTTGATCATAGACAAGATTACTTCCATTCCCTGATGAGCCAGCTGATAGCTCAAGAGACTGAACAATCCCAGCGGTAGCAGGAGCGTCAGCCACTGCATTAGCTGATTAAAGCTCTTGAACACGCTATCAAGCAGTGGAAAGACTAGGCTTGTAACTTCTTCGCGTAACAGACCTAGAGAAATCCCAAACATAATCGAAAAGAACAAAACCTTCAGCGTTTGACCCTCGCTGAGTGCGCTGAATATATTTTCGGGTACCACAGTCATAACAATCTCTGACATCGTAGGACCGCTGTCTATGATCACATCAACGCCGCTAAGAGAGACTTCATAGTCCAGGCTAGAGTCGTTGACCAAAACGCCTAAGTTCGCCAGCGTCTCTTCGCTAAGATTGCGTCCTGGGCCGATAATGAAGGCGATCGCACTAGCCACACTGCTCGCCATCAGCAAACTAACGGGAAATACAACTAAAATTCGCTGGATATAGCGTTTGGCATCAGCACTACTCATCAGTCGTCCAATGCTCGCCGTAATCGCCGAGAGCAGGATCGGCAATACACACATCTTCAGCAATCCCAGATAGAGATCGCCAAAGGGCGCAACCGTTTCTGCCACTACCGGATGATTAGTCCCTACATAGACAGCTAGAGCCACACTGGCCAGTATGGCCCAGGGACTACGCAGCTTTTCTAGCAGGTGCCACTGTCTAGGTCTGATCTTTTGAGAAGCAAGCATATCCTTTAGAAATGAACAAACTGAACAGGCAGAGATACTGATGATTTATGACTCAAAGTAGTCGGCGTATTCTTCGAGGAGCGTGTCGGTGGTGTAGTTCAGCTCCGAACTTTCTAAGTACTGATTGACAAACGACAGCAGGTGTTTGCTATCCCAAGGCAACACAACTGCTAGAGGGTCATGGGTATCGGTTAAAGCGATGGTCTGAAACTTCAAGGCCGCATCTGGCTGGCTCAGCACAATCTTTTTGACTTCTAGCTCGTCGCGGTAGGCAGCGAGCACGTCACCTTTTGTCACTGCCTCGACGACTTCTTTCCAGTTGGGATAGCTGATAACTGTTGCTCTTGGGAATCGCTGCTTAGCAAAGCCAGCATAAGAAGATCCTTTGATTACGCCAATCTTGCCTTCTAGGTTGCGAATCATCTTAGCCATATCTTCTCCATGCGCAGCTTCGGCGAGTGCTACCCGGTTGACTAGCAGCCCTTGCCGAAGATTCAGATAGGGCTCGGAGAAGCGAGTACGTTTAGCCCTTTGTAGGGTGCGGCTGATTTTGGATATAGCGATGTCTGCGTTGAGCGCGTATACGTCATCTACGACTTCATTGAATGTTGTCGCTGTTCGGCGAAATTCTAGATCGACCTCTAGTGCGGCTGCGATCGCTCGCGCCATCTTCACATCAGATCCTTTGAGCTGATCGTCTTCACTCGTCATAAAAAAAGGCGGATTGTCTCGATCGAGCAAAGAGACAACCAGCGTTCCTCGATCCACAATGCGCTGAATATCAGGAGGGAAGGACTGTCTCACACCCTCATCTATCAAAGTCTCATTTGGCACGCTTCTACCACCGTCCATAGCAGCTAGCCGTGCGCGGGTAATTGGCCCGACAATACCATCAACGGTCAATCCTGCTGAGCGCTGAAACCGACGGACAGCTCGTTCGGTAGCGCTATCGAACAGCCCGGGCGTTCTCCCGACAGCCTCGTACCCGAAGTTTTTGAGATCGCGCTGTAGTTCTACGACCTTTTGATTACGGTCATCTATTTGTAGTAGCCAGTCGCTGTCTGCACTCGCTTGCGTATCTTCGGCGATTACAGTTTTAGCCAATGCGCTATCTGTCAACCCGCTTGTAGGGATGAACTGAGGCGCGGTAAAAGTCAAAATCAGTACACTTAAAACAAAGAGGAGAGTGATCCTAAGCTGTCTTAGCTGGGCGATCGCAAATCGAAAGAAGGGTGGCAACATAGAACGCACAAAAGAGAACGCATAAAAGAGTTCGAGACGGCTAGACGGAGGTAAGCTGCCAGCAAACAGCAGAATGATTCCTGTAGATGCAAAAATTACGAGAGCACAGGGCTCTGCCTTTTGTTCCTTTTATAGATGGTCTGTGGGCTGTATCTAAAGCCTATTATTTAGTCACTGATCGTATCCCACAGCTTTTCAGCACTTGGCCGTCGAGGTTTTGTTCTGACCGCAATCTGATAGTTCCCAGTCTCTGCATCTTCTGATAAAAACCCCTCTGAAACAAGCTGGGTTAAAGTCAACTTCAAATCGTCAGATGACTTTTGAGTGTGCTGCGAAATCTGATCTAACGTACTGCGTTGTTGCTTTAGCACCCAATTGACTATCTCTCGATCAGCATCTGCCAGCGAGAGAATATCCGTCATCGTACGGCTGTGTGTCATTGGCGCTATCCTTCAAGCAGTAGCTGCGCAACTTTCTGAATTTCTTGTGCAAACATATGGTTAGGGTAGTGCAAGCAAAATACACCGCTGCTGGCTAATCGGAGCATTTCATCATTTTCGTAGAAGAGTCCGGCGACAGGTGCGCCATATCGTTCTGTGACCTGATGTTCCAAAGAGCTGCGCTCAAAAGATTGAGAGGCTTTGTTTAATACCAGCATTAGATTGGGGACATCTAGCTTTCTGGCCACTTCCAAAGTGACCGCAGTTCCCATGAAGTCTTGCTTGTCTGGGCGTAGAACAATGATTGCCGCATCTGAAATTGCAATTGAGAGCAGAGTCTCTTCGTTTAGGCCAGGGTGGGTATCAATAAACAGAAAGTCCAAGTCGAGCGCATCGATCAAATCGTGAAAGCCGTCGTTCAGTAGACCCACATCAAATCCTTGACGAAGCACTTTGGCAATCTCGCCAGCTTTGATACTAGAAGGGACGAGATAGATTTTGCCACTTAGGTCAGCTGAGGCGCCTGTTCCATCTACTAGATTTGTACCGACCTCATAGGCTGTCTTCTCGACAGGGCATTTACCCCAGAGATAATCATTGAGCGAATAGGTAAATTGATCTTCATCTAGACCAAAAATAACGTGAATACCAGGTGATTGAATATCGGTATCTACAATCCCAACTCGCTTCCCTTGCTGAGCGACAGCAACAGAAAGGTTCGCTGTCATATTCGATTTGCCAGTGCCACCGCGAAATGAATGAATAGAGATAATTTGAGTCATGTGGATAGCAAAGAGGATACGGGTTCGAGTTTTTTAACTTTAGGCGTCAATCTTGCAGGCGGCGAATAGCTAGCATGGTGATGTCATCAAACTGAGGGGCGTTGCTGATATGGGCTCTGACCGCCTTCTCGACTTGATCAATAGTCTTAGTCGCGGATTCTGCGTGCTTTTCGAGCAGATCGTAGAGCTTTTGGTCAGAGAACATTTCTCCAGAGGGGGCATGTGCTTCGGGAACGCCGTCGGTGTAGGTAAATAGGCTATCTCCGGGGGCAAGCCGAATCTGTTCTATTTGGAAGTCCATACCTGGCATCATACCGACCGCTGGTCCGGTCGAATCCAGATGGGTTTTGATACCCTCTGGGCCATAGACAATAGGTGCTTCGTGACCTGCGTTGATATAGATCATGTTGCCCGTAGCCGGATCTAGAACACCAAAGAACATAGTGGCGAACATGCTAGTGCGATAGTGGGTCTGAGCAATGTAGTCGTTTGTCAGGGTGATGGCGTTCTGTAGCGCCTGAGTGCCGGTTTTGGGAAGTCGGAGCTTTCTCTTTTGTTCTTTTTTATCAGCGTCCTTACTGGGTCTAGAGCGGCTTGGGGATGTGTCGCCAGTGAGCTGATCGAGTAAACCGAGCGAGTAGGTCTGACGGGCTAGCACTCGAACTAAGGTGCGAAACAAAGACATAAAAAGCGCCGCCCCAACCCCTTTGTCGCAGACGTCGGCCATCACTAAACCAATCCGTCCATTGGGCATAGGAAAAGCGTCGTAAAAATCGCCTGCCACTTCACGAGCAGGATGAAAGTAGGCGGCAATCTCCCAGCCGGGAATTTCTGGGAGAGATTCTGGAAGGAAGTCGAGCTGAATCTGGCGACCAATTTGCAGATCGCGCTCGCCTTTGAGAAATTGAGACTGTTGCTGTAGGAGTTGCTGGTTGTTCAGCGCAGCGGTAGCCTGGGCGGCTAACCATTCGATCACCTGCTGACGGTAGGCGCTGAAGGGAATGATGTCGCCGTCAGGAGTTTTGCTATTGAAGAGTTGGAGAACGGCGATCGCACTTCCATCCGCATCTTTGAAAGGTACGGTCAGACAAGAAACTGTCTGATAGCTATATTTCTCATCAAAAGTGCGAATGACTGATACTTCGTCATTCTGTAGCGCCCTGACGTCAGGAATATGCAGACTCTCTCCTGATCGCGCAGCCCGTACTACCAGGCTATTGACCGCATCTGAATCGCTGCCTAGAGGAATTGGATCGATACTTAAAATTCGCTCGATCGAGCCTTCCTCTTCCATGTAGAGACTGTCGTTGTGAATCGCGACTAAGTGCAGCTCATTCTCACGGCGCAGATAGAAGTTGCCTGCATCCGCGTTGCAAAGTTTTTTGGCTTCTTTTAGCACGAGTTCTTGGAGGCGATCACAGTCTGTCTCTTTCGAGAGCGCCATTCCCAGTGGCAAAATCACCTCGGTCAGGTCCGTGGCTAGCTGCTGAGGATCGCGAAGCGTCGAAGCAGCAGGCAATTTGGTAGGCGGTGTTAGGGTCGGCATAGCTGGTTAGCGCGTGGGTTGAGCAGCAGATAAGGGCGTGTCAGAAGGCGCTCCCTTTGAATCTGCCAGACTAGGTGCCCCTGGCAAATTTAGAGTGAACTGATTGCGATTGTGCCCATCAACGAATTCGTAGGCGAATTTATCAACGCCTTCTATTGCTAAAAAGACACCCAGCCCACCGATTGGTCTTTCGTGCAGCTCTTTGTTTAGCTCGTGTTCGTCTGGGCAGAGATGCTGATAGGGATCGTAGGGAATAGCAGAATCTTCTAGGGTGATTGTGAAAGTGGTTTTATCGAGATCAGTAGTTAGTTGAATATCACCCGTTCGGCCAGCCTCTTTATAGCCGTGAAGAATGATATTAGTCGCAACTTCATCGACAGCTAGTCTAAGCTTATAGGCTGCTTTTTTCTCTAAGCCTGCTGCTTCCGCAGCAGAGAGAACGTAGGCTGCAATAGTCTTGAGGGAGTCCAGCGTGCCGGACACGGTTAAGGGTTCCATGATGGATTGCAGAAGAAATGATGGGTGAAGTGTGCTTGCGCCGAAGGCGTACACCTGTTTGGCGTCACACGCCGAGACCCACCCCGTCGCTACGCGCCACCCCTCCACCGGAGAGGATCTACTTCAGGCTATGAGGTTAAAAGCGATCTAACTCGGCGCTTAATCGTTTCCCAACTGGGAAAAATCCTCTCTAGGGAGGGGTGCCCGAAGGGTGAGGTGGGTCGGTAGCTCATGCGCTTAGCCAGTAGCCGATTCTCTAGACCGCAACCGCTTCTTCGTACTTTTCAACAATATGAACGCTGTGATGGAAGCCTGTTTTTTCGATAGTGCCGAGCACTAGCTCCTGTGGCGCAACCACGTATATCTCTACGGCCTGTCCCATCTTTTGTTTGGCAAAAATCAAAACGCGCAAGCCTGCACTGGCCATGTAGTCAAGTTCAGCCATATCTAGTACTAGGTGCTTTGGCTCGGTAGCAGCAGCAGCTTCTACCTGAGTTTTGAACTCAGCGGCGGTGCTGGCATCTAGGTCGCCTGATAGCTTAATAATGGCATTGTTGTCGCGAGTTTCGAGAGTAGCAGTAAATGTCATAGTTTTGAGTCTGTGTATAGGTTTAAGCAGAAAGAGAAAAAGAGATTAGAAGACTATCGACCAACGAGAACAACTACGGACCTATCACGCAGTAACAGTCCCTTTTGATCGCTTAGTGGTGGCTCTTGTCCAAGGTTGAAATGGTCGATGTCCGCGCCAGTATTAGCCGCTATATGCCACTGCTGACCGAGTGGAAGTCCTGGCGCATCGAACCAGTGGGTTTGCCAGTCCATGTTCATGGCAACGTAGATAAAGTCGTCTTTGACCTGGCCGCTTTTGGCATGGCTACCACAGAGCATGAAGGCTAAGCACTTGCTGCGCTCAGACCAGTCAACGTTCCAAGCCTGAGTGCCGTGCCAGGTAATATCAGCGTAGCCGCTGCCCATGTAGTCGCGGTTTTGGAAGTGCTGGCTAGGGCGCAAGACGGGGTGAGCTAGGCGGAAGCTGATGCAGTGCTTGGCAAACTGGAACAAACTTTGGTTTGCTTTGAGTAAATCCCAATCTAGCCAGTTAAGTTTGTTGTCGTGGCAGTAGGTGTTGTTGTTACCATTTTTGCTTCTACCCATTTCGTCGCCCATTAGCAGCATGGGGACGCCTTGGGCCATCATTAGCATGGCGATCGCATTTTTCATTTGACGCGATCGCAGCGCATTAATCCCCGCGTCCTCTGTCCAGCCTTCCGCCCCACAGTTCCAGCTATGGCTGTCATTATCGCCATCGTTATTGCCCTCACCGTTCGCCTCGTTATGCTTCTCGTTAAACGAGACCAAATCGGCTAAGGTAAAGCCATCGTGGGCCGTAATGAAATTAATTGAAGTTGCTGGAGCGCGGCCTGCGGCTGCATAGAGATCGGGAGAGCCTTGCAAGCGCTGCGCCATTTCGCCAATAGTTCCATCGTCCCCTTTTAGGAACTGACGCACACAGTCGCGGAACTTACCATTCCACTCAGCCCAGCGGCCATAGGCCGGAAAAGAGCCTACCTGATAGAGCCCGCCCGCATCCCAAGCCTCGGCAATCAGCTTGCACTTAGCTAGAATCGGGTCGAAAGCCAAAATCTCTAGCAGCGGTGGGTTTGCCATTGGCGCACCCCACGGATCGCGGCCCAAAATCGCCGCTAGATCAAACCGGAAGCCATCAATATGATATTCCGCGGCCCAATAGCGCAGACAATCCAAGACAAAATTACGAACAATTGGATTGTTACAGTTGAGCGTATTGCCGCAGCCGCTGAAGTTGTAGTAATAGCCCTCAGGCGTCAGCATGTAGTAAGTCTTGTTGTCTAACCCACGAAAGGAGATCGTCGGCCCGCGCTCATTTCCCTCAGCGGTATGGTTAAACACCACATCGAGAATCACTTCGATACCGTTCTTGTGCAGCTCTTTGATCAGCGTTTTCAGCTCATCTACCTGCATGCCGAATCGACCCGTTGCCGCATAGCCAGCTTTCGGCGCAAAGAAGCTAACAGTGCTGTAGCCCCAGTAGTTATAAAGCGTTTCTCCAGTATCTGGATTGGGCCGAGAGTTTTCAAACTCATCGAACTCAAAGACAGGCATGAGTTCAACCGCGTTGACGCCTAGCTCCTTTAAATAGGGAATTTTGTCGCGGATACCCGCGAAGGTGCCACGATGATTTTCCTTGATGCCTGAAGAAGCGTCGCGGGTGAAGCTGCGGACGTGCATCTCATAGATGACGAGATCTTCGTGAGGGATCTCTAGGGGGCGATCGCTCTCCCAGTCAAAATCATCTAGAACAATCTGCGATCGATGCTGCTGAGGAATGTTCCAATCGGGCGTATTTCCCCAAACTTCGCGGCCACCGAGCGCCTTAGCATAGGGATCGGCCAGAATCTTGTTGGAATTGAACCAGTCGCCTGCTTCTGGGTTGTACGGTCCATCCATCCGATAGCCATACTCAATGCTCTCATGATCGAGATCAAAGACAGTCATGGTAAAGATGTTACCCGTGCGAAACTCTTTCGGGAAAGGAATTTCTGCAAAGGGCTCTGTTTCTCTTCGTTTGAAAAGCACTAGCGTGCAGCGATTGCTGCCGCTAGAGAAAACCGAAAAGTTAACGCCGCCAGGCACTAGCGTTGCGCCGTAGGGAAAAGGACGACCGCGTCGAATCTTGAATCCGGCTTCGGTCTGGGTGGGCATCGAGTCGATGCGTTCCATAATCATGGGTGAGTTCTCCTAGCAGGAAACGAGAGTTGTTAGCTGATCTAGACCGGCTTCTTGGGTCTCGCAGATAGTAAAGAAGTCTAGAAATCCGGTGACAGACATGGTGTCTTGGAGTTCTTCGGACAGGCCAACTAGAACAAAGGGAATGTCTTTGGCAGTAACCTGACGATAGACAGAGAGCAGCACTCGGAGTCCCGCGCTGGACATGTACTCGACCTCGGTGAGATCGAGCAGAATAGGTTCGCTTTCTTGCGCGACTGGAAGAATTTCTTGCTGAGCGGTGGGTGCGGTGCTAGCGTCAATGTCGCCGCTGACCGCGACGACTTTGATCTTATCGACGGTGGTGATGTTGATTTCCATGTGTGGTTAGAGAGTGTTAGGTCTTGATTATTGGAGGAGGTAAGAGAGAAGAGGATTTTGGTAGCGCGCAGCGACGGGGCGGGTCCGTATTCTATGGGCCCAGCCCGATTATTAAACGGCTTCCAATCGCACTTTCACCTTCACCGCTGTTTCCATCTCAGGCAGCTTGACCGTTAGCGCTTCAGCGTCAAAGTCGCTGTACGCCTTTCCATCAATCTCAACAGATCCGATTCTCACGCTGCCTGCTGGCAAGATATCGGGCGAGACGCGCAGAATGCCGTCAGGGAAGCCGTTGGGCTGGGGCTTGAAGTAGAAGTCCATGTACTGCTTTTTCACTAGCAGGTTGGTGTAGACTGCGGCCAAATAGCACAGCTCTGTAGAGTGGTAGCCACTCATGGAGTGAGAGCCTTTGCCGCGCTCGTTGCCGCCTGCTAGGTAGGGCAGGCCGTTGGCTAATACATTGAAGTAAACGCCGCCGTCTTCAGTATCTAGGAACCAGGCATTGTAGAAGGCGGACGCTTCTCTGGCGTGGCGAAGATAGTCGAATTCTTCATTGCCCAGACAGCCTGCCAAGATCAAGTAGGCCAGGATCGCCTGCTCTTGCTGCCACCAGGCTTTACGATCGTGCCAGACCACACGGTGGAATTTTTGACCGGGTTCAACCGTGCGTTCAACCACATCGTACCAGCCGCCGCGCTGGCGATCGCTGCCTACATCGGGCATTGTCTGCGCCAGCTTTTCAGCTAGCTCGACATATTGTTCCTTTGGCTTCAGGCTCTGCATCCGCATTAGGTTCCAGGCGATTTTGAGGTTGTGACCAACGACAGCACGGTTCTGCTGCCAGCCCCAGGTCTGATCTTTTGACCAGTCTTCAAAAAAGCGCTCTTGAACAAAGGGACTTTCCTCAAAGTCAGGCATCCGCTTTTCGATAGTGTCGAAGGTGTATTCCAACATATCGGCGTATTCCTGGCGTCCTGTAGCGAGGTAAAGATTGACTAGGTAGGCAGGGGCGTGATCGCCGACGGAGTTCCAGTTCTTGGTGCCTTTGTTGCGGCCTAGAGACTCACTACGCGGGTCTAGCATGACGGGCTCTAGGTGAGAGAAATAGCCGCCGTGCTCGCTCTGGTCGAGGAAGAATTTGTCAAACAGTTGGATAGTTTGCTCGGCGTCGCTGAGAATGCGTGGATCGCCAGTGACTCGGTAGGTTTGGGTGGGGCCTGCGAGGGCGTAGATTTGCTCGTAGGCGGGGATCGCGTCGTAGTCGTCGCCGAATTCGGAGGCGAAGATTTTTTGTTCGCGATCGCCTTGCACATCAATCCCGTGATACCAGTAAACAATCTCCTCATCTTGATCGACAAAGCGCATGTGCTCGCGCAGATATTCTGTTCCTTTTTCAGCTGCTTCGAGAAAACGATCCTCACCCGTCATCATAAAGGCGGTCGCAAACCCATATACCAGGCGAGAGATTGTGTCTGTCTCTTGGCGATAGTTCGTATCAGACTTTACGCCTGATAGGTTAAGCGTTGTGCGGTAGTGGCTGTAGTCAACTGGTTCGTCGCCAAACTGAGCTTTTAGATAAAAGTCAGCTAGCGACTTTACCTGATCGACCCACCAGTTCTGCTTTTCAAAGGCGAAGGCTTCAGCATCGCGACCAACAAAAACAATCTGCTTGGCTTCAAATTTTGGAGAGTCGGGATAGGAAACGCCATAGACAAAGAGCTGGCGACCCGGCGTGAGCATGGTCCGCATCGTGCCAGTTGCATCAGGATAGGCTTCATCCAGGTTTTGGATCAGCTTGGCAAAGGTCATATCGCCGAGCAGAACATTGTATTCTCTACCATCAGAAGTTTTGATGCCGAAAACATCGAATTCTTTGTCGTATTTGGTGACGTAGCCAGCGATTAGATCGGAGGAGGGAAAAGCAGGTGGTTGCATAGGAATAGTTGAGGGTTGTAGGTTCACATTCAACGGTGTTTAGAGGCGACAGTTATTCTCTACTAAGCCGCGAGCTGAGGCGGATCTTCTTGATCGACAAAGCCTTCGCTAAGCTCAATAATGCGTCCGTCAGGATCGGCAATCCACGCAGTTCTCCATCCAGGAATATAGTCGTCAAAGTTCAAAGGACCGAGTGTGACTTTGGCCGCCTCGCCAATCTCATTGAGCTTGGCATCGACACTAGCCACCTTGAATGCGAGGTGACGAACGCCCGGATACTGCGGTCCGTCATTGGTGGCAGCCGGAGCTGGAGATTCTTCTGTTGCCTGAAATAACTCTAGATAGAAGGCACTATCACCCATCTTTAGAAAGACAATTTGAGCACCGTCGGGCAGCTCTGCTACCCGGGCCCGGCGAAAGCCAAAGTACTGGGTGTAGAATTTTTCGGTGGTGATCGCATCTTCACAGGTAATTGCGACCTGCGAGAAAATTTGCATAACGTTCATTCAAAGACTCCTTCAGGCAACAGCGTGAATATGATATTGTTTGGCGTCGGCTAGCATTGAGATCATCTCTTTGGCAAACAGATGACAGTGAGCGCCGCTGCGACCCGTGACCAGATCCGCGTCATGAACAACGTCTCTATCAACATAGATTGCGCCCATGTTTGTCACATCGCCATAGAGATTGTTGTGACAGGTGACCCGGCGACCGCGCACTAGCTCTGGCGCGGGAGACACTAGCCACATGCCGTGACAGATGATGCCTTTGAGGATGCCCGTATCGGCAAAGGCGCGTTTTACAAATTCTGTAGCTGGTGAGAGCTGACGCGGGTCTTCGCTATAGCGGAGGCGGTCGCTCACCATCGCTGACGGTACAATAATCGCATCGTAACTTTGCAGTTCCGCATCACTCATGTTCTCAAAGCTTTCAGAACAGGTAAAGGGAGCTTTGTACTCGTGCCCGGTAAACGTGAGCGAAGGCTGACCCCACAGCCGAGTGAGAAAATGAACCTCAGCGCCTTCTTCTGCGAAGCGATAGCTGTAGTACCAAATCTCTTGTTCGTAGAAATCGCTCTCTATTAGGATTCCGATTTTCTTATTCTTGAGTTTCATAGCGTTAGTCTTTCTTCAGTAGGGCCTTGTTCATGCCAGTGAGCCGTCTGCGTGCTGCACCATTCCCGCAAAGTGAATGGCGATTTTGCCTTCTTTGAGTACCCAGCTATCAGCGAAGCGCATACTTGCTTCTCCTTCGGCTGTTTTTAGCTTGATCGCTTCGACAATCATCAGCGTGTCGGGGTCTTCAGTCTCTGCCCAAAAAGCAATATCTACATCTAAGCCATCAATGCCCAAGATCCCTTGAAAATGCTCGCGCAGTTCTTCACGACCGCGAAAGTATTTAGGTGTTTTTTCAAAACTGCTAATCAACAGAGCATCGTCGGTGTATTGATCTAACAGTGCTTCAATATCTTTCTTGAGAATCAGCTGAATGTGTTCTTGGTATAAGTTCCCTAGTGCGGTGTCTGGCGCTGCGCCCATGATAAAAACCTCTTTGTGAATGGGATGTGTTGAGAATGGATTAGTTGTCGGGGTTGTAGAAATAAGGAATAGCTTTGCGATCGTTGATGATTTGCTTTTCTGTGCTACCAAACAACAGTGCTCGCGAGTAAAAGTCTGGTAGAGCCGGACTACCAAACTCCAGCATCGGGTAAGGGTAGGGACCAACTGCTGGCATTACCGATGCGATCGCGGGTTCGCTGGCTTTATCTAGCAGTTCTATATCTTCAGGGCTCAGGTGAAAATCACAGCAGCCTAAGTCTTCTTTTGCCTGTTCTAAGGTGCGAGCCGAGAAAATGGGAACAGAAACAACAGGCTTTTGCATCAACCAGCGCAGGCAAACCTGCACAGGCGATCGGCCAATGTTTTCAGAAATTTTAATTACCTTTTCCATAATCGCGAGGTTGCGCTGGGTGGCACTGTACCAGTACGCCTGCTTTTCAGGATCGGTATGAGGCAGCAGACGATGAGGTTGGCCAGGATCTAACTGGCCGCGATTGTATTTGCCGCTGACCAGCCCGCCCGCCAAAGGGGACCAGCAGGCAAAGGCTAAATCCAGTTCTTTTGCCATCGGTAAAAATTCTGGCTCACAAGAGCGCTCAACCATGCTGTACTCTAGCTGGGTAGCTGTAAAGGGCGTCCAGCCTCGGGTCTCTGCGAGTAGATTGGCTCTGGCAATCCACCATGCTGGAAAGTTAGAAGCCCCAATATGAAGTACTTTTCCCTGGCGAACTAGGTCGTCTAGCGCCCGCATCATCTCTGCCATTGGCGTGCTGTAGTCCCAAATATGAACCCACAGCAGATCGATATAGTCTGTCCCTAGACGCTTGAGGCTTCCTTCTACTGAGCGAAAGAGATTTTTGCGGTGGTTGCCGCAGCCGTTGGGATCATCGCCTGTTTGCATCCCATCGACCAAAGAAAACTTGGTCGCCATTACATAGCGATCGCGATCGGATTGAATAAACTCTCCTAGAAACGCTTCTGACTGACCCTCCTGATAGCGATTAGAAGTGTCTATGAAGTTGCCACCTGCCTGCGTAAACGCATCAAAGATCCGTTGACTTTCTTGTTTGTCGGAGCCCAAAGTACCCCAGTTGGTGCCAAAGGTACCGCCGCCTAAACAAAGCTCGGATACTCGCAGTGCGCTTTTCCCTAATAGCCGATATTTCATATGTCTTGAAGATAAGTGTTAACAACAAATGACAACTGTTGACCAAATCTTTTTGTTGTCAGAATTGGCAAAAGTATGAGCTAGAAAACAACTCGAACGCCTGCTTCCAAGCTGCTACTTTTTAGACCATTGGGTCTTAGCAATAGGTCACTGTTTTCAATAGGATACTCAAATCGTTCTCCTCGAAAGAATCGGTAGCCTGTGAACAGATCGAACCTAGAGTTAGGTGAATAGTTTAGTCCGGCCCTAAGCTGGTATGCAGCCAGATTGGGACTGCTACTGTTAGCCACGAATCCGCCAAATCCCGGTGGTGACAAATCGTTAATTCGGCCATTGTAAAAGCCAACGCCAGCACCAACATACGGACGAAACCGCTTGCTCAGTGGAATATCGTAGTAGACGTTGAACATCACAGCGCGGCCATCGACGAAAGCCCCTGGCGATTCTTCTGGTTGATTCGGTGCAACCTCGGTCGTACCTGGATTAAAGAAGAACAGCTCGTTGAACGGATTGGTAAAATAGGAGAGTTCAGCGTCAAATCTAAAATCGCCTAGCCGATAGCCTATCGCGCCACCGCCACCGCCGCCGTTATCGAATGTTGCTCGACCGATAGAGTCTTCTGCAAACCCTCTTCTTTGAATAGGAACGCCATATATCGTTAGATAGGGACCATCCTGACGATAGACTTCTTCCTCTACATCGGTGTTATCAGTATCCTCAGTATCGCTAATTTCATTTTGAGCGACAGGGACACCTAAGACGGTGGCATCTAATGTCTGTAAGTCCTCGGTATCGATTGCGATACCTTCAGCATTGAGTAATTCGGAGGCATCCCTTGAAGCAAGTCTTGAATCAGGCTCTGAAGCAGAATAGTCGGGTGAACTCAGTTCTAGAAGATTACTTTTAGCATCAGCAACACCAGATTCTGCCATCTGATTTTCTGCGGTGACTGTCTCTAGAGTTTCTGATTCTTCAGAAGCTGTAGATAGTAATTCTGGAGATAATTGACCTGTCGGTGAAATCTCTGAAGATGCATCAGCATCATGGATAGAATCTACTAGATCTGAAGGATTTGCCGATGCCGACAATCCATCTAGATTAAGCATCACTGCGATGAGTCCTACCCATAGAACCGGGCGTAGATAGACTGTTGATTGTGAACGTAAATGTGCCATAGTCTTTGTGAAAAATGAACAAGCTTACTGTCGCTAGAGCTGAGCTGAGCCTTCGGCGTAGTCTAGAGAATCGACGGTGTAGCGCAGCACTACAGGCTGCTGAGTTTGAGGCGATCGCTGCACCAGCCAAGTTTGATAAGCATCTAAAACAATTCGAGAGCTGTAGGGTTCAGGCGCATTCCAAACGCTAGCTTCCCATTTCACAACAACTTTGACCTTAGTAATTTCTCCCACTTCAAGCAGCTCGACCGACTTGACCGTATGCACTTCATCAAAGAAGATACAAATCACCTTCTCGTACCAGCCCTTAAAACCCTCAAAGCCAGTCACGGTCGCTTCAGGAAATATCATCTCCAATCCCTGGTCGGCCAGAAGCGGTACGAACTCTGCAAGCGGTGCATGCACGTCTAGCTTGCGGTACCAATTCTCAGCAAATGACTGAAGTTCTGTTTGGCTTAGGGGTGCTATTCCGACGGTAGCGGCCATAATAAAATCCTCTTGTAAATGAGTTAGGGGAAAGAACAAACTGTGAAAAAGTCAGGCCAAAGTGATCAAGCCAAAGTGATCAAGGCCAGAGTGATCAAGCCAAAGTGATTAGATCAGCGGCCTTTTCACCGATCATGATGCAGGCCGCATTAGTGTTGCCGCTAGGGATAGTGGGCATCACCGACGCATCGGCTATCCGTAGACCTTCGATGCCATGCACGCGCAGCTGCGGATCAACAACAGCTTGCACATCGTGGCCCATTTTGCAGGTGCCCACAGGGTGCCAAACTGTAGAAGCATTCTGGCGAATGTACTGTTCTATCTCAAGTGGTTTACAGCCCATGCCCGGTGCGATTTCGCCACCGTTGAAGGGAGCAAAAGCCAGCGTATCTGCGAGCTTTCGAGATAGGCGGACCCCTTCTACGAGTACGTTTAGATCCGTTTTAGACTGTAAGTAGTTGGGCTGAATGACTGGCGCTGCAAACGGATCTTCCGAGCGGATAGAAACAGACCCTCGGCTTTGCGGCTTCACTAGAATAGGAACAAAGAAGAAAGTAGATCCTTGAATGCCAGCCTCTGGAGGGACAAATTCAGGAATGCCCGCGCTAAAATGAAATTGGAGATCTGGAGACGCTGCCTCTAGACCCTGACGGCTGCGAACGAATAGGCCCGCCTCCGCAATAAATTCTGGCGTTGGTAGCGCTTGCTTAGACTGGTAGATTATTGGCAGCAGCAAATGATCTTGTAAATTAGCGCCCACCCCAGGCAGATCTAAAACAACTTCAATGCCATGCTGCCTGAGTACCTCCGCTGGACCAATACCGGAGAGCATCAGCAGTTTAGGACTATCGAAAGCACCTGTACAAAGAACAACCTCACGCTCAGCATCTGCTTGCTGTATTTGGCCATTGTAAGAGAACTCTAGCCCTACAACCCGCTGACCAGAAAACCTCAGACGAGTGACTTGAGCATAGGTCTTTACTGTGAGATTAGGCCGATTTAGCACAGGATTAAGAAAGGCTACGGCTGAGCTGCATCGCTGTCCGTCAGCCGTCACATTCATCTGGTAGAGGCCACCACCATCTTCTTGCTGCGCGCTGTTGTGATCCCACTGAGGGCCACCGTATCCTAGCTCGGATGCCGCTTTTGTAAAGGCATAGGCAACTGGCGTAGGATGGGGGCAAGTGCGGACATTCAAAGGGCCGTCACTACCATGAAACTCGGAGCCTTGAAACTCAGAGGCTTCACCGATAAAGCTCTCTGACTTTTTGAAGTAGGGCAGTACATCGTCATAGCACCATCCTTCGTTGCCTAGCGCATTCCAGTGGTCGAAGTCACGGCGGTTGCCCCGCACATACACCATGGCGTAGAGCGAGCTAGACCCACCCAATACCTTGCCTCGTGAAATCATGATTTTGCGATTATTGAGCTGAGCTTGGGGCTCGCTCATGTAGCGCCAGTCGAGATCTGATCCCCATAGTTTCAAGACTTTGGTCGGATCGTGGATATCGGGATTGATGTCTGGACCACCCGCCTCAAGCAACAAAACCTGCACGGTAGGATCGCTGCTGAGACGATTGGCTAAAACGCAGCCCGCTGAACCCGCGCCGACAATGATAACATCGTATTTAGCGGTATCTGTTGTATTCATCACACAATATTTCTCATTGTTAGTCTTCGAGAGTGCCGCACTCTAACTGAATCTGCTGTGGATTGATATCTCCTTCAATCACAACGTCGAGTAGAAATGGACCTTTGTGCGCGATCGCCATTTCTACAGCCGAATCAATCTCTTCTGGGCGCTCAACGCGAATGGCTTTGACCCCCATAGATCGAGCCAGCTCATCAAAGCGAATAGCAGGTTTAGAAAGGTCAAAACTAAGCGGGAAGTCATGAGCGGGAATAGATTCTTCTTCCCAAAACTGTTGGATATTGAGCTGTAGCAGCTTGTAAGAGCGGTTGTTGCAAATCACAAACTTGGCATCCACGTTGTAGCGAGCGGCGGTCCACAATGCCTGAATGGTGTACATGCTGCCACCATCGCCCGTGAAGCCGACTACAGTTTTGTCAGGATTTGCTAGCTTGACCCCAATCGCACCTGTAATACCGACGCCTAGAGAACCGCCGCGAGTAACAAAGTAATGTCCTTCTTCGCGAGGAGGCAAATACCGAGTCAGTGCGGGAGAAGAAGTCAGCGCTTCATCAAACACAATCGTATCTGCTGGTAGCTGCTGCGCGAAGGCATTCATGAAGCTGGCAAAGTGAAGCCGTCCGTCTTGTTCTTGAGCGCGATCGCCAGCCAGCGCTTCCTGTAGCTGAGCCTGTTTCTCCGCCGCCAAAGCCTGCTTCCGCTCAATCGAAATCTGTCGCTGCTCTTCTGTTTGAAGATTCTGAATAGCCTCAGCTAGGAGCAACAGCGTTGACTTTGGATCAGCCACAACACCTATATCAACCGGATGATTCTTAGCAATCTCATAGGCATTGAGATCCACATGCAAGACTTTTGCATCCGGCGCAAAGATGTCACCTACTTCAGGAAATACCTCGGGCAAAACGTAGGTGCCGCAGACCAAGTTCACATCACCACGCTGCAAGGTCGGTAGGCTACTGCTGCCAAACATATGGCCCGTGCTGCCCTGATATAGCGGATGGGTGGTGTCCATATTCAGCTCACCAGAGTCCACATCGCGCACTTCTGCGCCTAGCAGCTCAGCGACTTTCGTGAGGGCTGCTTGAGAGCCCGAATAGGCTACGCCGTCGCCCACATACAGCATGGGCTGCTTGGCATTGATCAACAGCTGAGCCATCTCTTGAATTGTGGCATCATCGGGGACTACGCGAGTAGACGGTAGCGAGGTCGGACGAACGGGTTCTGTTGCAATCTCGTTGAGAATGTCTTGAGGCAGGCAGATGTACACAGGTCCCATCGGTGGCGTGGAGGCAATTTTGATCGCCCGACGCAGGACTCTGAGCAAAGAGTCGGGGTCGGAGACCATAGTTGACCACTTTGTGACAGGTTCTGCGATCGCCACCAAATCAGCCGCCATCTGCGCGTCTAACGCCTGATACTTTATCCCCGCATCACCCCCAATCACCACCAGCGGCGCATGGCCACGCATCGCCTGATACATTGCACCTACCGCGTTACCCAGCCCTGGCGCACTGTGGATTTGCACCACAGTCGGCTTTTGCGTCGCCCGCGCATAGCCATCAGCAGTCATCAGGGCAACACTTTCTTGCAGCGTTAGCACATACTTTAGCTGTGGATAGTCGGCAAGCGCGTCGATAAAACCCTGCTCAACTGTCCCAGGGTTACCAAATATATACTCTACGCCATCCGCTAAAAACTGTTCTAGAATCGCGTAATGGCCAGTCTTTTCTGTCATAGTTATTTCCGAAATAGGGGGACCGTGGGGATAAGAGAGATAGTTCTCTCCCTTATCCCAAGATGTTCAGCAGGCTAGCTAAAACCTACCAGCCGTAGCGCGTCAGGCCGTCTTCTATTACTTCAACCATCTTCTCGCCAGTAAGATAAGAGTCGGGCGTGGACCGTCCAGTGATAAACGGATAGTCAACAATTACAGAAGTTTCTTTGCCAAAGTTGCCGATGTACGATCCTTCTGGGCCGGTCGCATCGCGCAGAATGTACTCTAAAGGATAGGGCGGTGGTCCCATGTTGAAGTCGGTGCCCATAAAGCCCGTGCCGTCATGATAGTCGTACTCTTTGCAGTGCCCAGTAACATGTTTGCCCCAGATCAGGCTCTTGCGATCTTCTAGCTCTCTGGCGAACGCTAGGCAGGCCACGCCGTAGCACTCTGCGCCAATCGGCTTATCCATCTTCTTGAAGCAAAGGATAATATCATGAATTCGCTGATTGTTGGCGAGATCAACAATTGGACCGCTGCCACCTACAATCAAAAGCGCGTCGTACTGTGAAAGGTATTCTCTTTCGACTTTGGCAAGTTGACTGTAATAAGCTTCCAAATCGCGAATTAGGCTAGGAGAGCTGAAATAAGGCATCTTGGGCACAACTTCTGAAATGTTGAGTGGATAGTTTAGCCGAGGTGACTGGTCAATTTCTTTTACCTTCGCGGCGACTTCAGGGGAGGTGACGCTTTTGCCTAGAGGCGGATCGATATAGTCGGGATCCATGCTAGGCGGTAGGGCAACTGGACGCTTACCATTTGGCGTGGCAAATGTGACTTCATAGCCAGCTTTGTCAAAGGTTTCTAGAGGTCCGATGAGTTCCTCACCCCAAAAGCCCCATTCAGACAAAATGATAAGGATTTTTTTCAATGGACTGAACTCCTAATATTACAACAACATTCTTGGGGGCAGCGTAGCTTGCAAAGTGCCAGCAACTGTCCGATCGATTCTGGTACAAAGTGACGATATGTATTCTATAAATGCGAAATTCGCAGCTATTCTGTTGAAATAAAGCATTTGTCTCGTCTTTACAGACTTTACCCAGATAAGGCTTTCGCAACTAACCAAATTTGAGGATTTGCTACAATTTCTGTAAAGTTCAGCAGTCTCTATTATTTTTCTCTACGTTTAGAATTGTTCGTAAGTTTTACGGATGCAGCGGTGGAATATAAAGAGTTGCAAAAAAAGAAGAGTGCTGTTGAACTAATCTAGAACAACAGCACTCTCTTAAGTAGCAGATAGATAGATAGTGATGATGAAAAGATAAGGGAGCTGCCGACAAAAACGCATCAGCTCTTTTATTTCACAACAGTACTTTCACTATCTAAGCAAAATTTGCAACAGCCAGGTCGTTTCCCCGCGCATGTACGGATACCGTCAGTGTATGTACCAAAAATGGCATCACGACTTATTGATTTGACTTTGCTTCTAAGTTCTCTAACCGGCTTTTTAACTCTTTGTTGGTTTGTTTTACTTCATCTAGTTCCTGGCGCAGATCGGCGATCGCACCATCCGATCCAATCTTCTTCTGCACCTTTTGTGCTGCTTCATCTGCCCGTCGCTTTACCCGTCCGTCTGGGCTGTGGTCCGCCAGACTTCGCAAGATAGTCACAGCGCCGCGCACGTCCATCTGAGCTAGTGCCCCTACTGTGGCTACTTGAGTCAGAAAAAAGTCTTCTCTAGCGAGCGCCTCTAGTCTCTCTAATATCCTTTCGGTAGCAATTTTCTCTTGTCCAGTAGAAATCGAACCCAGTGCTCTGATGGCAGCGAGTCTAAGGGGCTGAGGAACACCTAGTTCGGTGTAGGGTAGCAGTAAGTTCAGCGCGGCTTCAGAGGTTTTGAACTGGCTGAGCCCGGCGATCGCACCACTCCTGACCACTTCATTCCAGCCTTCTCTTTCTTTTAGGACCATATCCAGCAGCTTTAGGGTCTTTTTCTCTTTGTCTTTGCCCTCTAGCGTAGCGGTACCGACTTTGCCGAGCGATCGCACTGCCGTCGCCTCTACGTAATAGCTCTGGTCGCCCTTCTCTACGACCCCCTTTAGCGCCTTATAGCTATCGGCTGTCTTCACACCCCCCAAAGCCGTAACCACAGCTCTTCGCACCTTCGGATGCTTGTCTTTGAGACCCCCGATCAGAGCCGTCTCCGCCTGAGCCAACTGCACAGATCCTAGCTGTTTTGCCACTTCTGCGCGGACCGCCCAAAACGGCTCATCTTTTAGCGCTTGTTCTAAGCTCTCAACCGCCTCCAAGCTTCCCTTTTTTGCAAGGGCTTCTGCCGCCAGCAGTCTAGAAATGGGATCCGGGTCAGACCGTAGCTGCGCTTTTAGTTCTGCGACCGGATAAGTCAGCTCAACCGTCTTTAACAGGTGATTGCCCACATCGAAGCTAACGAAATCCGGCTTTTCCTCCAATGGAAAATACAGCGCCTGCTCACGCTCGTGCACCCGCACTTTAAATGTCTTCAGCGCTGGTTTTCCGTCTTTCACATACCCAAAGCCAATAGGCACCTTTAGATCAAATAAGCCCTCTTGCACCTGAGACTTGCCGTCTTCTACCTGCGTTTGCGTCACGGTCAACTTTGCCAGGTTACTATCGCTATCCCAGCTGTAGCCCACCTTGTAGTCCGGATGACCACCGCGATACACATATTGATCGAATAGAAACCGTAGATTTCGGCCCGTCGCTTTATCAATCGCTCTGAGCAAATCAATGGTTTCGACCGTACTGTGCGCGTTATCTTCTAGCAGCGTTCGCAGCGCTCTAGTAAACAGCTCATCGCCTAGCTCCATCCGAATCATGTGGTAAACACAAGATCCTTTCTCATAGATATGGCGGTCGTATAGCTCAATCGCCTCGCGGTAGATATGAGTTACCAAAGGCCGACGATAGAGACTTCTATCTTCACTTAGATAGGCGCGAGCATGATTTAGATGGTAGTAGAACGCTTCGTCTTGGCCCTGCGTGTCTTCTATCCACAGCACTTCAGAATAGGTGGCAGCGCCTTCTTTGACCCATGCCTGCGACCAGTGGTTAATCACGATCAAATCACCGAACCACTGATGAGCCAGTTCGTGAGCTACCAAAGTTTCAGCACGCAAATTATCGATTGCCGCTCGCTCGTCGATTAGGCAGCGGTCAGTCAGTAGCGTAGTCGTCGTGTTCTCCATTCCACCAAAGATGAAGTCGCTAACGCACACCTGATCGTATTTAGAAAACGGATAGGTATAGCCAAACCACTTGCTGAGCGCATCTAACATCTGAGGTGTTTTGCCCATCGTCAGCTTGGCCTCTGTTTTGCGGCCCTTCTCAAAAAAGTATCGAACCGGTCTACCTTGCCACTCATCAGCGATTTCATCGAATTCACCAATTGCTAACGTCATCAGATAGCTAGGATGTGGCTTGTCCAGTTTCCAGTGATAGATCTTGTCGGTACCTTCACTTTCGGTAGACACTAGATCGCCATTGGAGACAACTCTGAATTTCTTGGGAACCTGGGCACGAATTTCTGAGGTTGCTAGCTGACCAGGATAGTCAAAGCAGGGAAACCAAAAGCGAGAATCTTCATCTTCTCCTTGCGTCCAGATTTGAGTCGGTTTGCCGGGATAGTGCTTGTCTGGACCGACAAAATAGATGCCGCGCTGAGGAGTCTCCACTGTGTAGTCGATCGCGAGGGTAAACGGTTGATTGGCTTTGGTAGGCTTCTTGAGTGCGATTTTGAGCTGCTGTGCGTCGTAGTCAAAGGTCTGTTTGGTGTTGCCGACTTTGACTGACTTTATTTTTAGATCGACTGCGTCCATCGTTAGGCTGCTGACGCCATCGACAACGGGTCTGATAGTGACTTTGCAGACGCCGCTGTAGCTTTTTTTGGGGATATCAAAAACAAGATCGAGAGCGATATGTTCTACTTGGCCGGGCCGATCAGGGTTGTAGTGAGGATAAGCACCGGGTAGTTCAAAGTTTTTCCGGCCAGCTTGATCGAGCAGGGTTGCGTAGATATTTTCCATGGTGAAATTAGTAAGGCGGTATAAGCCTAAATTAACGCTTTCTTGAACCGTTACACCTAAGAATTCTCTTTTGAGAAGATAGATTCTAATTTGGCTTCGCGAAAGAATCGAAACTCGCTAGGAGTAGTAGTCGAAGTATGGGCCGGACAAAAAAAGAGCCCAGCCGATGGCTGAGCCCGAGGGTTCCATGAATGATTAAATGTTGCTTCTATAGTTAGCTCTAGTATCTTTTATTTAAGGGTGAGCAGTAGTGCCAAAAACACTATGACTCAAAGAAACGCGTCAGGTCGGGAGTGTGCTAGCTAGAGCAACTGCATATGTACCTAAAGGTACTTTCCAACATGACACTGCTGCCTAATATAGGAGGCACGAAAATATAATGCTGTGCTCTAGGCAACAGTTTCTACAGTTTCAGAACGTCCAATTTTAGAACGTCCAGTTTTAGAACGTCATCGACGAGGGCTCTATGTCGTTTTGTCTGACTGGATCGATTGCTGGGTTGATCGCCGGATCAATTGCTGGGTTGATCGCCGGATCAATTGTCAATAGAAAGGTGGAATGGCGAGCGAGCTGCTGGGCGATCGCAGCTGCCCCGTACTGATTAATATGGCTAGGATCGGCAAATAGCTCTGGCTGTGATCGCCACTGAGTCAGCAGATCGATCAATTCAAAGCCATGGCGATCACGCTGTGCCACCAAGAAATCTTTGAACCGATTTTCGTAACGCAGCCGATAGCTATCTAGATAGCTATCGCTCAGCGGCAGATTTACGAATATCAACTGCGACTCTCGTGTCGATAAAAAAGCCGCCAGCTGCGCCAGCGCCTCTGACTGGGAACCCCCCAAAGTAAAAGAAGAATAGGCCCCGTCATATCGACCCTGGACCCTGGCGAACTGCCTGTAGTAGATGGCAGGATTGAAGCGATCGCGCACCGCCACAAAGCCCAAGCGGTCAATCCCTAGCTGTTCAATATTCAACCGGATAGGCTCATCGGCATCCGGCTCTAAATCACCGTCCTCTAAATCAGCGCCTTCTAGATCACCGTCCTCCATCACCGTCAAGCTCCCGCCCGAGCGTACAACAGAGTCAGTCGAGTCAGCCGAATCAGCCGAGCGGGAATCAGCGACTGCTGGTTTTTCGCCTCGTAACACCGACTGATAGCCAGCAGACGAGAGTAGGCTTTCCCAGGTGCGATCGCGCCGACCCTCATTAAATGCCCGCGATCCGTCCCCCCAAACAATCACCTCTGGTAGTTCTCCAGGGAGCAGCTCACTGACTATGAAGTTCACTACCTGTGCTGTCGCCCCGTTGACACCGAAGTTGTAGACCTTCAGATTGTCATATCCTTCTACTGACAGCCGGTAGCGTAGCTCCGTCGGATCAATTCCTTGCAACGCCCTAGAGCTCCCCACAATCAGGACATCCGGCGTTCCTACCGCTTCCACATAGGCAAGGTATCGAGCTAGCTGCGCATCAAAAATCGTACTGCCCAAGGTGGGGAAACGCGCTCTGCCATCAAAATAGTCGGGGACTGGTGACTCAGACGCCGCCTGCGCCCCTTCCTGCAACCGCCGTAGTCGCTCACGCAGATCATCAGGGGTAGAGGAAGACTCTGTCGCTTCGGTGGGTAGATTTATCTGAGCCTTGGCAGCAGGCATTGGGCCAATGATACACAGAGTAATGCTCGCCGCGCTGAGTATCACGGTGAGCACAAAATTTTTGGGCGATTGTCCAAAAAGTCTGAAATTGCGTATTAATGAACAAACCATGATTCAGACAGGCGTCGGAGATTACAGCTAGCTTATCCTGTTCCCTTTCCATACCAATGTCGTGTAGAAAGCAGCTCAAGTGACAACCTCCTCAGCCACTTTCTGGCTAGCTTTTTGATAAACCGCTTGCATCTCAGCCCAAAAAAGCGTACTAAGTATCACCATGGCAGACCCTTAACAGCGGCTGGACGACTTAACAAATTTCGTCCGCGACTTTCAACCCTATCGGTTAAGATAACAGTACAAAATTACTAGGTTGGAATTATGGTTCAATATACCCTGGCTCAGAGTCCAGAAGTCTTGATAGATGTTCCTGGCCGCGATTCAAACAAAGCTCGCGAAAAGGCTATGGACCAGCTGATGACACTACTGGACGACGGCGAACTCCCGACCGAGCTTGACGACGGCTTCAACCCCAAGGAATTTATCGAAGTGAAAGAACCCAAGACCGAACCCACCGACGAAGAGAATGCAGTCGTTGACGCGGTGCAAACCCTCAGCAATCTCTCTAAGCTAAAAGTAAAAGTGCAGGGCTCTCGCGAAGAAGCCCTAAAAGTTCGCGAACTCATTGACCTACTCTTCACTGACGAAGTGATCGAAGAAGAGCAGATTGAAGAACTGAACAGCGGCTTCAAGACACTCAAGACCTTTGCACAAACAAATCTAAAGTATCGCGATGCCAAAGATGAAGCCGAATCAGCTCGCGAAGTGCTAGACAATGCCCTCAATCCGCCTAGCAAGAAAAAGTAGGCTGCCTACCTTGAGTCACACGGTTCATAGACACAGATTTTGGACGCAGATTTTGAATGGGATGAGCTGAAAAACGAAGTCAACATCGCGAAGCATGGTTTCGATTTTGCCGATGCCTATTTGATCTTTCGTACTCCAATGGTCGTTGAGGCAGACACTCGGTTTGACTACGGGGAAGATCGCTATGTAGGTATCGGTCTACTAGAAGGCAGAATAGTCGTAATTGTCTACACTGAAGTGGATGAACAAGTCGTACGAGTCATTTCATTGAGAAAGGCTCTATCTCATGAGAGGAGACGTTATGAGCGATATCTCAAGGACAGACTGGTCTAGAATCGACGCAATGACAGACGACGATATTGACACATCTGATAGTCCACCACTAACAGAGGCATTTTTTTCTAGAGCACAGCTGCGAATGCCTACGACTTCTTTTGAGACGGTTGCTGTCCAAATCGACTCTGATACGCTGATGTGGTTTCAGTCGAAGGGAGAAACAGCACAGCAGCACATGGCAGCAGCACTGCAAATCTATGCACAAGCACAGAAAAATATGACTACTCTACAAACTTCTCCTTAGCCTACCTTTGTCGCAACACCTCGATAGAAGTAGCCCATGATCTTTGGCAGATCGTCTGCGTAGAATTCTTCTACAGTAACCTCGTCAAAAACGTTAGCAACTAGCTCGTCGATTTTGCGGTTGATATGGCAGCCGTCGGCAACGATGCGCTGAATTGGCGTGAGTCTGTTCTGCCAGGTCTGAATAGTTGGCTCGTTACTAAGGCCGTGCTCGATGAAAAAGAACTTGCCGCCGGGCTTGAGCACTCGGTACGCTTCGCTGAGCGCTTTCTTGACGTTTGGAATGCTGCATAGTGTCCAGGTACAGACGATATTGTCAAAGCTTTCATCGAGTAAGGAGAGATTTTCGCCGTTGAGCAGAGTGGTATTGACTTCGATAGGGCTGGCATCGATTCTTTTCTGGGCGATCGCACCCATTCCTTGATTCGGCTCCACTGTCGTCAAAGAACTCACCGCTACTGAATAGTGCGGTAGATTCAGCCCCGTCCCAAAGCCAATTTCCAACACATCGCCACTCACTTCGGCCAAAAGCTGCTGCCGATAGCTAGTCATCGATTCTGACGACATCGACAGCTCTAACAGTCGAGGAAAGACAACCCGTGAATACAAACCCATTCCAAAAGCCTTAAACATCTGATAGCTTTTTACTTTAACGAAGGGGATACGTTCATGGCAGCACTCAAGGGTAGAAATCTTCTTAGCCTCGCAGACCTTACGCCTAATGAGATGCAGGCTCTGCTGACGACCGCTGCCCAAATCAAAGCAGGCAAAATTAATCCTCAGTGCCCTCAAAAGATTCTCGGTCTGGTCTTTAAAAAAGCTTCTACTCGCACTCGCGTCAGCTTTACTGCTGCTATGTACAAGCTTGGCGGTCAGGTAATCGATCTCAACGCCAATCTGACCCAGATCGGCAGAGGCGAACCCGCTGCCGATACGGCCCGCGTACTTGATCGCTACCTAGACGTGCTGGCTATTCGTACCTACGCTCAGACCGAGATCGAGGAATTTGCTCACTACACAGATATTCCCGTCATCAACGCTCTGACGGACCTAGAGCATCCCTGCCAAATTCTGGCCGATCTGCAAACGGTTCAAGAAGAATTTGATCAGTTAGCAGGGCTCACCATGACTTATTTAGGAGATGGTAATAACGTTGCTCATTCGCTGATCCTAGGCTGTGCACTCGTCGGCATGAATATTCGAGTGGCCACACCGAAGGGGTACGAGCCGGATGAAGTGATTGTCAAACAGGCCCAATCGATTGCGGGCGATCGCAGCGAAGTGATTGTCACCACTGATTCCAAAGCCGCCATCGAAGGCGCCCATACGCTCTACACCGACGTCTGGGCCAGCATGGGCCAAGAGGATCTAGCCAAGACTCGCATTCCAGTCTTTGAACCCTACCAGATCAATGAATCTGCTTTGGCGATCGCAGATCCGAACGCGATCGTGCTGCACTGCCTACCCGCCCACCGCGGCGAAGAGATTACCGAAGCGGTAATGGAAGGCAAGCAGGCTCGCATCTGGAACGAAGCAGAAAACCGGATGCATGCCCAGCAAGCGCTTCTAGCAGCCGTTCTAGGTGCGGTTTAAGGCAGTCTGACTCTGCTGCGATTGGGTCGTTTTCGGCTGAGCTGTTTTAGCAAACTCTCTGGCAATTAATCCCAGCAAAATCAGGCCCATCAGTCCTGCTAGCGGGTTGCTATCTATGCCAGTAACCCACTCTGGCGCGCGGCCTGTATAGTCGCTCAGGCCGCCTACATTGACGATGTAATATCCCCAGATCAGCCCAGCGTGTAGACCGATGGGATAGCCTAGCCGACTGGTGCGATCGCTAGTCTCGGTCTCGTT
>JBCCOH010000011.1:0-69253 GCA_039111275.1 Cyanobacteria bacterium P01_D01_bin.1 | reverse complement strand
CCCCAAAGCTAGCTTATAGTCCTGTTCCCAGTTAGAGAAGCTTCCCGCTACTGTATCGGTAGTGACTAGGTCACCGTTGACGTAGATAGAAGCTTCACCACTGGCCTCGCGGCTGTAGACCACATGGGTCTGCTCGGTAGTAACCGAATTTCTCGGAGAAGACAGCGAGGGTCTACCGTTTTTCGAGGTGTCAGTTGTTCTTAGTCGAACGTTGAACCTGTTTCTGTTTTGACCCATGGTGAAGTTGCGGTCGAATGGATCCTCAGACAAGGTAACGATTCGAGCAGGTCCTCTTTGGGAGGTGTTGTCCGGTGTCAGCCAAGTCTCGATAGTAAGATTGCCGTCAGTCAGACCGTCTGTTAGCTTAGTGGCTGCTGTATCCGAAGCAATCCGCGTTGGGTCGTTGAGGGTGAGCGTACCGTCTCCCCAGGTGACGCCGGTCAGATCGTCGATGCTCAGATCGAGCGCTTCTCCTACGCCGGATGTGTCTTTGACGCTGGTGCCGCTGCCCTCATCGAATGTGTAGAGAGCGAGCAGATCTTCGGTGACGCGATCGCCGTTTGTTGGAGGCTCAGTCGGCGGCTCAGTCGGCGGCTCAGTCACAGGAGTCGCGAAATACTTCTGTGTGAGATACCGGAGCGTTTGACTATGCTCACCGTCATTGAGCTCCTTGTCGTAAACCAAGACTGCCGCAACATCAAGCGCAGAAAACCCACGACCATCGATTTCTTCGCCGATTAAGAACTTTTCGACTATGGTGTTGAACTCGTGGTTATCTGTGTCAATTAGCTGGTCGTTACGATAGTGACGAATGGTTGAACCGTCGTATCGTACAGAATGGATAAACCAATCATCACTTCCTCTACCGTTATTATTGCCAACACCGTTCTGTCCAGATGCGGAGTCATTTCCCCGTCCCCAACCCTGGACAGTAAGACGGTTTTTATCGCTGTTCAAGGTCAGGCCAAAGGAATTATTCCTAGCGCCTCTACCATAGCTCACTCCACTAAAGACACCGTTTGCGTCCTTGTAGTCAACTACGAAGTAAAGCGTGCGAGGCTCTTTTCCACTAGGTAGGTCCGGCAGGCTTTGGCCCGGCGAAACCCGCCGTAGACTATCGCCCTCTGCTGCGCCAGTCTCACCAAAGGCGGCCAGACCGCCATCAAGGGAGATTGCGGCCTGTCCGCTAGGCGTCGCATTCCTTATCAGAATGGGATCGCCTGATGCCACTAGATCCATATTGGTCCCTGCAACAGAGAGCCACTCGGTCACAACACCGTCTTTTTCAATGACGTTGAGGTCCGACTCTAACTGAGCCACTAGACCGCTAGTGACTAGTAGCTCGTTGTTGGTCGGCTGTCTAACTTCGATTACCACCGTCGCGGTATCTGTACTCGTGCCATCAGAAACCGTGTAGTTAAAGCTCTCGGTCGCGGCAAAGTCCGCGTCAGGCGTGTAGGCAAAAGACCCATCATCATTCACAGTGATAAAGCCATTGGCTAAAGCAAAGGTGTCGCCGCTGACTAGAGGCTGATTATTAACCGCAGTAATAGTCAGAGGATTATTGTCGGTGTCGTTTTGGAGTAATCCTGTCGAGAAGGGAACGGTCAAGGTCTGACCAGAGGTAGCGTTGTAGCTGTCGTTAACTGCATCTGGAGCCGGGTTCGCATTGTCGCTAACGCCGTCGATAGTGATTGTTACCGTAGCGGTAGCCTCACCCCCTTTGCCGTCAGAGACCTGGTAGGCAAAGCTATCGGTAGCAGACTCACCTGCTTCTAGGTCGTCGAACTGACCGTTCGGACTGTAGGTGAAGGTACCGTTGTTGTTATTGACGACTATACCTTTGGTAATAGTGGTATCGACGCCGCTGACACTTAGCGTGTCTTGATCAGGATCGCTGTCGTTGATGAGCACGTTGCCCGTGGTAAAGGTCGTCTCTTCATCAGTATTGAACAGCGCCGCTGAACCTGTACCTGGATCGTTAACAGCTACAGGAATGTTGTTGCTAGAAGGCGCAGTCAGATAGTTCTGTTGAACATAGCTTTCGACCGCGCCAAACTCGTTTGGATTCAACGCTCGGTTGTAGATCAACGCGGCTGCGACGCTCATTCGCGTTTCGCCGCCGTTGAGGTTTTGGCCGATTGTCAGTCTTTCGACGATAGTATTAAACGCTCTTGTTGTTCCAGAATCAATCTCTACCCCGTCTAGATAATGTCTGTATGTGGTGCCATCGAAAACAACGGCATGAGAAATGAAGCCTCGCTGCCGACCATTATCTGGATTGATCACACCATTGACATCGCTGGGTAGATCAAACCTGCCTCCCCAGGTGTTAATCATCAAGTCGTCTTTGTTGTTCGCTAGGGTAAGCCCAAAAGAACTGTTCTTCGAGGCTTTTCCGTAGACTAGGCCCGCAGATTCGTTGTTGGTGACATCTTCATAGTCAACAACAAAAAACATAGTTCGAGGACCGTTGCCGCTAGTGAGTCCCCGCAGCCGGGTGTTGGGCGCATCGTCACGGAAGAAGTAGTCGCCTTCGCCGTCTAATACGATGGCAGGCTGACCAGAAGGAGTCGCATTCTCAACAAACTGCGGATTGCCTGCTGCTGTCATGTTGTTACCAGACCCAGACTGGTCTAGCCATTCAGTGACGGTTGTCCCATCAGCTGCTAGGCCAGTTTTGGTAAAGGCTTCTACCTGGAAAACCAATCCGTTGGTGACCGGCAGTTGGCTAGAGGTCCCTACTCGAATAGGAATGGTATCTGAGACGACAGGCTCAGCCTTGCCGTCAGAGATAGTAAAAAAGGCATTGTAGATGTCGTTGTCTGCGTAGGTATGAGTGGCTTCGATGCGGCCGTTGGCATTGGGAACGCCCATGACCCGCGTACCGTCGCCAAAATCCAAAGTATAGGAAAGCGAATTCGCCGGATCGTCTGAATCAGCCACAACCGCTGTAAAAGTAACCGGGTCGCCTGGGCTAACAAAGGCGATATTAGAGGTCGCAGACTGGAACTCAGGGGCGCTGTTGAAACTGCCAGCGGTGATGGTGATGGGCTGAGCAAAGGTTGACTTTGACCCATCTCTGACGCGAAGCGTGGCGGTGTAGGTTCCTTCAGACTGGTACTGATGATTGACCGAGATCTCGCCTGTTACAGGATCGGGAGCGCCGTTTACTGCGGGTGTCCCATCGCCAAAGTTGATTCTATAAGTCAGATCGCTGAGCGCGGTATCGTTGTCACCAACGGTGGCAGCGTAGGTGATATTGAGTGGTAGCGTTACCCCTGATGCGTCGTTAGGATCGCCCTGGTCATCAGTAACGCTAGACGAGAGTACAAAGGGAGCAGTGTTATTACCTCCGAAGGTAATTCTTTGTACCTGTCCGCCGTTGGCAGCATAGTTGATGTAGTAGAGTGCGCCATCGATGCCCTCTTCGAGGAAGACGATGTTTGTTGTAGCGCCTGGAATACTTCCACTGGGCTTGAAATCATAAACGCCTTCGACAACCTCGCCAGTCTCGTTTAGGTCAAGGAACCTGATGTAGCTATCTTCGTAGTTGCCGAAGAAATAAACCCCATCAAACTCGTCTGGAAACATCGAGCCCCGGTATACGAAGCCACCGGTCAAAGAAGAGTGGGGAATGTCGTAAATCGGTGCAGAGAAGTAGTCACCGCTACTAGGATCGGCTGGGTCGCTGTCGGGCTGGGGAAAGTCAGCTGGGTCGAACTGAGCCCTATCTCGGTTGAAAACGACCTTGTTGTCGACTCCTTCATAAAAGTTCCAGCCGTAGAAGGCACCTGCTTGGTCAAGCGAGGCGATATGCACATCGTCAGTTGATTTTCCTTGGTTCCCGCCGACTTCACCGATATAGAACTTGCCATACTCCTCGTCCCAGTCAGCTCGGAACGGGTTACGTAGACCGTATGCCCAGACTGAAGGATCTGGTCGAAAGCGATTTCCTTCTGGGTTAAATTCAGGGTAGGGCCCATCGATGACGCCATCGACGTAGGGATTTGCAGGCCAGCCATCGGTGCCGTCTGGGATAGAGCCGTCGCGGTTGATACGGATGATCTTACCGCTGGTGCTCTCTAGGTTTGCAGGCCAGTCATCGTCGGGACCGCCTTCGCCGCCGTTAGAGGTGTTGAACTTGTCCGAGCTAGTTAGCCACAGCTTGCCGTCTGGGCCAAAGTCTAGACCGCCGCCGTAATGGCAACAAGAAACATAACCGTCTGTATCTGTCCAGAGGATCCTTTCACTATTGGCATTAGCTATGCTAGAGAGACCGCCGGAGCGCTCTCTGTGAGCAAAGCTGCCAATGACGGCGCGGTTTGTATCCGCCGAGCGCGTGTAGAACAGGTAGATAAGGTTCTTACCATCTGTTGATTCGGGATCAAAGTCTGGGGGGATCGCTAGCTCCAGCAGACCGCGCTCCTGACCCGAATTGACGATGTTAGAGATATCTAGATAGAGAGATTTCTGGCCAGAGTTGGGGTCGGCGATGAAGATCTGACCGCTCTTCTCTAGCAGCAGCATACGATTGTCAGGTAGGAAGCCTAGGGCAATCGGCGCAGCAAGTCCACTCGCAATTACGCTTTCGTTGACGAAGCCATTCAGGTTAAAATCGACCATTGGAATCTCCTAAATTTTAGTTTAATACTTATTCGATTAAGATCTGTCTAGGTGAGTTTTCTCCGGGCACAGGTTCTTGGGGCGCTGTCTTTAAGCACCTCGTCTATCTGAGTACCTCGTCTACAGGTGAAGATGCGAGAGGTGAAGGGGTGAGCGAACCTGGAAAATAGTGTCCTGGCTTGACTCAATCGTGAAAGCAGATGTTTCAACAAAGCTCTAGACCTATAGATTAAAGTCTATGAAAAGTGTGTTCACCTGCCTCTCGTGGCCAGATCGCTGATAGAGAAACTGCAAGTTCGCTTGGGCTTTTCCTTCTATATGCTTTTTTATTACGTATAGACTCTAGAAATATTGGGTCTCGTTTGAGTTAGGTGGTAGGTGCTGTTCATATGAGATAAGAGGTTGCATGTTACTAGAATGTTCCTACTCTATCCACGATTGTTCTGATTGAACGTTGTCTTCATGATGTCAACGAGATAAGTGGAATTACTTAAAGGTACAGTGAAGGCGAAGTTAGAAAACTAACCAAGAAAGCTTTGCCAAAGTTCGATCGAAGTCATAGCATTAAAGGGAAAAACTTGCCTAGCAACGTTAGTACGTAGCGTTTCAGATTTTGGATGCACTTTTTGGATACTACTGAAATATACTGATGCTGAATGTTCTAACCTTTGTACAGATAGATGCTTCTCGTCATAGGATTCGCCCTAATGCTGATCGGCTAATACGTTAGCCTCTGCCTGGACTGCCCGGCCACTATTCACCTTGTGCATGCACCCTTAGAGGCGGGAGTAGAGGGGCGGAAGTAGGAAGTAGAGGGGCGGAAGTAGAGAGTAGTCTACGTTTGCATATTGAGTGCTGGCGCTGTAGTGCGTGTTGTTTGTTGAGTATTGAACAACACGCTTTCCATAGTCTGTTGTATCGAAATCTTCTAGTTTGAAGTCTATGACGCTTGAAGTCTATGACATAGAGGCTAGCGATTTAAGACAACTGCTGCTTTTTGTAAGCGGCCCACCCTCCGATCTCGGAGATGTCAGGATAGTTGTTTTTTTCTATGAGCGCCCTGGGGTAGAGCATAGCGATCGCTGTTTCTCCATTTTCTAGGGTCACTTCTTCTGGATACATATCCGGTGGCTCGGTCGAGACTAGATATTCGTACTGCTCTAAGGTCAGTTCGTACACTTCGCCCGGGATAGAGATTCCATTCTCAGCTGTCTCATAGATGCCTGGATGCCAGCCATCTTTGACCGCATGGAGGCGATAGTAGGGTGCAGTCTTGGCCGGGCGGATGAAGGTTGCCGACTGTAGGTTCTGATGATCGGGCTGGCCTTTTAGCGCTGATCCGCAGATAAAAACGAGCTTAGACGAGATTTTGGACATGTGAAGTTGAGCCGGGGATTGAAAGATAGCTAGCCAACTATTACCAGAAATTAGCCTGTTACGGATATCTTTAGTTCGGCGGATTAAGCCATGCCTTTGGTATGAATCTTCGGTACGAATAAAGAGGCAGCGACCACCAAAACCATTTAGATAAACTTGATACAGCCTCTTGCCCTAATGAGAGCTTATGATTGTGTTCTACGCTTTGTAAGAAGAATCTTTTAAGAGGGTGCTGTGAGTACAACTATCTCTAAACTTTTGGTGAATCGCGATCGCCTAATAAGAAGCATTGCCGACCTGGCAAAAGTCGGCGGGCTCAGCAATGGCGGCGTACAGCGCCTAGCCTTTAGCGAAAATGACTGCCGAGCCCGCGATGTGGTTGAGCGCTGGATGCGTCTAGCGGGTATGAAGGTGCGAGTCGATCCAGCAGGCAATATCTTCGGTCGCTACGCAGGCCGATTCGACAATGCCCCGGCGCTAGCTACCGGATCGCATCTAGACACAGTGCCCAATGCAGGCCACTACGATGGCACCTATGGCGTACTAGCGGGTCTAGAAGTGGTGCGGACTTTGCGCGATCGCAAACAAAGGCTAGACCACCCGCTAGATATCATCGTCTTTGCTGATGAGGAGCGGACAATGGTGGGCAGTAAGGCCATCTCTGGCAACCTCAGCCAAAACGCAGAAGACTACCGCAGCGCCGCAGGCGAACCGATTGAGCACTGCCTAGCTAGAGTCGGCGGTCGCTGGGAAAATAGAGCCCAAGCCAAACTGAGCCCGTCTGACATTGCGGCCTTTGTAGAAGTGCATGTGGAACAGGGTCCTGTCCTAGAAGCTGAGCAAAAGCAGATAGGCGTTGTCACCGGTATCGTCGGTCAGCGTCGCTATATATTGACTGTAGAAGGGCGGGCGAGCCATGCGGGGACGACGCCGATGTCGATGCGAGCTGACGCGCTAGTCGCTGCTTCGGAGCTGGTGTTAGCAATCAATGCGCTGGCAAATCAGCCTGGCGATCAGGTCGCCACTGTTGGCCAGATGGAGCTATCGCCAAATGTACCCAACACCATTCCTGAAACAGTGGAGATGTCTCTAGACATTCGAGATTTAGACAATGACTTGCTCGATCGTCTGATGAGCCAGTTAGATGCGGAGATAGCACGGATTAGCCATGCAACAGGCACCAAGATCACATATGTACAGCGCCTGTACAACTATCCGTCGCCGGCCAACTCTCATATTCAAAATGCGATCGCCCAGGTCTGCGAGAGTCTTTCACTTTCTCATATGGCGCTACCTAGCCGCGCCAGCCATGACGCTCAAGAAATGGGCCAGATCACCGACATGGGCATGATTTTTGTCCCTAGCCAGTCCGGCATCAGCCATGCCGCTACCGAGTACACCGCTCCTGACGACTGCGTTCAAGGTGCCAATGTACTGTTGCATACCCTGCTTAAACTCGACCAGCACTACCGCTGTCCTTGATTCTTCTATCGTTCATATCGTGAATACACATGGTTCTATCCAAGACAAAGTCAGCGGTCTCGACAGGGACAAATCCTGTAGCCTCAGATTCTACAGCCGCCCAGCCTGATGTCAGACATACAGCAGCGGCAGGCGTTTCTCTGCGCTCAGTGACTAAAAAATATGGTACCTTCACGGCAATCGAAAACATCACGCTTGATATTCCCGCAGGGGCCTATTGTTGCTTGTTAGGGCCGAGCGGCTGCGGTAAGACGACTGCGCTGAGGATGATTGCCGGGCACGAAACCGTTACCAAGGGCGAAGTCTATATTGGCGATCGGCAGGTCACTCATCTGCCACCAGCCAAAAGAAACACCGCCATGATGTTTCAAAACTATGCGCTCTTTCCGCACAAGAGTGTCTGGCAAAACGTAGACTTTGGCCTCAAGATGCAGGGTGTCTCGACCGCTGAGCGAAAGCAAAGAGTAGATGAAATCCTCACCCTAGTTGGCCTCGACCACACCGCAGACCGTCGTCCAGATATGCTTAGCGGTGGCCAGCAGCAGCGAATCGCTCTCGCTAGAGCCTTAGTCACTCGGCCCCAAGTGCTAATGCTAGACGAACCGCTCAGCGCCCTAGATGAAAATCTTCGAGTCAGAATGCGCGGCGAATTGCGCAATATTCAGCAGCAGTTTGGTCTCACTTTTATTCAGGTCACCCACCATGTAGAAGAAGCTTTCTCACTTTCAGATCAAGTAGTCGTCATGAATCATGGACACATTGACCAGATTGCGACACCAACAGCGCTATTTAATACGCCTGCTTCTCAGTTTGTGGCCAAATTTATTGGCGATAACAACATCTTTACTGGGAAAGTGATTGAGACCTCTGCTAATGGAACAGACCAAGAGCTGATCAAGCTAGATGTGGAAGGCATCGGCGCAGTCTATTGTCAGGGCGTTCCGACCGCGAAGGGCGCTGAGGCAGCTTGTTCGGTCAGGCCCGATTTGATTGAGCTGGTTTCTCTGTCTTCTTCTCTGTCTTCTAACGGCACTTCCTTTACTAACCTACCAAACGATTCTGCTGCGATCGCTGCTCCTGTTAACCAAGTCAGCGCGCGAGTAGTGGATGTAGAAATGACTGGCTATGTCACTCGCGTCTCTTTGGTCTTGGCAGCGACTGGGCAATCCTTGCTTTACAAAGTTCGTACAACTGACTGGATGAGTAGCGACCTTGCAGTCGATCAGCCAGTTTCTGTCCAGTGGTCTGCCAAAGACTGCGTCTTCTTGCCCTATTGAGTTTGACCCCTATTGAGTTTGATAAATGAGCCCAATCGCTAGAGTCGAGAAGAGGGCCGCTCGCTAGATTCAATACCAGACAATCAGCCCCAGCGGGATAGCGCTAAATATTTGTAAGGAAAATGATATGTTCGGTATTCATCTTTCGCACATCAGTGTTTAATAAGCTATCTCATCAGAGCTGTCCCTTTTCGCATTCATGAAAAAGATTGCCCGTGGGTCTAGGTAGAGTTCTACTGATTTAGATCAAATCTTTGTTTTTGTAGAATGGCACACCGTATGGTGGCTTTCATATCAGTACAGTATCTATCAAAACGGCCATTTATCAGCTGTCTAGCCATCGAGAAAAATGCCAAAAATCACCCGTAGACGCCTAATTCAAACAGGACTCGCCACTAGTGCAGCGCTGGCGACCGCCCGCTGTGGTCAGGCAGAGGCTCCTGTAGGCACACCGAACAATCCAGCCACTGGGCCAGAAGTCAACGCTAACAACATTAAAGATGTCACCCTACGATTCATCGGAACAGGCGTTGCCCAAATCAATGACATCCGAGATAAAGCGCAAGAGGATCTGGGCTTTAATATTGAGCTGAAGGCGCTCAGCACAGAAGAAAACAATCAGATTGCCATCACGCAGCCTGGGCAGTATGACATGTTTGACGGTGAATACTTTAGTCTACCTTTGGTAATCCCTTCAGGTAATCTACAGGCAATTGATGTCAGCAGAATCAAGAACTTTGACAAAATCGCCTCTTTCTTTACGACAGGCAGTTTCAACGGACTGCCGGTAGAGAATGCGCAAGGGACTGCGCCGATCAAAGTGATGTATCTAAAGGACAAAGACTCAAAAGAATTTTCTGCTACCCCTACCAACTGGGCGACGTTGATTCCGTTTCAGTACAATGCTGATACGCTGGGCTATCGTCCCGATTTAGTCAACAAAGAAATCACTAGCTGGGCTGACCTGTTCGATCCGGCATTCAATGGCAAAACCTCGATTCTAGATATTCCTTCTATCGGCATTATGGACGCGGCGCTGGTAGTAGAATCAGCAGGTTTGATGACCTTTGGTGATAAGGGAAATATGACCAAAGCGGAAATCGATCAGATCACAGATATCTTGATTGAACAGAAGAGGAACGGACAGTTTAGAGCTTTTTGGAAGACGTTTGACGAGTCAGTGAACCTGATGTCCTCGGGTGAAGTAGTCTTGCAGTCGATGTGGTCTCCGGCGGTAACAGCGGTAAAGGCACAGGGCATTGAGTGCGTCTATGCGCCGCTAAAAGAAGGCTATCGCGCTTGGGGTGGTGGCATTGGCATGTCGGCAGGCATGGAAGGAGCCAAGCTAGATGCGGCCTATGCCTATATGGACTGGCTGCTAGACGGCTGGGTAGGTGCGTTTTTGGGGCGGCAGGGCTATTACAGCGCAGTCCCAGAGAATGCGAAAAAGTTCATGTCAGCAGAAGAGTGGGACTTTTGGTATGAGGGTGAGCCTGCTGCGGTCGATATGGTCGATCCGTTTGGGACGACGTTAGAGAAGGCAGGAGCTGTTAGAGACGGCGGTTCGTTTGAAGAGCGAATGGGCAATGTCGTCGTTTGGAACTCGACTATGGACGAACAGGTGTACCTAGTTCAAAAGTGGAATGAGTTTATCGCGGCGTAGGCATAAGGCAAAGGCTTAAAATGTCGGACTCATTCCGTCGCTACGCCGTAGGGGCATAACATGCAATGCCCCTACTCTTCCTCTTCCCATACTTCAAAAGACTCTATGTCAATTGGCTCGGCTGCTGGCTCGGAACCTTGAGAATTGAGCTTGTTGAATGTACTGCCCAGGGCTCTTCCAAATGCTGTTTTTCCTAATCTTTTTTCTAGTCCTCTGTTGCCGATCTGTTCTTTCGCTCTCTCTCTGGCCTTTTGAAGCTGTTGCTTTACCTGTTCTGTTTTTTCCTGTAGCTGCTCCGTGATATCTGGCACCTCGATATCTGGCACCTCCCCTTGGCTCTGATCTAATCGTGTATCTGCTAATCGCCTGTCCGCTAGTCGCTTTGCCTGTTCTCGTACGCGATCACCTACCTGTCCAGCTAGAGACTGGCCCTTTTGCAATAGTTCTCCAAACTCTGTCGGCACCTCGGAAAGGGGCTCTGGTCGCCAGCTAGGCTTCACAGGTTCAGCGACCCTTTTGGGGGGGAGGGTAAGCCGCTGATGATAGGGTTGCGATCGCCTGGCATCCTCTTCTGCAATCATCATCCGCTTTCGCCCCGCGCTAACAATCATCCGAGGCTCAATCGCATACACTCTGGTAGTCTCTGTCTCCTCTATTTTCTCCGTTCTCTCCGTTTCTTCCGTTTCATCGGTCTCTAGGGTATCTAAGCCATCCGCTGCCTCCTCTCCGTAAAGTCCCGCCGCTTGTTCAGCCATCTCATCTGCGTCTTCATCCACCCTCAGCGCAAACAGATATCGCTCTACCTGCCCACTGCTTTGATCGAAGCAAACATCGACAACCCGTCCGATCAAATCGCCTCCATCCGTCCAAACTTCTAGATCTGTCATATCCTGCGCCGCCGATAGCCGAGACTCTATCGCTTCAGCAATCTCGGCTTGCACCACAATTCGGTCCTTGCCAATCTTGACAAGCTGCGCCCAGTCCAGACTCTGCCGCCGCCCGATCAAGCCCAGGGTCTTGTAAGTCAGCCCCACAACCGCTGCCTGCTGCACATTCACCAGTAGATGCTCTACCACACCAACCTCTTCGGTCGTCTCGTACGCCATAATGCCGCGCCCGACTAGTTCACCCTGACGAATAATTGCCGCGTCCACCACACTCACCTCAAAAACTTTGCTGTACAGGTTGTCCCTAGTTTAACGACCCCTACCGAACTTTCCTCTACTTCCGCCTTCATCCTTCCGCCTTCCTACTTCTCTTCGAGCGGATTGGCAAAAAATCCCAGATGATTCGCAACCGTTCTCTCGTTTCCAGGAACCTTCGCATGAATAACTGCGTTGAGGATCTTCGCCTTATCGTCGGCTGCGATCGCCAGCGTAGTCGATCCACCCCCATCGAGCTGAACAGCCCGCTGCGCACCCAAATCTCGCAGGAAATCGGCTGCCTCTGGGCGAGTCATCCCCTCGCTGTACAGAGGCTGCTTCCCATCGACTAGCAGCAGCCACAGCGTCGTGCCCTCGGCATCCAAAGCCGCGATGCAGACTGGGTAGAATTTATAAGAAGTCTTGGTATCCGGCGGTGGACGATCTGCCAAGCTCAGTTGCAATCCCGCAACAGCCTGTCTGGCATCCGGTGGACAAAAGCCGTCTTCGTTAATTTCCGCTCGCCCTTCGAGAAAGCAAAGAGCAGGCGTGTGTTTCCCCCTCGAAGAAACTACCTCACCATTGGAAATTGCCAAACCTGACAGATTTGTTGGATCGCCTTCGTGAGGATAGTACTGCCAAGGCGTCGCCTCCTCAAAAGGATAGAAAAAGTTAGCGTTGATAGCTAGCTGTAGCTGATGCGTTTTTAAAAAGCCAGAAGTCTTTTGAGCAATTGTCTCGTATTGTTCTGTAGCTTTTGCCTCACCTACGCCAGGGGTGACGAAGGGAACAACTCCTGGCGCACCCAGATCAATCTCTAAGAGGTGGATTAGCTGAGGCCGAGGAATTTGTCTGATGTAGCGGCTGTAGGTAATCCCTTCAAAAAGTGGCTGATTGTTGATGTTACCTGTGGGTCGGGTAAGTATGCTGCACGCGTAAAAGGCTAGTGGAAGCAGCAGCCCTATCCAGACGAGCACTTCTTTCCGCTTTTTCATCCATCTTCGCAGCAGATTGGTCACAGCTTGTATCCTAAAGGCTGACTTAGTTTTACACTATGATACCTGCTCGTTCTCAACGCTCTCGCTCTACATTTTGGATAGCAAACGCGATACTGATTGCGGGACTGTGCTTTGCTACGCTTTTCACCTTTCACGCGCTCAGTGTGCTGATGTTTGCCGCATTAGGACAGATGCCGGGTAGTCCTCACTGGTCGAAGGTGGTGTTTTTGGTTGGGGTGTTGGTGATCGCCTCTATTGCCGTTTGTTGGCAAAGCTTTGCGGTTCGTCAACCTCTGTATCGGTGTTTGGGTACTGTCAGCAGCACTGCGTCGGGGGCGGTACTGGGCACATTTGTGGCAGGCCGAGCGAGTGGAGAACAGATTGCCTGGGCTGTTGTGGGGGTAGTAGGCGGCTGCCTTGCGTTAGGAGTGATCGCCTTCTGGGCGTACGATGCGCGTAGAAGTAAGAGTAGGCAACTGGTTGGAAGGGCGATCGCTGTGATTAACGGACTCTGTGCCTATACTGTGGCCTTTGGCGTAGGTGCTTGGTTTCTTGCAGCTCTAGCAGCCAGTGCTTGGATACTTGCCAGCATTCTAGGAATAGTAACTCTGTTGTTTCTATTTGCGACCCGCCGCGCTTTGACAGTCTTCAATCGCTGCCTGTAACTGCTAGAAAGCGATATGGATATTTTGGTCACCATCCTACGAGGGCCATGAAACTCATGAATAAGAAGAAGTGATAAAGGTGAGCTGAGTCACCCACAGTAGGGAATCCTGGTGGCTAAGCTGAGAGCAAGTTTCTTTGATACGGTTGCTAAAGGCTACGGATTGTCCGTAGAAGCAGCGTAGTAAAGATAACATCCAACAGCTTGCATCGCTCTCGATCCTATAGGCATTTCTATGGCTAGCAAAGTCACTCCTCTCTACGCTGAAACTCGCATTCTTTTGAACTTATGGGCACTGGATGACGCACCCGTTGCCAAGTCTAATTTTGTCCCTAGTGGCAAGGCTTACAAAGCTGCACTAGAGGAGCTAGCGGCCGATGGCGCTATCAGTAAGGAGAAAATCAGAGGGTATGATCGCTACGCTGTTACCAAAGATGGTGAACATACGTTAGCTGACGGACTTTTGAATGACGAATTTGGATTTACTGGCTCTATCATTGGTGCGAAGACCGCTAACGCTGTGATTAAGTGGTTTAGGCAGAATGCTTCCGTTCAGGCGTCTGAACATCAGGCCCCTAGTCAGGAGGAGACATCAGCTAGCAAATCCAACAGCCAGAGTCCTATCAGCACATATGATGCATTTGCAACAACAGTTTTCAAGACTTATGACCAGCTCAACCAGGACTACAACCTAGATGATTTGGTACCTATCTATCGGATTCGTCGCGCGATAGGTGATCGCCTGTCGCGTCAGCAGTTCAATGAATGGCTACTCGAAATTCAAGCTAATGATCGCGTACAGCTGATGGGTGGTGATCTACCTAATGTGACGCCCGATCAGCTAGAGGACTCCTTTGCGATTCCTGGTGGTGGCACTCGTTTTTATGTAAAGCGGCTGTAGCATCTCATTCCCCATTCCTTCAGTCTATCCGCCATAGAAACCCTTCTGCCCATCTCTGAACCTATGTCAGCTTCTCAAAAAGTCTCTACCGAGTCTGCCATTCTGTCTGCGCTCAGTGCCAACAATCCATTTGAAAGACCTCCTGTTGTCAAAGAACAGAATATCTGGGGTGAATCTTTTCCTGATATTCCTTTACTTAATGCCAATGCCTCTAATAGCGTTTTTGATGCACTAGAGAAAGTACGCACTGCCGACTCTAGCTTAGAAAAGGTGACTTCCGTTGTCTTTACTGCCGACCGAGGGGTTGGCAAAAGCCATGTGATTAAGCGGATTCGTCAGCGTTTACAGGCGAGTAGCGAAGGTGTTTTTATCTACGCAAGTGCTGATAGATACGGCGATCTGAATCTGATTAACGCACTGTTTCAGCAGTCGCTTGCGGAGAGCTTGGAGCAACAAGGCGGTGAAGGCGTTACCCAGTGGCAGGAAATTGCGACACTGATAGTCGCTGAAGCACTTAGCGCTAACAACGCTAGCGCACGGATACCCGCTGCGTCCACTCTAGTTAAAAGATTCGACCAAATCCACCAGAAGACCCGTGCTAAAGGTAAGGATTTAGTTCGCGAATTGAGTAAAGTGATTCGCAAGATAAGACCTGGCATCGATCCATACATACTTAGAGCACTCATATGGACACTCTCTGAAGAACGCGGTTCGTTAGCAGTAAAGTGGCTCGCAGGAGAGCAGATAGAAGCTCAAGATGCTATTGACCTACGGCTACCACCAAACAACAAGACTGAAGCAGAAGTAAATGCCGCTGCACCTTCCACAGTCGCTGAGCTAGTCTCTCTTATCGGCGAATATAGATCTGTTGTTGTCTGCTTCGATGAATTGGATACCATTGCCGCTGATGACAATGGATTTACAACGTCATTTGTAGTTTTAGACTTGGTCAAGCGGCTATTCGATTCGGTAAGTCAATCGGAGAAAGCTAAGGGCGTTTTAGTTTTAAGTGTTCTACTGCCTGATTTATGGCGACAGGTCACGCAGACAAAGTTTGCTTCTGCTGAAAAGCTTTCCTCTTACAGTAAACCAATTGGTCTAGAGTATCTAAAACCTGAAACCACATATGAATTGTGTGCCACAACGCTCAAACAGTTTTACGGAAAGAAAGGACTCGTACCACCTACGCCCATCTATCCGTTTGAAGCCGCAGAAATTGAAGCGTTTGGGAAAGTCCGTCCTTCAGCTCGTGAAGGTCTGCAACGATTCGCTGAGCTGCTTAACCAGCGGATTAAAGCCTTTGAGCCTCCGGTTTCTCCGACAGAAAGATTTGAGCGCGCTTACAAGAATGCGCTTACCCAGTTCGATTCTGAAGATCTCAATAGCAACGAGCATGTAGCGTTGGCCTTGAGGTTTGGCTTTCAGAAAATTCTAGAAATCGAAAAAATTAAAGATCAGCCAATCGAAGGGGTGATAATTACAGGCATTGAAGATATTGTGCCTAAGTCCAAGAACAACGGGCGGCTTCACTTCAAGATTGTTGGAGAAGAAGATGGCGAACCTGTTGTTATCGGTTTGGGGGCTGTTCAAGATGCTCATGGGCTCTCGGTAGGTGCTGCTTTTAGAAGGCTGCTAGATACGGAAACGTTTGGACTCTCTAGAGGCTGTTTGGTGCGATCGCGCGATCTCAAAATTAAGCGTAACTGGGATTCGTTTGAGTATTACCAGCAGCTAGTCGCCGCTGGCGGCGAATGGGTTGATTTGTTAGCCGATGAGATCAAACCCCTTGTAGCACTGCAATACGTTTACGAACATTGCGATAAATTTGATCTAACGGTTAAGCGATTGAATTCTTTTGCGTTCACACGCAACTTGTTGCAAAGTAGCCCGATATTAAAAGAGATCTTGAGCCGTCCAGCAGGAACCGTCGTAGAAGAGGCGCTAGAAGGTGATGAGCGTCAAGCATTAAACACTGATATTAACCCTGATGATATAGAAGCTGACCTCTCTGATGTGCTCAGCGTTGATGATGTAGAACCGGAAACCGACGAGGTGAAGGCTGATCTTGAAGAGCTGGCTGTAGCGGTATGACCATACTCAACGTTTCTTTGTGTCTGCCAGAGCTAGACGTTTTTGCTCTGCAACAAGGGCATTCAATCGTAGCTGTGACTAAGCGATTTATCGTACCAGGGAAGTCATTTGCGCTGTTGCCTTGCCGTGATGCCCGTGATGCTTCTCAATCGAAGGCGCAGTATCAGCCCGCTTTCTTGGCACAGACAGAGATCGACTCTTCACCGCTGAGCGTGACGCACTGGGGAAGCTGTGTGCTTTGTCAGCAGATAACAGAAGAGAGCGCGATTGATGCGATCGCTCCTCACACGATCTGGACAAAAGCAGCCTTGTCTCAACATTGGCAGAATTCGGCATCGACTAAACAAAAGAGCCTTTTCCTTACTTTCCTAAAAATTGGTGTGCTCCAAAAACCGCTTGACGTGGCAATCACCCCTGCCTGCGAGCAGCTCCATAAGTTTGTTCCGCTGTCTAACTATGCAGAAGTTACCAACCAAGAATCTGTCCTGAGCCCTGAAGAATTCACAGCTAAGAAAGAACAGCTTCTATCAGTACGAGAATCACCCACACTAGACGGTGACCTACAGGAGAAATCACCGCGGAAGCTAGAGAAAGCAGTCCTTACTCCGCCAACCGCAGAAGAAATCCTAGCAGCGCCTGACTGGGTGGAAAAGATTGCTGAGTATGGCAACTCTAGCGATGGTCATACGTTCGAAAAATTAGTCAGAAAAGGACTGATAGAGCTAGGCTTTAGCAACTCATCAGAGCAGCTAGCCGCAAGCCTAGATCCCAAAGCCACGGGCGGTGCAGGTGGATTGGATTTCTACGCCAATCGACCTTACAAGATTGTCGGTGAATGTAAAGCGAGCCAAAAGCAAAAGATCAACAGCGATGCAGCCACCCAACTGGTCAGATTAGGGCTCCAGAACTTACAGCATGACGAATATCCAGATTGCATCAAAATTGTAGTTGCAGCTGGGCGTTTGACCAAAGGGGCTAACGAAATTGCCGAAGGCCATCGCATCAATATAATCCGCCCTGAAACAATGCAAAAGCTGGTAAAAAGCAAGCTGACGCTTGAAAGTGACTTTGACTTATTCCAGCTAAAAGGGTCTCTAGGCACAGAGCCTTTTGGAGAAGCGGCCAACCAGAAGATTGACCAGTATGTAGACTGGTGTTTGAGCGAATGGGAAGAAAAGAAAGAATACGGTCAGCTTGTTGAACAGATAAACATCACCTTAAAAGAGCTGTCAGAGCAACCTATTGCCTCGATCTCTCAAGATTTTTCTGTTCCCGAAGTTCGAGCCCATCACAATGCTAGATTTCAGCCAATTGTGACGACCGCCGAAATAGGTCAGATTCTAGAAAACCAGCAGATTCAGAACCTTCTTGTTAAAAAGCGTACTCACGTAAATGGAGCAATTGGTTACTATCTGAAGGCCACTTAGAATCTTCTATGCTGAAGCAACCGAGTAAGATATTGGCTAACATCGGTTTCCCTGCGCTGCTTTGATGGCTACCTTCTAAACGTAGTGTTTATGCTCAATGGCGATCGCGGAATCTAATTGCCTTTTCTCACTTATACAGGGATTGTCGTTTGGCTTAATCGATTCCACACCCTACTATTAAAGCTGTTAATGGCCAGGGGGCGTGCCATGGCTCGACGATAAACTCGCTCCATGGCGGGTCGCAGTTACGCCCTCTGCTGCTGAAAGTTCTTGCGCAGTTGTCGATAGGCCGGTAGCCCCTCGCAAAATTCGGCCAGAATAATCGACTTCGTTGAGCGTAAGAATTTGACCGTCATCAGCGACCATGCGGCCATTGACGAACACTTTGCAAATGGATCGCCCATCTTCGGCATAGACCAGATGAATCGGCAGCTCATGGCGGGGGGTTAAAACTGAGGGAGTTCAGGTCGTAGAACACAGAGTCGGCTTTCATTCCAAGTGCGATCGCCCCCACCTGATCTTTCAGCAAGGCCGACCGGGTACCGTCAGCAGTCGCCCATTTCACACATCGGCAGCTTTAGGATAGTGCTCATAGTCGGTATCAACTACCGAATGGGTCAACCCAGCCGCCCGGATGACATTGAACAGATTGAAACTATCCATGCCGTCTGTGCCCAGAGCAATATTAACTCCAGCAAATTTCAACGCTTCAGCAGAAACTCACTAACGGCATCTACAAAGGTTTGCTTCGACTCTTCTGAGAGTAGCTCTTCTAAATGTAGCTCTGCTAAATAAGGAATGGTGCGATGTAGCAGCTGGTCGATAGCGTGCAAGGAGAGGCTGTCTCGCATACCAAGATCGGAATAGGCTTGCGCCGTTGTATTAACGATCTGTTCTGCATGGGCTTCTAGATTGGACCACCTGTGCGATGCGATCATCTTCTACCAAAATATCAGCATTACAAGGAGAGAGCCAACGTACTATTCGGATTAGGCACGAACGGCAGAACTACAGCATTGCGAACGAGAACAGAAGACACAAATCGAAACCATTTTTGAGCACAGACTGTCGTGCCAATGGCCGAAGCCATGGACTTACCCAGACAACAAAAATAGAAAAAGTAGAATGAGTGCTCTCACCAGTTGAACCTGTAAATTGCCGCTGAACCACACATCCAACGGAAGTATAGCGATGCCTAGAAGATCAAGCTGTAGAGCACTATGTAAAATATATAGTGCATCATATATGACTTATAGTGCCTTTCTTGAATGACATACAATAAGGAAGGCACATTTGGATTCGTATCCCATGTCAAAGCTACAGCTTGGTAACTTCAAGCAGGTCTCTCGAACGACCCAAGCGACGGTTACAGAGCATTTGCGGCAGGCCATCCTTTTAGGGAAATTACCGGGGGGTACTCGTCTGGTTCAGTCAGAATTAGCGGCAGCTTTTAACGTTAGCGTGACCCCTATTAGAGAAGCTCTTAGAGAACTCAGCGCTCAGGGACTGATTGAATTGGATGCGTTTAAGGGTGCTGTTGTGCGTATGCCGACTCTGGCTGAACTCGAAGAAGTTTACGAACTTCGATCAGTACTTATTCCGCTTAGTGTGAGAAAGAGCATCAACTGTATTTCGTTGGAGCAGTTCCAAAAAGCTGAAGCTGTTCTTGATCAGATGGAAGCCACTACCGATGAAGAATTGTGGGTCGATCTCAACCGCAGTTTTCATAACATTTTGGATGATGTGGCCCAAACGCCTTTACTAAAACAAACCCTAAAACAGCTTTCTGATTTGTCGGCTACCTACATCAATCTTTCATTCGGTGAGCAACCCTCCCGCAAGGGAGCCTCTGAAAAAGAGCATAGAGATATTCTGCAAGCCTACGCGGATAAAGACGAAAAATTAGCCATCCAGCTAGTTCTTCTCCACCTCAATGGCACTCTAAACGTTGCCCGTGCTGCACTGACTCGGTAAGAGCTCTCCTTAGTGCATTAGCTGTTATTACGCCAGCAGGCAAATGGTACAACCGCCGACGCTACTCACTGCCAACTCACCCCGGCCTGCGGTCATCCCTCCTTTGAGGGAATTTGCCTCGGCTGGGATGATTCAGTTTGTTGGCGTCTGTACGTCATTGCTGGCAACCTGGCTGTTAACCCTAGCGATGCCATTCTGTTTGGCCATTAGGCAAGTCTACGACGGTGATGCCTGCTGTCTGTAGTTCGGTTCGTAGGCGATCGCTCTCGGCATATCGTTTCTCCTGACGGGCAATTTGTCGCTGGTTTACTAAATTTTCGACCCAGGCAATATTGATGTCCACAGACGGTGGTGTTGGTTCCATATCAGCTTCTAGGCCCAGAACGTCTGCTAGCTGCATTAGCGTTTGCTGTGCGGTGTGCAGCTGCTGGTCTGATAGCGATGGATCTGTCTGTGCTTGGGCTTGTTCTTGGGTCTGATGCTGCCGCAGATTCACCGCTCGCTGGATTGATTTGGCCAGCTCAAATAGAACCGCTAGTGCAGCAGCGGTATTGAGATCGTCATCCATTGCGGCTTGAAAGTGTTCTACAGCCTCAGTGTCTAGCTCATCTAGTAGCTCTACGCTGGATGCGACTGGCAATTGGGCGATGAGCGCGGTGCGTAAGGTTTGCCACCCTTTTTCTGCGGCTGCGATCGCCCTCGCAGTAAAATCTAGCGGCTTGCGGTAGTGAGCCTGCAAAACAAACAGCCGAATCGCCATTGGCTCCACTGGCTGCGGATACGGAGGCCAGTGACCTTCTAGCAATGCCTGAATCGTGGTGAAATTCCCCAGAGATTTCGACATTTTCTCACCGCCCACGGTTACCATGCCGTTGTGCAACCAGTGACGGGCCAGTGGTTGCCCACTTAGCGCCTCTGACTGAGCAATTTCATTTTCGTGGTGAGGAAATACTAGATCGCCGCCGCCGCCGTGAATGTCAATCGATTCGCCTAGCCGAGCGCGAATCATCGCAGAGCATTCGATATGCCAGCCCGGTCGCCCTTTGCCCCAGGGGGACTTCCACGCAGGCTCATCCGGTTTCGCCGCCTTCCACAGTGCAAAATCAAACGGATCGCGCTTTTGAGTTTGATCGGGCTGATCAACTCGCCCACCTGCCCCCGCCTGCATTTCACTTAGATCTCTTTTAGAAAGTTGACCATAGTCTGCAAACTGTCGCACGCTGTAGTAAACGTCGCCCTCGACGGTGTAGGCGTAGCCTTTGTCTATGAGTGCCTGAACAATCTCACGAACGGCTGAAATATGCTCGGTGACTCTGGGATACTCATCAGCATCGAGAATATTAAGTCGGCGAATGTCTCGAAAGTAGGCATCGATGTAGCGATCGCTCACCGCCTGCATCGTGCTTCCTTCTTTCCGTGCCCGGTTCAAAATCTTGTCGTCAATATCGGTAAAGTTTTGCACATAGCGCACCTGGTAGCCTCGCCATTGTAGATACCGCCGCAGCACATCCCAGGCCATGTAAGAGCGCGCATGGCCCAGATGACAGTCGTCATACGTTGTCACGCCACAGCAATACATCGACACCTGTCCTTCCTGAATAGGATCGAGCGGGTCTTTCTGCCGAGTGAGTGTGTTGTAGAGGGTGATGCTCATATGAAGTATTCCTACGCTTCAACGCAATTGAGAATCGCCCCACGATTAAAATCGGGGGCGGATTATAGGCATGACCGATTCCCTAAATTCGAGCCTGAGCAGTCACGACAGGCATTTACTTTTCCTGAAGCAGTTGCGCTGCCTCTTTAGCAAAGTAGGTCAAAATCATATCTGCCCCGGCCCGTTTGATGCTAGTTAGGGTTTCTAGCATCACCTTTTGCCCGTCGATCCAACCCTGCTGAGCAGCCGCCTTAATCATGGCGTACTCTCCGCTGACGTTGTAGGCCGCTACGGGCACGTTGGTATGCTGCTTGATTCGACAGATAATGTCCAAATAGGCCAGCGCAGGCTTCACCATAACAATATCCGCACCTTCTGCGATATCGAGATCGACCTCTTTAATCGATTCTTTCGCATTGGCCGCATCCATTTGATAGGTCTTTTTGTCGCCAAATTTAGGCGCAGACTCTAGCGCGTCACGAAAGGGGCCGTAGTACGCCGATGCGTATTTGGCTGAGTAGGCGAGGATGCCTACGTTGATCCAGCCCGCTGAGTCGAGGGCTTTACGAATCTCACCAACTCGGCCATCCATCATGTCTGAAGGGGCCACGAAGTTGGCTCCGGCTTCAGCCTGTGCCAACGCTTGCTTAACCAAGACTGCAACCGTTTCATCATTTAGAATTTGACCGTCCTCTACAATGCCGTCATGGCCTTCACTGCTGTAAGGATCGAGGGCTACATCGGTGATGATGAGTAGTTCGGGCGCTGCTTTTTTTAAGGCGCGTACTGCACGAGGAATCAAACCTTCTGGGTTGTAGCTTTCAGTGCCTGCGTTGTCTTTCTGCTCGTCGGGGATTAGGGGGAAGAGTGCGATCGCCCCAATGCCTAGATCTCTCGCACTTTTTGCCTCCTCTAGCAACAAATCTAGAGAATAGCGATAGCAACCTGGCATGGAGGGAATCGCTTCCTTACGCCCTTCACCTTCCATCACAAACAGCGGATAGATAAAATCAGCCGCACTCAGCACCGTTTCTCGTACCATCCGGCGCAAGCCCGCTGTTCGCCGCAGCCGACGCGGGCGATGCAGCAGATTAGCTGGACTAGAGTTAGAAGAATCAGTGGCAGCAGAGTCGGTTAGATTCACATCAGCTGCTAGGTCAGCTGTCACGACGGATTTGCTTGGGGAAGAGACTGATTGTGTTGTCATAAGGCAAATCTCCGACTAAGCCATCTTTAAGCGAACACCTAGCGTATCACTAAATTTATAGGAATGATAATCATTCTCAGCGAATCGTAAAATAGCAATAATGCCTCTCACTCGTGCATACACAGTCCTTGCTGAGTTACTTGTTGAGTCAGTTACTTGTTAAGTCAATAGAGCAGCGAATCCTTCTTGATTGACGATAGCAAAGTCGGGGAGTCTGACCGTCGCGCGTCTGCCACTGACGGCAACTTCTAGATCTTTTAAGCTGATAAACACGATAGAGACATGCTTTGCAAGCTCAAGCACTATTAGCTTTGCAAGCTTACAGTTTTCAGGCGATTCACTTGCCGCTTCTACCAGCTCTCCATCGATTAGCTCGTAGCGAATATCCACAGCGCCATAGAGCATGCCTGCTTACGCGGGCTTTTGAATGATTCGCTCTAGCTGACGCTGTTTTGCTTTTGGGTCAATGCTCAACAATCGTACATAGTCACTAGGGTGTTGAGCCAAAAACTGCTCTACCTGCGTTAGTACCTGAGCCTCATAAGTACTAGAGATCGTGGGGCCAGTCTGCCAGGAACCCACCCTGAATCGCCTGACATCGGCAAATTCCAGGCCAATGCGGTGGCCCTGGCGAAGTTGCTGCCGGATGATATCTATGATGTCAGCCTGTAAAGAGTAAGTCCCCCTGCCATTTTGAGGCATAGAAAAAGAACCATTGGAGCTAGAGCCATTGGATCCAGAACCATTGGATCCAGAACCATTGGATCCAGGGCCATTGGAGCTGTAGCCATTGGAACCAGAACCATTACTGGCGGTCGGCTTCTTCAAAGCAGGGTCGCAGGCGATGCCGTCAGAGCAACGATATCCAGCCCGTAGCGCTTGATTGACTTCGACGACGTGGTGAGAGAAGGTGCGATCGCTCTCATTGGCATCCGGCAGCCGATCCGCAGCTTGCTGAGTCGTAATCACCGCGCCCGACGGCACATACTTGCCTGGGGCAATCTCCACATCCTGAATCAGGGCGTGCATCATCACAATGCAGCCATGCCCCACCTGGGCATTAAACACCGTCGAGCGAAAGCCAATAAAACAATCATTGCCAACATAAACGGGGCCGTGAATCAACGCCATATGAGTAATGCAGGTATCATGGCCAATCCACACCGAGTAGGCTTGCTGATTATCCCCTAAGATACGTCCCTGCTCTAACCCATGAATGACCACTCCATCTTGAATGTTGGTATTCGCACCAATGTAAAAGGGAGCCCCCTCGTCCGCACGAATGGAGGTATTAGGGGCGACGATGACATTTTCACCCAGTTCCACATCCCCAATCAGACTGCACCGAGGATGAACATAGGCAGAAGGAGCAATATTTGGCTGATCGAGATCGCTATCCCAGGGAGTCGGCGGGGCAGGTTGATGGCGCAGCGGCATGATATTGTCCTCAGTTCAAAGTTGAGTGGGATTGGGTGCGTCTCCATAGACAGAAACGGGGTCAAACGTCTTATCAGTTTCTGTAAAGGTGAGGACAAAAGGCTCCTTGTCCGCTAGGTCACCCTCGCTAAGAGAAATTTGTCGGTAAAAGCAAGAGCGATAGCCGACATGACAGCTGGCCCCGGTTCCAGCCACTTTGACCTTCATCCATAGACAGTCTTGATCATCATCAATCAACAGTTGCTGTACGGTTTACACCAGCCCACTGGTAGCTCCCTTGTGCCAGAGCTGCTGACGACTGCGGCTGTAGTAGTGGGCCTCACCTGTTTCTAGGGTCCTCAGCAATGCAGCTTCGTTCATGTAGGCGTGCATCAGCACCTCGCCGGTCGCCGCATCCGTAGTGACAACAGGAATGAGCCCATGGGCGTCAAACTTAGGAGCCAGAAGCGACCCTTCTTCGACTGCTTCAACCGAAGTGCGGGCAGCAAATAAAGATGGCATAGCGCGGAAATTTGAGAACGATAATCATTATTACATGATTTGGCAAACCTAAAACACTACAACCAGTTGTCGGGTAGGGCAAACGCATACTCCCTTACTTTCTCAATAAGAGCTGTCAAAACAGCCTTTATCGAGAAAATAAAGGCTGTTTTTGCCCTTTCTTGCCCTTTAATAGGATGGCGAACTAATAGGATGGTGGCTTGTGCCGAATCAGAGCCATAAATTCCTGGCGCGTGCTGGCATCGTCAGCAAACACCCCTTGCATCGAACTCGTGACAGTCCACGAGCCTGGCTTTTGCACGCCGCGCATCACCATACACATGTGAGACGCTTCAATCACAACGGCTACACCCTGAGGCTGTAATAGTCCTTGCAGCGCGCTACTAATCTGCTGAGTTAGCCGTTCTTGCACCTGTAGGCGTCGCGCATACATCTCACAGATACGGGCGATTTTTGATAGGCCAATCACCTTGCCATTAGGAATATAGGCAACATGGGCACGGCCTAGAATCGGTAGGATATGGTGTTCGCAAGAACTGAACAAATCAATATCGCGTACTAGCACCATTTCGTTAGTATCTTCGTGGAAAACAGCGCCGTTGAGCAGTTCATCCAGAGACTGGTGATAACCAGAGGTTAAAAACTTGAGCGCATTGACCATGCGTTTTGGTGTGTCGCGTAACCCTTCACGGTCGGGGTCTTCTCCCAAGCCTAGAAGCAGTGTGCGGACTGCTTGCCGCATATCTTCGTCTGAAACAGGATTTTTTGCTTTGGTGTTAACTAACTGATTACGAATATCGTCGGGCGAAATGGACAAGGTCATAAGTAACAAGTAGGTAAATTTTAGACTGATTTATCAAGCGATTTCAAACCGAATAGCACCTTCAGCCAACAGATGAAAGACTGGCTATATCAACTGCCGGATGCGTTAACCCATATCGGATGGGTGCCATAGGTAACTTGATAAAAATTTGAACATTAGTCCAAACAAGTTGTCAGCCGCTGCCGGATGTCGTCAACATTGAGATGCGCCCGATCGAGACCAGTTAGTTTCTAGGAGGAGTAAGCCATGCTCCCTCGTTAATAGCAAGGCGCAATCGACTCAGCTAAGACATACTGTGACGATGCGATGAGGTTGGACTCAATTGAACCGTCATTGACTATGTTAACTAATATTAACCTTTAATGGGCAGAGGAGTGGGCAGAGGGCTGGTGTCGAATCAGCTCCATAAACTCCTGACGCGTACGGGCGTCGTCAGCAAATACTCCTTGCATCGAACTCGTAATAGTCCAGGCACCTGACTTTTGCACACCGCGCATCACCATGCACATATGAGAGGCTTCAACAACAACTGCCACCCCTTTGGGCTGCAATAATCCTTGCAGCGCGTTACCAATTTGATGAGTTAGCTGTTCTTGTGACTGCAGTCGTCGCGCGTACATTTCACAGATGCGGACAATCTTTGATAGGCCAATCACCTTGCCATTAGGGATATAGGCAACATGGACACGGCCTAAAATTGGCATAATCCTAAAATTGGCATAATATGGTGCTCACAAGAACTGAACAAATCAATGTCGCGTATCAGCACCATTTCATTGTTGTCTTCATGGAAAACAGCTCCGTTGAGCAGGTCATCTAGAGATTGGCGATAGCCAGATGTCAAAAATTTGAGCGCTTTGACCATACGTTTTGGCGTGTCGCGTAACCCTTCACGGTTGGGATCTTCCCCCAAGCCTAGCAGCAGTGTGCGGACCGCTTGCCGCATATCTTCATCTGAAACGGGCGCTTTAGCTTCAGGGCTGACTAATGCGACAGGCGCTGTAGCTTCCGTGCTCACTGACTGGTCACTAACATCATCAGGCGAAATGAATAAGGTCATAAGCAACAAGTGGGTAGATTTTGGACATTTATCAAGCGATCTCAAACTGCTCAATGCCTTCAGCCAACAACTGAAAGACTAAATGTAGCGACTGACAGATAGGCAAATGCTTATCTCGAACCAGAGAATTTGTTTTACTCGAAGAACGTTCTTTCAAAGAGCAGATTAGAGAAGTCTTTTGCCTTCACTCAGGCTGTAAACTTCTTGAATTATGTAATTCAAGTCAGAATTATACTTTTTCGTTTGGCTAATTAGACTTTCTGATTGTGCTTCATTATCTTCTAGTTCTTTTCTCTGTCTTCTACTTAGCTCACCTTTGGCCTCTCTAAATTGTTTCTCTAACTCCTTTATCTTTTCATTTAGCGCCTCTGATTGGATCTCTCTTTCTTTAGCTTCAATCATCAAGCTAGAAGCCTTTCGTCTGGCTTCATTTACTTGAGAGCCAAGCCTATTTCGATTGACTTTGAGTTCCTGAATCTGAGACTCTAGTTGACTTATCTTTGTGACTAGACTTGAACTGATTGCCTGCATGGTTTCTCCTAATTGACTACGCTTTCCTGACCTACTACATTTAGAAAGATTACTCAAAGAAAGGGCACTAAATCTGACACTTTGGTTCGGCTTGTCCAACACTGACGCCTGTTTGAAACTCATCCCAAGTCTTACAGACTTGCTCGTAGCACTGAGGGGGCGTGACGGGGAGATTTTTTAAGTAAAAGAATGTCGCTTGGTCGAAGGACTCTAGCAACAATACAACCTCTGTTGCTGGATGATAGTTATCGACGACTTCTAAGATATGAGCAGTCATAAAGTGATGAGGCAAAATGGCAGTATCAGGAGCCGATAGCCAGGCATTTAAGAACGGCAAAAGGCGGGAACGTCCGACAAAACAGGCTTTGAAGGATTCTCCGCCGACCCCTATTGTTGGAGAATTTGTACTGCAAATGATCGCACCGCGCTGCTGACTGAGATGACCCGCCCAAGCGTTATAGCCAATAACCAGCAAATTACTGGCAATAAACTCTTGATGCCAAGTTGATCCATCGTTTTTTTCTCTCATGATAGACCTCTATTAAGCACTAAAATATCTGGCAACAGGATGGTAGCTGACAAAGGCAGTGGTCGATTGCTCTGGATAAAGCTGTTCGCTCTCATCGATCGATAACCCAATGCGATCGCACCCCAATAATTCCAACTGCGGTACTTGATCCATCACCGCCGGACAGGCCGGATAGCCAAAACTATACCGAGACCCCTGATACCGCTGCGCCAATACATCGCGAATGTTATCTGGCTCTAAATCTCCATAGCCCAATTCTCGCCTAATCCTGGCATGACTCCATTCCGCCAATGCCTCCGCCAACTGCACCGCCATCCCGTGGAAATAGAGATAATCGGTGTAGCTGTTGTTTTTATAAAGTTCTTGCGCTTTCTGAGTGGCAATTTCTCCCATCGTGACGGCCTGCATTGGCAAGATATCAAACTGATTCTGTTCAATCGGGCGGATAAAATCAGCAATGCATAGTCGGCGCATCGCTTTCTGGCGGGGGAATGTCCAAGTGACGAACGGAGTCGCTGTTTTGGGTGTTAAGCTCTGTTCGATCACACTTGGTTCATAAACATGAACAGAATTACCTGTCGCTACGCAGGGAAAATAGCCATACACTAGCGTAGGTTCCAACCATTGCTCTGTGCGAATTTTTTGCTTCCAGTCTTCTAAGATCGGATGAACCTTGGATGCCAAAAACCAATCATATTCCTCACGAGATTGGTCTTTCGGCTTACGGAATTGCTATTGGCCCGCGATCAGAGCCTGCAAATCCACATACCAGAAGAGTTCTTCTAAATCCAGGTCACTACTCTGAAGAATTTTCGTTCCCCAGAAGGGCGGTGCAGGCCGTTCAATATCAATGGCTACCTCTGTCGATCGCTCAGTATCGATGACAGTAGACTGATCGGCTTTCGGCTCGTCACCATTGCTCTCTATATCTAATGCTTCAATCGCCTTGCGTCCCTTTTGATTAAACTGAGAAAATTCTCCTGAAAAGCCTTCGGTATCAACCCAGCACTGCTGTTATTTAGCGGGCATCAGCCTGTCCATAAAGGTCAAATCGGCAAACGCATCTTTGCCGTAAATCACCTGCCCGTTGTAAGTCTCTTGACAGTCCCCATAGACAAATTTTGGCGTGAGTGCCGCACCGCCCAAAATCACTGGAACTGCAATCCCTTTCGCATTAAATGCGGCGAGATTATCTTTCATAAATGCGGTAGATTTCACCAGCAAACCACTCATGGCAATACAATCGGGCTGATGCTCTTCATAGGCTTCGACGATGGCCTCAATCGCTTGTTTAATGCCCAGATTGATCACCTTGTAGCCATTATTTGTCAAGATGATATCTACCAGATTCTTCCCAATGTCATGGACATCGCCTTTAACGGTGGCAATTAGGAATTTCCCTTTCCCGCGATCTTCATCCTCTCCTTCAATTTTTTCCATGTGGGGTTCGAGGAAGGCAACCGCAGACTTCATGGTTTCGGCTGACTGCAACACAAAAGGCAATTGCATTTGACCCGAGCCAAACAGCTCGCCCACCACCTTCATTCCGTCCAACAAGAAAGTATTAACAATTTCCAGTGCTTTATAGTCTGCCTTTAAAGCAACCTTTAAAGCCTTATCTAGCCCAATCCGCTCGCCATCAATAATGTGTTGCTTCAAGCGTTGCTCGATGGGTAAATCTGCTAAAGAAGCACTCGATCTAGCATCCTTGGTACTGACTCCCGCAAAGATTTCCGTCAGCCTTGTCAACGGATCGTAGGTGCAAATATCCCCTTCAAATTGGCGATTGTCATAAATCAAATCACGGCAGATCGGCTGATGTTCTTCAGTAATTTTCGATAATGGCAAAATCTTAGCAGCGGAGACAATCGCCCCATCCATCCCAGCCTTCATCGCTTCATTGAGAAAAATTGAGTTTAAGGTAATGCGAGTGGCTGGACTCAACCCAAAAGAAATGTTGGAGACTCCCAGCATAAAATGAACACCGGGCAGGTTCTCTCGAATCAGTCCGATGGCTTCGATGGTTGCTTTGGCATTTTCTCGATCCTCCTCTATTCCTGTGGAAATCGGTAGGGCCAACGTGTCATAGAAAATTTCGTGAGGCGGAAGCCCAAACTCAAGCGCATCTCGATAAGCTCGCTGAGCAATCTCAAATTTTTTCTGGGCAGTTCGAGCCATGCCCTCTTCGTCGATACAGCCGATAACAACCCCTGCGCCATATTCCTTTGCTAATTGCAGGACTTTAAAGAATCGCTCTTCTCCATCTTCATAGTTGGTGGAGTTCAGCAAACACTTTCCTCCAGCCACCTTGAGACCGGCTTCCATTTTTGTCCACTCAGTGGAATCGAGCATTATCGGAAGGGTCGTATTGGTTACCAGTCGCGATACGAGTTCTCGCATATCTCGTTCGCCGTCACGCCCGACGTAATCGACGTTGACGTCCAGCATGTGTGCGCCTTCTTTGACCTGAGATTTGGCGATCGCCAACAATCCATCCCAATCATCTTCATTTAGCAGCGTGCGAACTTTTTTAGACCCACCTGCATTTAATCGCTCACCAACGATCAAAAAGGAATTGTCCTGCTCGTAGGTTTGGGCAGAATAAATGGAAGAGGCCGCTGGCGTATAGGCAAGGGGTGATCGCACCTCTCCTACAGCATTTTTTCGCACCGAACGCTCTTTTAACGGGGTCTGTTCCACAGCCTCGGCTAACGCTTTGATATGTGCTGGGCGCGTACCGCAGCAACCCCCGACAATCTGAACGCCATGTTCTGCAATGAACCCTGTCATGGCAGCTGTATATTCTTCGGGGGTCATTTTATAAACTGCCTGATCGCCAACATTTTCGGGTATCCCCGCATTTGGAATACAGGAAATGGGGAATGGCGAATTCTCTGATAAATACTTAATATGGGACGTCATCAAATTGGGACCGGTCGCACAATTTAGACCCAGAACATTAATGGGAAAAGGTTCTAAAATTGCCAGTACCCCAGAGATATCTGTCCCCACGAGCATGGTCCCCTGTATTTCCATGGTCACGGATACCATCAAGGGGAGGCGTGCTCCTTATTCTAAGGGGTGCTGAAGGCAGTTTTATCGGAGATTGGTTTATTGATGCTGCGATAGGTGTAGCTGTAGGTGCAGGAGTAGTTGATCAGATTTTTGCAAAAGCTGATGAGAATCAGACTGCTACGGCATCTAAGGGATCGTAGGAGACTAGCATAGACAACTGTACGACATCTGTCAGGCTGGTTGTCGCTCCGACTAAAATTAGAGCTAAGGCTAGTACACATCGGCGCATTACGACTCAGATCGCCACCTAAAAACCATAATGGATGAATCGTCATGATCGCAGCGGCTAGCCAGTTCTTCCATTCCAGACTTTAGGAGTACTCGTCGAGACGCTATATTCTCAGAGGCGACCGTTGCAATCACTTCAGACATTCGAAACTCACGTCTACCGTAGTCGAGCATTGCCTTGACTGCTTCAGTCGCAAGGCCTACTCCCCAAAATCTACGGTGAAGGGCGTATTTAATTTCTACTTCAGACTGATTGCCGGGATGCACCAGTCCGCAGAATCCAATAACAGCGCCGTCTTCTCGGCCTACCAACGCAGACATTCCGTACCCACGCAGCTCATAATTGTTTTGCGTAACGACCAACCATCTTCTGCATTCACTCTTTTGGATAGGTTGACCATCATCTACCCAGCGCATGGCATCGGTGTCACCGTAGACGGCGTACATCTCATCAACATCTGACGGCAACAACCTACGACAGAGTATTCGCTCAGTCTCAAACAAAATCATTCTGTCCTACCATCAACGCTCTTAGCACTTTGTTAACTGATTCACGCGTTGCAAAAACCTGAGCTGCATCTTCTACTCAAACTTCATACTTGGATCGTATCTGGTGGTTCAACGAGTTTAGCAACTAAAACCGATTGCTATGCGTCGCCACCCGAGTCTTTTTCTTTTCTAGCCTTGGCGCAGAAGCGCATTCCGCTCACAAAAACAGTCGTGGGTTTTCTCTCCGTTTCGATCTGCGTTATCAGGGAATCAATCTCCGAAGCGGTTGCAACAGCCGACGACTCAAAGCGAGGCTTAAGCAACTGCAAGAGTTCGCCAAGCGCGTATTGATCGCCTTGGCCATCTATTACAGCCTCTGCCCAAATTCGCTCAAATCTTAGCCCTGCATCTGAGAGAGCGGTGGGTAGATGAAATCCCATAGATCGGTCAACACCTTCTTTGCCAAGCATCTCGTCGAGTAAAGATACGCCTCGTTCGTGAGCTGGCATGGTCGCCACATGACCCGGGCAGAGGGTAGAGTCAGCCTCTTCAAAGATGACTAACCCACCTTCGCGTAACCAAGGCAGTAGACTTGCGATCGCTCGATCAGGACTGGCCAAGTACATGAGGACTCGACGACCTGTTACCACATCGAACGACGAGCGATCTACATCTTCTAGATATTTGGGAGCATCGTTTAAATCTGCGCAGACAAAGCGAACGTTCCGCTTTCTAACTTTCTCGAGATTTCTTTTGGCAACAGACAACATCTCTTCGCTACGATCAACGGCTAACACGCTGCCGTTTGGCCCGACTATTCCGCTGAGAAGTTCTGAAACCTCACCAGGGCCACATCCGAGTTCAAGAACATTCATGCCCTCCGAGATGCCTGCGGCTCTAAAAAGCCTTTCGGTTGTTGAATTGCTTCTTGTCATGCGGCCGTTCTCCTGTTGTGTTAGCTTGGCTACATCACGTTGACAAAGGGTCGGTCTTTGACCATCGCAATCAAGAAAAATTCTCTGCTTGATAATGGGACGGATACCCTTTAACTTCTTTCCATTCCGGTGGCCGATAGGTTAATTGCTTGCTGGTGGTTTTTCCCAGACTTACCAAAGATTCTGCCATCTTGACTGCGGCTGCGATCGCATCAATAACGGGGACACCCAAACGGTTTTCTAACTCTTGCTCTAGGCCACTCATACCAGCACACCCTAAGCAAATTGCTTCAGCCCCATCTGATTGAATCGCTAGCTGGCTCGCTTCAGTCAATACGTCCAGGGTCGTTTCCCTATCTTGCTCTGTCTCAAGCACCGATAATTTCGTTGTCCTGACTGAGGCACAACGTTCTGCTAGACCTGTTTTCACAATTGTTTTTTCCACCATGTCCCGTACTCGATGAAGCGTCGTCACAACACTCCACTTGGCTGCCAACATATTGGCAATATACATGCTGGCTTCTGAGATGCCAATAACAGGTCTGGTCGTAATCTCACGGGCTGCCTCAATGCCTGGATCTCCCCAACAGGCGATAATGAAGGCGTCGGAGTCACAGTCAAGAATGATTTGTTCTAAAATGCCGGGAATCGCTAGATATTCATCATAGTAACTTTCAACAGATTCAGGGCCGCGTTGGGGTTGCACTGTCACGATCTCAGTGCCTGGAAATCTAACGCTTTGGGCTGAGGCATTGATATTAGCCGTCATGGCTTCGCATGTATTGCTATTGATGATTTTGATACGACAAGTCGATGGAGACATAGGAAGGTGAAGTTTCAGTCGCCGATTCAGTCGCCGATCAGTGCCTTTGATAGACCTGAGAACCTCTCCATCATAATCATTAATAGAGCCGTGAAGAAAATTAAAACGCCAGAGATGGCGGCGGCTCGTACGTCTAGATCGTTCTGGATCATTGACCACATACGGATGGGCAGCATGTCTGTTCTCGCATCAGATAAGAACAGCGTCACTGCCACGTTGTCAAAAGATGTGAGAAATGCCATAAAGGCCCCAATCAATACCCCTGGCCTAATCAACGGGAGAGTGACCTTAAAGAAAGTATAGACTGGGCTAGCGCCTAGGGCCGTAGATGCTTCCTGTAAAGAAGAGCCCAGCTGGGTAAGGCCAGCTAGCACGTTGCGCACGACGTAGGGAGTACCGGATTATTAATTTAGACTTTGGCCTTCGCAGGTCATGTATAGCAAAGTAAGGATGCATTCTTACTTTGCGAGAAGAGTTGCCTGTTGCTCTGTAACGGTTTCAGCCGACAAGGATGTCCTAAGCAACTCTTCAAAAGCTATAGTTGTTTAGCGCAAGCTGCCGAACCCACCCCGCCCTAAGGATTCCCCTCCTGGGAATCGGCAACTGCGGTCTTGAGCAGACGGCTCTAAACAGACGGCTTTAAGCAGACGGCTCTATGCAGACGACTTAGCCTGGCGGCTAACCATAGGTCGAAGGTCTCGAAGCATGCATGTAACCCCAACAAACACCGTGAAGAATTCCAAACGACCCAGAAACATCCCGACTATCTGCGTCCACAAAACGCCCACGGGCGCGTCGGCAGAGGTGATGCCGATTGATAGACCTACCGTTCCCATTGTGCTGGCATATTCAAACAGACTGTCTTGCAACGGGTAACCGTAACCCATCATGACGGCGCTGCCAATGAAGAACAACACCATATATAAAAAGACAAATAGTGCCGTCTGACGAACCTGACTAGCCTGCAAGAATTGGCGTTGCTCCCCTTGCCAGATCTCGGTTTCGTTCACGGCCCCTCTGGGCAGCAGCATCTGCCGAGCTTCCGAAAGCAAAGCGCGATAAAGAATATAGATTCTGAGCTGCTTGATTCCTCCCGCCGTAGAGCCTGCGCCGCCGCCAATTAGCATCAGCACAATCATCCCTAGCCAAGGCAAACTGTTCCAATCGCCATAGCCTACGGTAGAAAATCCGGTAGTAGTTAATGCGGTTACCGCTTCAAAGATAGAGACTCGAATAGCTTTTCCCAGAGTCGCATACAGACTAACCGCTGAGCTAAAGAAAATGATCACCGCGACTAGCGGAATCATCAGTGCCTGCAAACGCACCTGCCCATTACGAATCACAGACTTAAAGCTGCCCGTCAGCAGCAAGTAGATCGTGACGAAATTAAGACCGCCAAACAGCATCAGCACGATGGTGACCGCTTCTACAAATGGACTGTCCCAATAGCCGATAGAGTCGGTACGAGTGGAGAAGCCTCCTGTAGAGAGCGCTGCGAATGAGTGATTGACCGCATCGAACCAGCCGACACCAGAAATGCGTAAAGCGAGAACGCCAAAAGCGCACAAGCCGCTGTAGATGATTAAGACCAGCTTTGACGAACGACGAACGTTGGGCGCGAGCTGTTCGCTACGACCTTCCGCGCTGCTAAGGCTGGCGCCGACTGGGCCTGCGATCGCACTCAGGGTAATGATCGCCAGTCCCGCCCCGCCAAATAGCTCCATAATGCTGCGATACAGCAAAATCAAATTAGAGGTATCGGTGACATCCACTACCGATAGCCCTGTCGTTGTCCAGCCGCTGGTCGATTCAAATGCGGCCTGCGTAAAGTTTAGCCCGCCTACTGTGAGAAAAGGCACTGTGCCAAACAGCACGGCCAAAAACCACGAAAGCACAACAATCACCGAGCCTTCTTGCAAAGTGAGCTTGGATCCTGATTTTGGCGTGAGCGATCGCCACGAGATCAGACCGATTCCGCTCAGCAACAGTCCTGGTAATAGAAAGCCCCAAGCCAGTCCGGCTTCTTCGGGGTAGGCGAGCAGGGCAAGCAGAGGAGCCATAATACAGAGTCCGGCGATCGCACAAATTAGTCCGGTATAGCCCAAGATCGCCTTGTAGCGCTGCTGTAAGAAACTTTGATGACGCATGATGTTCTATGCCCCCTCGCCAGTTAGGATCTTTTGAGCTTGACCGTAGGTTTCGTCCTCGCTGATTAGGAGAATGCGATCACCCGACATCAGATGACTCCGCCGCTGCGCCAGCATCACTCGTCCCCGCCTAACTACACAAGCTACCACCGCCCCCTGTAACTTCAGATCCTTAATGGCTGAGCCTACCGCCGGGCTATTCTCTGCTAGCACAACTTCTGTAATCGTCACGCCGCTATCGGTCACGGGCACCAGATTGCGAATATCCGCGCTGGCCGTCTGCTGCTCAATCATCGAGCCCAGCATTTCAGTCGCCGAAAAAGCAACGCTGACCCCTAACTCTTCAAAAATATCTCTGTTTTCTGGGTCATTCACCAGCGCTACCGTCTTTGGCACACCATAGCGGTCCTGGGCAATCTGGCAGGCAATTAAATTGTCTTGATCTCTCGCAGTCAGAGCCAGCAGCACATCTGCTTGATACGCTCCTGCCTCTTGTAGCATGGCCGGATCGCTGCCGTTACCCGCTAGCACTGTTGCCTTTAGCCTACGAGAAAGAGAAACCGCATTCTCTTCATCCGGCGTGATAATGGTGAGGAAATAGCCTTTACTAGAAAATCGACGACCTAGAAAATAGGTGAGCTTATCAGTTCCGATTAAAATAATTCTCATTTAACTGCCTGCTTAGCACTCTGCTGATTTTGAACTTTGAACCGTTCCTCTAACTTTTGTAGAAATCTATCAGCAGAAAGCTGGGTAGGACTAATCGTATCAATCTCTAGCTCTTGATAGATAGCTTCACGAGCAGGGTCAAACACGCGGGCGAGCACTGTCGGAATCTCGAAGATAGTTCTTGCTATTTGCGCCACCATCAGATTAATGTTGTCTTCACTCGTCACCGCTAGCAAACAGTCGGCCTTGTCTACTTTTGCCTGACGTAGCGTTGCTAGCTCAGCCGCATCACCTACTATATTAAATCCACTAAATTCGCTGGGTAAATTGCCAAAAGTCTTTTCTTTTTGGTCGATTACAACAACGCTATGGCCTTGAGAGCTAAGCTGACCAGCCAGCATAGAGCCTAATCGCCCGCAGCCGACAATGACAATATATTGGGACTTTTTGGCACCGCTGCCAAAGAGATTGGAAACCATGTACAAAAGCTCGCTGATAAAAAACAGTTATTAAAATAGGTTCAAAACACTGTCGATTCTACTTAAGAGAAATCTAGAAAGAAGGCTTTGAACCTGGTTTCGTAGCAGCCCTGTCTAAATTTTTACTAGCTGGCTGGTAGGTCGGATCGAGATCGAGGGCAACTCGATAGTTTTTGAGGGCTTCGGTGCGATCGCCCGTCACTTCCAACAGTTCACCAAATAGGTTGAACACAGCCGCATTTTCGGGATGGCTGCCGATGCATTTCTTTGACAGAGCGATCGCATCTTCATACTTTCCTGCTGCGGCTAGCTTACGAGCATTATCAATTTCCGCATCGTACTCACCACCGTCTACAGACTCTCTATCCAAAACGCGGTTGACTAGCTCGCGCAGCTCATTCGGTGTAAACGGCTTTTGCAAATAGTCTACCGCGCCTAGCTTCATCGCATCGACAGCGTTGTCCACAGAGCCATGCGCCGAAATCATAATCACCTTCAGCGACGGCTGCTGCGCCATTGCCTTTTGCAACACTTCGATACCATCCATTCCTGGCATCTGAATATCTAACAGCAGCAAGTCAGCGGGTGTGGCTTTTAGCTGGTCTAGCGCCGTACTGCCATCTACGGCGGTAGTCACCTCATAGCCTTGAAAAGCAAGCGCCTGACTCACCGTCAAACGAATGCTCTTCTCATCATCAGCAACCAAAATACTAGTGTTGGGCATTGGTGTACATCCTCATGCGGGGGTAGCAGAAGTGACTGGAAGCGTGAAAGTGAAAGTGCTGCCGTGACCAGGCGTAGAATCGACCCAGATGGTGCCGCCGTGCGCCTTGACAATCTCCTTGCATATCGCAAGACCTAGTCCAGTACCGCCGACGTCTTTTTCAGTTTTGACCTGTACAAACTTATCAAAGATCTTGCTCTGATAAACTGGATCTATGCCAGGACCATCATCAATCACAGCGATTGATATCCAGGTTCCATGACGCCTGGTCACCACTTCAATCGTTTCCTTGGCGTAGCGTAAGGCATTCGCAATCAAATTTGTCATTACCCAGGTAATTTTGTTCACATCTGCCTCCACAGTCGCTAGATTGCCAGCCATCTGACTAATAATCTCAATTTGCTTATCTTCTGCCTGAATTTTTAATAAGTCAATCGCTCTTTCGACTAGTTTTTTCGGATCGGTAGGTGTCCTTTCCATTTCCAGCTTGCCAGATTCAATCTTGGAAAGATCTAGCAGGTCATTTACCAAATCTCGCAAACGTTCCACGTCTTCCTGTGCGGTTTTCAGCAGTTCTTGTTCATTCTCCGATAGTTTCGTTTGGGCAGTCTCTGTGAGTAAGTCAATGCTCATTGCCATGCCTGTCAGCGGCGTTCGCAGCTCATGCGAGGCGGTCATTACAAATTCGCTCTTGAGCTGGTCTAGCTGCTTTAGGTTCGTAACGTTCTGAAGCAGCAGCACAACGCCAAGGCGACGATTGTCTTCTGTTGTTACTGGCGTTGTCAGATATTGATAATGCTCTATGCTACCCCTTTCAATCGTAAGCTCAGCCTGCTTTAGCTCAACAGCAGTCCCTTCTGGCAAAGCCGGAGTCTGAGATTCCGCGACCGATTGAATCTGACTGTATAGCGTGCGATCATCGATGATTTCTAGACAGTGACGGCCCTGAGCTAGCTCTGGCTTAGTGCCAAATACCATCGCCGCGACCGGATTAATTGCAACAATGTGAAGCTGATCGTCAACTACAACAATTCCATCGCTAAGGCTATTGATAATCGCTTCGCTACGCTGCTTTTCGGCCACGACTTTGTCTAGGTTCAGCGCCTTGAATGCCTGGAGCCGCTGGCTCATGATGTTAATTTCATCGGCTAGCTGACCGAGTTCGTCTTGGGATGCGATCACCAGCCGCACATCATAATTACCGCTTGCGATCTGCTCAGTTGCTCCTCGAATAGCTTTGACTGGTTGGACCAGGTTACGAGAAAGCAGCCAACTGATAATAAAGCCGATGGTCGCGGCGCTGAGTCCGGCGATGGCTACCGATGCGATCGCCTGCTGTGAAGTATCCGCCGCCCGCTCTGCCGCCGTCGCCATTGCCGTCTGGTTCAAATCTCTTAGCTCAGTTGCCGAGTCTCGCACAAGCTGAAAGGCAGGCCGCACTTCCTGCTCATACTCATCAGTTTCGCCCTCGGGCAGCACAGCTAGCTGGTCCACACTCAGCAGGTAGTCTGTATAGGCCGCCTCCAGATCGCGAAGAATCTGCGCCTCCCCCGAGAGCGTCACATTATCCTTGGCCCGACTCAGCCATTGCAAAAATTGCACCTGATACTCAAGAAAGAGCGATTGTCCTGCTTCAGCATCGTCATTGAGCAACAATATCAGCGTTGCACTATCCTGCCGTTCTAGCGCGTCAATCATACTATCGGCAGCGCGAATACTGCGATAGTTTTCCTGCAAAATATCGCCACTTGCCCGCCCTAGTCGCCAAAGATTGAAAACGCCCCACAGTCCAACTAGAACAACTAAAGCCAAGCTAGCCGCATAGCCAGATAGAACCTTCGCCTGTAGTTTCATGGGCGGCTGTAGCCAAGTTTAGAAGCATCCATAGAGAAAAAACAATAGCGAATAAAGAGAGCAATCTGCCCGAAAATTGCAGTGCCGTCAAGCTTAGCGGATCGCTTTGGATTCTCCATCTATCCAATGGAGGGGTTGTGGCTACTCGAAGAGAAGGCGAAACGCCTACGACTACGCTCAGCCAGCAGGATGTGATCGGGTACCGGAGAAGGAAGGATGATCGGGCACCGAGGATGAAGGGATCGGCCACCGAGCCCTGAGCGCAGTCGTTTGCCTTTGGCGTTCTCGTAGAGTAGGGCGGCTACACACCAGTTAACTTGTCTATCGCCTCCCGAATGGTTCGCAGCCAACTGTTAGCGGCTTGGGTAGTGGGATGGTCTGCGCCTAGCGTTGGAATATAGATATTCGAGGCTTGGTGAATGTAGTCTAATGCCTGCTGATGACGCTGAGTGTTATGATAGAGTGCTGCAAGATTGAACAGACTGGTGGCGGTAGATGAATGTCGGTCGCCTAGCTCCGCTTTGCTAATTTCTAAGGCCTTTACAAGCAATGGTTCGGCTTCGCCATAGCGCCTTTGCGACTCGTACAGTAACGCTAAGTTGTTCAGGCTAGTGGCTGTATCTAGGTGGTGATCGCCCAGTTCCGCCTTCCTAATCTCTAAGGCTTCTATATACAACGGTTCGGCTTCGCTGTAGCGTTCCTGCGACTTATACAATAGCGCTAAGTTGTTCAAACTAAGGGAAGTAGATAGATGACGTTCTCCCAATTCAGCTCTGTAGATTTCGAGCGCTCGAACGCATAGCCGTTCGGCCTCCGCATACAGCCCTTGCTCATAAAATACAGTCACCAGCCTGTCCAGGCTCCGCGCGAACCCTAGCGCTTTCTCTCCCAGTGCTTCTTCAGAATTTAACGCTGCCAAAACCTCAGTATTATTCATTGAATAAAAGCGGTTTAGCAACTCTTCATACTGCACCGTTAGCTCCCTTAGCTCCTGCCGAGCACCCACTTCTGCCATTGCCTCCAGCGCAGGTATCAGATACGTCGCGACTAATGCTACCTCCGATGCATCCGATTCGAGCGCAGCATCTAGCTCAGCCAGAAGGCGACAGCTGCGCTGACGAGCATCGTCGATATTGCTGTAAGACGAGCGTTCGCGTCTTGCCGTTGCTCCTACCGTCACCCCACTCGTTGCACTAGCGGCTATCACCTCGGTTAGCGATAGCTGGGGGTTAAACCACCCGTGCATATCCGGCATCACATGTAGCGAAGTGTCTAGCAAAACAGGCGTCATCCACCAGATTTGTTGCAGTGGAAAAGCCGTTAGCGCCTCTCGGTTAAAGTTCAAAATCCTCAAGGAATCTGCCAAAGACGACTGCAACTGAAACGCCTTTGCAAATCCAGACACAGACACCACCCCGCCAGACGTCTCTAGCAGTGAACCATCAGCCGCGATATCAGCCAGCTGCTGCAACAAGAACGAAACTGTCTCAGCCGCCGTCTGACTGGTAGGCAGGTTGATCTCAATCGGTAAAACACCCTCACTCTTCAGCCGTTGCAACAACTCTCTGCGAGAGAATTCCGAAGCATACTCTACCCTCGCTAGCCCCTTATCATCTCGCCTTGCCCACAGCAGCAGCCGCTGACTCACCTGGTCAATCGTGCCAGCTTGGTCAGTAGTTCCTTCAATTAGGCTTACTTGCTGCCCAGAGCGCGGACCAGAGCGTGAATCAGAATGCGAATTAGAAGGTACCACCTAGCGCCCCCTCTGGTAGATGCTCTTGACTCACCAAAATATCGACTACCAGCGGATGTATGCCAAACCAGCGCTGCCCGTTAAACTCTTGCACCGTCCGTGCATTCAGAAGAGAATAAAGCGTTGGATTTGTCATCTGCGCGTCTTTTTCACCGTTGTAGATCCTGACTAGCAGATCTACTTTGTCTTGATAGGCCACTTCCTGCGGATCATACGGGCTCTGGCCCAGCCGCCGCTCATAGTCGCTGCGCAAATTCACAATCGCCGCATCCGCATCGGCTTCTTCTATTCGCGCACCGCCTCGAATCGTTGCCCCATCGGTTGCATAGTTCACCAGACTAAACAAATTTCGCAAGTTTCCACCAGATGCAACAATCAGTCGAGGCAAACATCGAGAACCAAACAATGACAAATCCATTCGAGTCGATAGTGCTTTCTCGATTGCCCCCTGCCCTCTCTCATTGTGCTGATGGGCCGCATCAAACATCGGCGTATCTGGGAGAACAAAGCTTTGGTGCCCAGAGAATGGCAGTCGGGCCGCTTTCTCTGAGTAGTAGAGACTAATCGGCAGAGTGAAGATTAGGTGCGACCTCAACTCCTGAAAGATATTGGCATAGGTAATAAACAGATTCTCGATCTGCGCACTCGGAATGCCCGCCCGGTCAAAATCTTCTCCGACAAACAGCCACTGCTTTCCAGTCGCCTCTCGCAGCAGCAGATTACACTCATCTAGCAGTCGATTCGCTAGCTCTATCAGCGTATCTAGCCGCGTCACCCGATAAGCAATAACTTCCTTCTTACGCGCCGAAGCAAATTTGATTTCACCTTTTAGCGTAGCAAACAGGCCCAGCACCTTCTCCCAGAGCGAATCTTGGCTGACCCCCGCTCCCGCCTCTAGCTTCAGGCTCGCCTGCTGAGCTAGCTCGCGCGTCTCTTTTTCGGTCGCAAACCAGTCCCAAATCTCCTGCAATCGCCTATCCGAAGGCCGATGGTCCGCGCCCCCTTCGCTCACTGGCCGCGCCGTCTGCTTGGCTACCTCCATCATCATCACCAGCAGTACATCCAAAGGCTTGAAGCTACCTGGGTCCAACACGTCCGTCGCACTAAAGCGAACCGGCTGAAATTTTGCCGACACCTGAGTCAGTAATCTCGAGATTTCCGTAGATTTGCCCACTCCTCGATGACCCATCACGCAGGCTTTGAAGTGAATGCGATCGTCGTACGCACGCCGCAAACCAAGCTTTAGCCGCTGCATCTTGTCACCGCCGCGCACAGCGTTGATCTCTTCGGTGTAGAAAGCGTCTAGCTGCTCAAGCGTCAACAAAGGCTCGGGGCGCAGCACCCGATAGACCCGGTCTAGCTCGGTCGCTCGTTCTAGCTGTGGAGCAGCCCGCTGAAACATCTTCGTTCGCTCTCTTACAAAGCATTCTACAAAGCACTATATCGCTCTTCGGCAAACGGTTCACCCCGATGGTGATAGCCGTTCTTTTCCCAAAAGCCCAGCTCCATCTCCGCTAGGAATTCTAGGCTATTAATCCACTTTGCGCTTTTCCATGCGTATAAATGTGGGACCACTAGGCGCATTGGCCCTCCGTGCTCAGCGGGCAGCGGCTCACCAAATAGAGTATGCGCAAAGAAGTTTTCTTCTCTCGCGAAGTCCGATAGAGAAATGTTGGTTGTATAGCTGCCATAGCAGTGTTCCATAATGTGAGTCGCTGCCGGATCAACATCAATCTCCTTCAGAAAGTCCGTGACCCGAACGCCACGCCACTTCACATCCAGCTTGCTCCAAGTGGTCACACAGTGAAAATCTGCGGTGAACTCTGTCTGCGGCATATCCATGAAGTCTTGCCAGGAAAACGTCTTCGTAGTAGCCAGACCAGACACAGCGAACTGCCAGCTATCCGTATCAACCTGCGGCGTATCGCCATAGGTCAAAACCGGAAAGCCCTTTGCCAAATGCTGTCCAGGTGGAACGCGATCGGCAAGCTCAGGGCCAGGTTTTTCAAAGAATTTCATAGCAGGCAAGAGGTGAAAGATGCCTTTATTGTAATGCTATGATTTGACCGTGTAGGTAGCAATCTATGCGTAACTTGCTAAATTCTGCTTGAGCATCCATTTGTCAAGTTCAGCCCTATGGTAGTAGCCACCAACAAAACCTCTCATCAGGCTATCAAACTAGTTGACAAAGCCGAAATTGCCAACGGTGATGTGCTGACTATTCATCATAATAAAACCTGGGAACAGTTCAAGCATTTGCAAAAGTGTTTTGAAGATAGTCCTGGTACTAGGCTCTCTTACTACCAAGGGATTATTGAAATTCTTATGCCAGGTACTACTCACGAGCTATTTAAGAGTGTCCTTGGCTTCCTTATCGAAACTTTCTTATTTTATCGTCGTATAGAATTTGAACCAAACGGCTCAGCCACGCAGGAAACAGCGGGCAGTGCGGCTATTGAACCCGACGAATCTTATAAGATTCAGGGGTTGAAGTTGGCAGTCGAGGTGAACTTCACCAGTGGAAGTATTACCAAGCTGAATCTCTACAAAGCGTTGGGAATTAACGAAGTGTGGGTCTGGGAAGACGGTGTTCTAGAGGTTTATCACCTAAAAGGAAGCGGCTACAGCAAGGTCAACCGTAGCCAGATTCCCGCTCTTTCTAAGCTAGATCTAGCGGTACTATCAGAATGCATTTTGATTGGAGAGACCTCTAGAATTGAAGCGGGCCAAAAGCTACTAACTGCCCATCTCGACTAGTATTTGCTCAATCTTCGCGATACTTTTTCAGCAAACTAGGCAAAGCCTCATAGCCTTCCATACTCATAATCGGGGCGAGCTGACGGCGATATTTTTCTAAAGTTTGTTGAAATGCTTCTTCTCCGAGCTGGCCTTGTAGAATTGATGCGAGCCCTGCTGCCTGTCGCCAGTCTTCCGAGCCGATGCTGTTGAGTAAATGCATAGCTAGCGCACTGTAGAAAACAGCTTCGTCTGTATTTTTTAGCGCGTGGTGAGCTTCGGCGGTGTAGAGGGTGTAGAGCCCTTGTAGGTAGATATTGCCGGAGCCCTTAACTGCCTCTGCGCCTTTAGTGAGGATGTCTAGGCCGTCCTGGGGGCGATCGCACATCACGTACCCGATCCCCAAACTGTTGTAAGCCAGCGCCTGACTCTGAAAGTCTCCTTGTTTGACCGCAAGTTCTAGCCCTTGATTTAGATAGGCGATCGCGCCATCATAGACCGCCGTATCGCCCACATCATTCGCCCGTGCTTGTAGTACCTGCGCGTAGCCCAGATTTACTAGCGCATTCGCCGCACCCACCTTGTCGCCCCTCTGCCGCGCCAGAATCAACGCTCTTTGGCTAATCGTCACCCCTTGCTCATAGTCTTTCTCTAGCATCGCATTTCGCGCCAGATGGCACAGATCCGCCGTCTCACAGGCCAAGTCACCTGCCTCTTGGGCAATCTCCAACGCCTGCTCGTAGAAGGTTTTTGCCTCCTTCGCACGGCCCAGCATCTGTCGGGAATAGCCCAACAGAGTCAGAATTCTCGCTTTCTCCTGAGTGCCTTCTACCTGCGTCAGCGGCTCGCTAAAATAGTCAAGCGTATCTTGCAAATAGTCTCCAGAGAAAGAAGCGAATACACCGCCATACAGAGGGAAATCATCCCGTTGAGAGAATGTTCTAAGTATCTGTAGCATCAGCTGAAAGCAGCCATCTCCTAACGCCTTGTAAGAAGAATTGCCGGCGCTAGCAAACCCTTGCGAAAGTCGGCCCCAAATTGCCGCAAAAATTAGAGAAGTACTGTAGGAAAGCTGCTTTCCCGCTTTTGCGCTGTAGGGCTGTTTGTCGAACCAGACAATCAGGCCACGTTGCAAGAAATGCGTCACCACCGCCAGGTCTACCCAGCTAGCTGTATCTACCGCTGTACGAGTAATCGTATCAACGGGTTCACTCTGCGCTAGCGTTCTGAACAATAGCTTCGGCAATCCGGTAGAGACTTTTTGCCACGTAGCCCAAGGTCCGCCACTTTCTCGTTCGCCAAATCCTATCGGCTGACCGGCGGACGTGTATAGCCAACTGACTAAGTCTGCTTCTAGCTGCTCATAGTTGGCAAGCCCGGCCAAAATTCCCTGTCGCCAAGGCATCATTTCGTCTTCTTCTAGGCTTTTGGCAAGCTGCTTGAGCTGTTTTCGGTTCAGGCTATTAGGCTGATTGGGATCAATAAAGCTAAGGAATATCTCAGGCCGCTGAGCCGCTTCTGCCTGCCTTATCTGATCCGTAGCCGTAGCAATTCCACTCGCAGCCTGTCGATCTTTTTGCCCCTTTTGCCATTCGCCCTCGATAGTTTTGAGCGCTCGCAGGATTCGAGGCGCCTTGAGTGAGCTGTCTAGTCGCGCTTCGGTTTCGCTGATGCGGGTGAAGAACGATCGCTCGAAGATTTCGCCTGTACCCGTTTCGACTGAGGACTCTAGTTGCGATCGCACCTGCTCCTTTGAGCGCACATTCCCCTTCAGCGTCTGCTCGACAATCCCATCAATCAGCGCCAGGTACTGCTCTACCAGAGATCCGCTCATCTCAATTCCCTTCACAAGCCCATACAACTAAGCCACCTTTCAAAGCAGCCCGCCTCAATTGTAATTCTCTATCGCTAGCCGCACCCTGAAGCCCCGCTCAGATGCAAATAAAAATTAAGTCGTAACTTTAATAGTTCACATGTACTATAATCACAAGCAAGTTTCCACTGCTTACTCCCTATCCCCTACCTCCCTATCTCCCCATGCCCCTCACTCCCCAAGTCTGGCAAAGCTCCATTCCCGGCGTCGAAGAATTCCGCGCACAGCAGTTCACAGCAGCCCTACCGCTACTGCTCAGATCAGCCCAGCAGGGGTACGCAGAGGCCCAGTGCATGCTCGGGAACATCTATCAGCTTGGCATCGGCGACACCGAAGTTAATGAGGCAGCGGCTATCCACTGGTACTATCAAGCCGCTAGGCAAGGCTACAGCGTTGCAACAGGCAACCTCGCAGGCATGGTATGGGCGATTTCGCCTGAAGCTGCATCAGCATTGCACCAGCTATCGCAGCAGCAGCGCCAGAGGATAAGGGCTCAGGCGTGCTAGAGCAAACAAAGGAAGCTCTGACAGGCTGTCTACCACACCATAGGACGTAGCATGCTACGCCTCTACAGCGACAGCACCGCGTCGTTGTCGATAAATCTCTCTTTCCCGTCCTTACCAGCCGCATTAAACTTCTGAAAATACCGCTGCACCTCCTCTGGCAGCCTGTCATAGTCAAACCAGGCATCCCCTGCTGCCACCGTCGCCCAAAAGTCTCTTATGTGAGGTGCGTAGTCTTTTGCCTGTTCTAGCGATAGAGAAAGTGGCGGGTCAGTTAGCAATCGCATAATGAACGGAAAAGAGCGATCGCCCATCCACTCTTTAGAAGTTTGTTGCAAAGTAGGCCAGTCAGCCACCGATCCGATCCGCCTAGTCTGGACAGTTAGCTGATGCCGTCCTACTTCATCAGTTTGCAGAGACATCAGCCGATAGGGATGAGGATAGCTGACTAAAGAGCCTGTAGTAACTGCGTAGAAATCGTCCGCCTGGGCAATATCTTGAATATGCAAATGGCCAGTAAACGCCACTGGCACCTTTGCTGTCTGCAGTCGCGACACTAGCTCGGGCGCATTCTTGATCATGTAGCGCTGGCCCAGCTTAGATCTCGACTGACCTGGCAGATGTTCTAAAACATTGTGATGTACCATCACCATCACAAATTTGCCAGCTAGCGCAGCCAATTGCGACTCTAGCCAAGAGAGCTGTTCCTCATCAATCCAGCCTGTCCCGATCTGTTCACCCGACTCGTCAAAGGCGTTCGAGTTGAGCCCGATGAGATGTACATCAGGTAGTATTTCTTGTTGATAGTAGAGCTGTTTGCGATCGCTGTAGCCAAACTGCTGATAGATTTCAGGAAACTCAGCTAAGGCAATTCTACTGGCCGAGTGCTGGTCATCCGCCGATTTTCCCCACTGCGTGATCACATCATGATTGCCAGGCACGACATAGGTTGGAAACGGCAGCCGCGCCAAGCGATCCGCCAGCCACTCGTGGTTTTCTCTTTCACCATGCTGCACCAAATCCCCTGGCAGCAGCAGAAAGTCGGGCCTATCTGCTACTAGCTGCGTCAAGATCTGCTCAAAAGCCGGAATGCTGACCTCTACCAGATGAAATCGGTGCGGCGAATCCCAGATGGTATGCGGCAATGCGATGTGTAAGTCGCTGACGATAGCGAACTTGAAGTTGAGGCTCATAACGGCTTCTTGGGCAGCATTCTACTAGAATAGTAAATGAGTTTTGAGAAGAAAGTCCATGACCCAGGCTAGTGAGGACAGCCTCGCGCGGATTGAAAGTAAGCTCGATGTATTGACAGACGGCTTTGTCATGCTCAGAACCGATGTCGATGGCCTCAAAACCGACGTGAGCGGCCTCAAAACTGACGTAAGCGAACTTAAGGCTGATGTCGATGGTCTAAAGACTCATGTGAGCAGTCTTGAGACGAGATTTGATAAATTAGAAACGAATATGAGCCTATTTGACAGCAAGTTCAGTAACTATCAGCAGGCAACGCAGTGGGTTGTGCAGCTGGCGTTTACTCTGATCGCTAGCGCTACGGTTACGGTGATTATCTCTACCGTAAGATAGCTATTTTTTGCTCTGAAATTGCTGTCGTTTTCGTTTAAATGTTGGATAATAAAGAAAGCACATAGCAGCCCCTATAAGTCTCGCTGCGCCAAGATTTAAGCATGATTCAGACTACCCTATTTCCTGACACTTTTAGGCAGTTATTTTCTCTTTCCAATGACGAGATCGCCATCGCCTTCGAGCAAGTCGCAGACCTGTTAGAGAAACAAGGCGATGACTATTATCGCATTCGTGCTTATCGCAAAGGCGCACAGTCCATTCGCGCTCAAGATGAGTCTGTTGTAGACATCTTTGAAGCTGAAGGGACGGCCGGTCTAGAGAAGCTGCCGTACATTGGCAAACGGCTAGCCGCTTCAATCCAGGAACTAGCACAGACCGGTGATCTAGGACTACTCGCCCGGTTGCAGATAGAGGCGTCTCCTGTGGGTCTGTTTGCAAAAGTTCCAGGTATTGGTCCTGTCCTCGCACATCGCATTCACAAAGAGCTAGAGATTGATTCTCTAGAAGGTTTGGAGCAAGCGGCGCTTGATGGCAGCTTGGCTAGGCTGCATGGCTTTGCCGAGGGGCGAACTATGCTAATTCGAGACTTTGTCGGCGCGATGTTAGATAGAGCGTCGGGTAAACAGTTGCGTAGGGCGCTTTCTTCGTGGTCATCAACTCGGCTTTCGTCCAGGCCAGTGGGCAGATCGGCTAGTAACTCTAGGCTCAAAGAGCAAGCCATCGACGCACCCTCTATTGAGCTATTGCTAGAGGTAGACGCGCAGTACCGTTACTTAGCAAAGGCCGGACAGCTTCGGATGATCACCCCGCGCCGGTTTAACCCAGAAGGCAAGCCTTGGCTGCCCGTCATGAAGCTGAAAAAGCAGGGTTGGGCCTTCAACGTGCTCTATTCCAACACCGCTAGAGCGCACGAGCTAGGCAAAACGCATGACTGGGTAGTGATCTACTATGAGAAAGTAGGCGAGTCTGGCTATAGCGGACAGTGTACGATTGTGACTGAGACACATGGAATGCATCAGGGCGATCGCGTTGTCAGAGGTGAGCTAGCCGCTGCATAGAAGAGGCTATGGGAATTTCTTTCTAGGGAAAGAAGTCTAGCTGCGTTTCAGACCCAACAATAGGGGAACAAACGCAGTCGACCTCTATGAGCCCACCACCTAAGTCAGCAGTCAAGGCCGAGCCGAAGCCAGATCCGCAGCTAGAGCAGATAGCTCAGCAGGTATTTGGCTACGACCATCTGCATCCGGCTCAGCGCGAAGTGCTCTCAGCCGTGCTAGCAGGCCAAGACACCCTAGCCGTCATGCCGACAGGGTCTGGAAAGTCAGCTATCTACCAAATTGCAGGGCTGCGAATACCAGGGATGAGTGTGGTGATCTCACCGCTGCTGGCCTTGCAGCATGACCAGGTAGAGGCGATCGCAGAGCAAGACACCGTTAAGGCCACCGTACTCAATTCGACCTTGAGCAGCACAGAGCGTGAACAGGTGTTCGAGCAGTTAGCTAATGAAGAAATCGAGTTTCTCTTCATGGCTCCAGAACAGTTCAGCAACGCAGAGACGCTAGCCAAGATAAAAGCATCTAGCCCTTCGCTCTTTGTGGTAGATGAAGCCCACTGTGTAAGCGAATGGGGGCACGACTTTCGACCCGACTATCTACAGCTAGGCGGCGTGATAGAGGCTTTGGGCCATCCAGTGACGTTGGCGTTGACCGCAACAGCTTCACCCTTAGTTAGAAAAGAGATTATTGAACGGCTTGGCATGGACAATCCGACTGAGATTGTCAAAGGCTTTAATCGACCTAATATTTACCTAAGCGCTTGCTGCTGTCACGAAGAGAAGGAAAAGCTAGATCACCTCTCGCAGGCGGTAGCCGATGCTGAAACGCCGGGAATTGTCTATGTAGCCACAAGGAAAGCAGCCGAAGAGATTGCAGAGAGACTGTGCGAAATTGGCCACCGAGCGACGGCTTACCACGCGGGAATGAAGGCGGGCGATCGCACCACCGTCCAAACCCAATTCATCGAAGACAAAGTCGATATCATCGTCGCCACCAACGCCTTCGGAATGGGCATAGACAAACCCAACGTCCGATTTGTCTTTCACTACCACATTCCCGGTGCCATAGACGCCTACTATCAAGAGATTGGCAGAGCTGCGCGAGACGGCAACCCGGCCAAAGCGACTTTGTTTTATCATCCCGACGATATGAAGCTACAGCGCTTTTTTACAGGTGGCGGACAGGTCGACAGAGACATCCTAGAAGCACTGGTAGAACTGATAGAAACCACAGAAAAGGTGCCCAGCAAAGCACACATACAAGAACACTTCGACCTATCGCAGGTAAAAGCGAATGCTGCTTTAGACGCGCTTGAGTCTGTCGGGTTCATTCAGCAAGGCGACTCGGATGAAATATCTATTGTAGATACAGATACTGCCCACAAGCCGACGGTAGAACAGATTGTAGAACAGGCAATGACGCAGCAAGAGCGACATAAACAGTTCGATCACTCTCGTTTACACATGATGCGCGGCTACGCAGAAACAAGCGCCTGTCGTAGAGAATACATCCTGAGCTACTTTGGTGAAGAAATAGAGACCCCCTGTAGTGGCTGCGACAACTGCGAGAACGCCGAAGACGACGACATTAACTACCTACAGCCGTTTCCAATCGGTAGCAGCATCATTCACACTAATTTTGGCATTGGTCAGGTTCTGCGATACGAGGAAGACAAAGTAAATGTTCTATTCGAGACAGTGGGATACAAAACCTTTGTAACCGAGATAATCGAACATTCGGTACGCTGCCTGAAGAAATGATGGATATCGCATCATGCCGCAGGGGCACAGCATGCACCTGTTTAGCGCATACACCGAGCCCCACCCCGTCGCTACTAGCCCAACCGCTCTATCAAATGGTCACCCACACGCATTGCATTCGCCATAATCGTCAATGACGGATTGACAGCGGCACTAGAGGGGAAAAAGCTGCCGTCTACGACGTAGAGATTATCGATGTCGTGGGTTTTGCAGTTGAGATCTAGAACAGAAGTAGCAGGGTCTGTGCCAAAGCGACAGGTGCCTACCTGGTGGGCGATCGCACCAATCGGCAAAATCTTACTAAAGTACCAGGCTAGCGGCAGCACACTCCCCTCGTTGTCAACTTCACGCACAATCTTCACCCATCGTTTGATCAATCGCTTGAACGCTGTCATGTTGTTCGGCGTGTAGTTCAGCGTAATCTTGCCATTCTTTACCATCACTCGGTTGCCGGGCTCAGGCGCGTCTTCTCCCGTCAGCCACCAGTCCACTGTCCGTCTAGAAGCCAACCGCAACGCCAGAGTTGGCGCAATCTTTGGTACATCTAGTGCCAGCATCCGATGATTCACTTTGCCCAATAGCTGCACGTGACCCATTGGATAGTCGAATCCCGGCTCGCCCCAGTAATAGTCATTCACTGCCAGCGTCTTTTGAAACACGCTCGGATTCTCTTTCAGCGACAGCCCTACAATTGCCGCTGCCAAGTGCTTCATAAAGTTTCGACCCACCTGATCAGAGCTATTCGCCAGCCCATTTGGATGCTGATCGTTCGCTGAATTCAGTAGTAGAACCGCAGAATTGACCGCGCCGCAGGCCACCACTACCACATCGCCCGCAAAAGTCCGGGACTCCCCATCAATCTCAGCTTCAACACCCGTAATCTCTCTCCCAGAAGCGCTAGTCTGTAGCTTGTTCACCTTCGCTTCGGTCACTAGATGCACACTCTCTTTTCCCATCGTAGGGCGAATGCAGCTTACATCCGCATCTGCTTTGGCATCGATAAAGCAGGGAAACCCATCGCACGTATTACAGCGAATACATTCACTTAGAAACGCATCCTTTTCGTTCAGCTTGATTGATAGCGGCAGATAAAAGGGGTTTAGCCCCCTTGCTTGGAAAGCTTTGTCCAAACCTGCAATCCGAGGCTCATGACTGACAGGCGGAAAAGGATAGGCGCTACTACGGGGCGGCTCGGTCGGATCTAAACCTTGCTTGCCATGTACTTGATAGAGCGCTTCGGCCTGGTCGTAGTACGGTTCAAAGTCTTTGTATTTCAACGGCCAAGCCGGAGAAACACCTTCGTGTAGCTGCACCTCGTCAAAGTCTTTTTCTCTCAGCCTAAACAGCGCCCCACCGTAGAACTTGGTATTGCCGCCTACCCAGTAGTTTGTCCCTGGATTGAGGTCATTGCCGTTTCTATCTGCCCAGACTTCGTCAGTTTGATAGCGCCCATCACGGAACACAGCATTCGTATTCCAATTGTCCTTCTCTTTAGGCAAAAAAGCGCCTCTCTCTAGCACCAGAATCCTCTTACCGCTAGAGGCCAACCGATGCGCTAGAGTCCCACCACCTGCACCTGTGCCGATGATAATCACATCGTAGTGAGCGTCATACTGCTGAGAAGTCGTCATAGAAGAGTATCCGATGAAAGATGACTAGAGATTTCATCATATTCTTCTTTTATAGGCTCGAACTGTCAACGGCCCAAAGATCGATATCAAAAGTAAACTCCACAATAAGGCAGTGCCGCTAGAACGCAGCGCAGGCTCACCTGCCGCTAGCGCTCTCATGGCTTCGGAAACGATCGAAACTGGATTGTAGGTCACAAATCCCTGTGCCCAGTCTGGAAACCCTTCTTTTGGCACATAGCCGATACTCAGAAACGTCAGTGGCAGTATCCAGGGATTGAGCGCAGCAGAGACAGCTTCGGCTGACTTTGCACCGATTGCGATGTAGAAGCCTAGCAAGGAGACAGACAGCGTGAAGATTACTGGTAGCAGTAGAAAGCACAGCACGCTCAAAAGACTTCCTTGGAATCGAAAGCCAATCAGATAGCCAGCTAGCACAATTCCCACTGTTTGAAACAGTAACCGCCCACCGGAAGCGAGCAGTCGTCCCCCCACAGCTGCAAAGCGTGCAATCGGCATAGCCCTCAAGCGAATATCCATTCCGTTATCAAGATCTTCGTAGAAGAGACTGCTGAGATTGATCGTGTTGAATAACAAACCTTGAACAATCGTGAAGGGCATCAGAAACTGAGCGTAGCCACTGAATCCTCCTTCTGGTGAAACGACCCTAGCAAAGCTAGCAGTAAATACAAATAAAAGAGAGATAGCAAAGCCCGTAGACACCAAGATAGAAGCAGGATTGCGAATCTCTATAAGAGTGTTTCGCCAAGCAACGATGGCAATATCGTGTAGAGTCCTACCTAGCCCACCTTCCTGTCTGGCGGCGACCATAGCAGCGATTGTGTTGTCATCAAACGGTGATGTGCGACTGTTCATATGAGCGTTTATAGCGGTAGATGTCTAGCGGTCAGTATTGCTTGAGTTCAAGATAGCTTCTTGTAAAGCCGAATCGACCAGACGCCCAAAAGCACCAGCAGTCCCACTAGCCAAATCAGACTGGCAACAAACAAAGAGAGACCGGCGCTGTCCGCACTAGAGAGAGCCCTGAGCGCATCGCAGGTGACGCTCACTGGCTGATAGCGCACAAACGGCTGTAGCCAGTCTGGAAAGTTCTCTGTAGGACTGAAGCCGTTACTCAGAAGCAACAAGGGCGTGTACGGGATGATAGAAACAGCATCCACTAGCGTAGGGTCGCGCAGCTTTAGCGCCAGGATGCTATAGCCAGTGATGCAGGTAGCGGTAAAGATGACGATAAGAATGAAGTAACCGACCCAGTCAAACAATCCACCGTAAAAGCGAAATCCAAAGCCATAAGCAACAAAGAACAGAATTACAGTAGCGATAAAAGCCCGCACCATGTAGGCCATCACTAGCCCGGCAACAACTGCAACCCTGGAAATCGGCATCACCCGACAGCGGTTCATCATGCCAGTCTCGATATCTTTGGCGAGCATAATCGCTGAGCCCAGCCCAGAGAAAAACAGCACCTGGACGTTGATGATAGGCACCAGGTACTGGATGTAGTCGACGCCCTGCTGCGCCATCAGCTTTTGGCCGATGATCCAGAAGCCGGACAAGAAGACGGTGGGGAAAATTGCGATCGCAACTATCACAATCGGATTACGCTTCAGCCGAATCAGGTTTCGCCCGGTGATTAACAGACTGTCTGCGATCGCCCGCTGCCAGCCAGTCTCCTGCCGATGGGCAATCATTTGGCGAGCTAGTGACTCTGTATCACTGTTTAGATGCATAGGTTAAAGAAGACTGCACAACTAATAGACTAGACTAGCAGTATTACCCTTCTGCGGTGACTGTCTGTAGCCAGACAGCGACCGTATAATCTCTGTTATCAGTTACGGTATAGAAGCATGCAGGCACTAACTCGTATTACTTGGAATCCTGAAGTGATGGGAGGCAAACCCTGCATCAGAGGAATGCGAGTCACAGTAGGAACTATTCTAGGTCTGATGGCAACGGGCCGCAGCGAAGCGGAGATTCTAACTGCGTATCCCTATTTAGAAGCAGACGACATCAAAGAGTCCTTAGTCTATGCTGCTTAGCGAGTAGATGAAATCGAAGTGCCACTACAGCCTGCACGAAGATTTTGTTAGATGCAGGTGCCATAGTTACTGTTGATTCAAACAGAGCAAGAGTCCGTGTTCTTCCTTTCGGACGCTCTTGAGCAATATGAGCTTTGTAATCGCCCCTTCAAGCAATCTATACAAGCCATGCTCTCTGAGAGTTAGCTGAGCGGTGAAACTAGGACGCGATGGGAAAACCGCCTTTTTATGAGCAGAAACTGGGCTATCTGCATTGGTATCAATGAGTATTACAATCTGACGCCGCTGCGGTATGCCGTGCAAGATGCCACTGCCATGCGAGATTTCTTTCTAGAGGAGATCGAGTTTGAGCAAGTGTTTTATTTTGCGGATGATTCGCCGCCGATTGACACGCCTCAGGGGTCGATGCGATCGCAGCCCACCTATGCCAACCTCACCTACTTTTTCCGCAAACGCTTCCAAAAGCAGTTCCTCACAGTCGGAGATAACTTTTGGTTTTTCTTTGCAGGGCATGGGGAACTGCACGAAGGCCACGATTACCTAATGCCGATTGATGTAGATCCTGGCAACTTGGAAAGAACGGCGCTGAGAATTAGCGATATCACCGCGAGCTTGCGTAACTCTGGCGCGGATAATACGGTGCTGCTGCTAGATGCCTGTCGCAGTCAGGGAAAGCGGGCAGCGGTGGGATTTGGTAGCGATGCGCAGCCCGGCATTGTGACGATCTATGCCTGTAGTCCGAGGCAGGCGTCTTATGAGATTGAGGCATTGCAGCACGGATCGTTTACCCACGCCCTGCTAGAAGGCTTGCGGCTACTAGGTGCAGAGAGCTGTGCCACTGTGCAGCGCATCGATCAGTACCTGCGCCATCAGGTGCCCATTCTCAACCAGCGCTATCAAAAGCCTGTGCAGACGCCCTATACAGCAGTAGAACCGCTATCGAAGAATTGCCTAATCCTGCTGCCACAGCGAGCGCGACTAGAGGATGTGCAGGCGCTGAAGAATGCAGCGTACAAAGCGGAAATTGAAGATGATTGGGAGCTTGCGCAGCAGCTATGGACGCGGGTGCTGGCGACGCCGGGAGTGGACCAGGATGCAGTCTTGGCCATTGGTAGGATTGCCGTAAAGCGGGCTCAGCCGTCTCCTGCGGCTGCACCGCCACAGACGGCAGGGAGTCGCAGGATAGAAGCCTCTGTCGCTAGGCCAGCACGGCCAGTAGTCCCAACGCTCGGATTTGATGTTGTGACAATTAGCGACATTGAAAGAGGTCTACAAGGCTCTGGTCAACCTAAAGTAATCATTAATAGCCGTCGGCTGAGGGCTGAATACCGCCGGGAAGATTTGGGCGGTGGTGTCACACTGGACCTGATGCGATTACCTAGTGGCACCTTTATAATGGGTTCTCCAGCTACTGAGGCAGGGCGAGATGTCTATAAGGTTTGGGAGAATCTGGCTGGAATTGATGTAGAGGGGCCGCAGCATCGGGTCGAAGTCGCGGCTTTTTGGATGGGTAAATATGCTGTGACCCAAGTACATTGGTGTGCTGTTGCTGCTTTGCCAAAAATAGAGAGGGATTTAAATCACGACCCGGCTGAGTTCAAAGGCGATGAGCGGCCGGTTGAGCAGGTCTCGTGGGATGATGCGACAGAATTTTGTCGGCGGCTCTCAAAGCACAGCGGGCGAACCTATCGTCTGCCAAGAGAGGCAGAGTGGGAATATGCTTGTCGAGCCGGAACAACCACGCCCTTTCACTTTGGCTCGACAATAACGCCAGAGTTATCTAACTATGCTGCGGTAGATTACGAATACGAGGGCTACAAGTTTTCAGCATCCTACGGGGAGGGACCAAAAGGAGCCTATCGGAAACAAACAACAGACGTAGGCAGCTTTCCCGCTAATGCGTTTGGGCTATACGACATGCACGGGAATGTGTGGGAATGGTGCGAGGATCATTGGCACAACAGCTACAAGGGAGCGCCGATAGATGGAAGCAGCTGGAAATCCAGTGATATCGATGCTTATAGGCTGCGGCGGGGCGGTTCTTGGAACATCAATCCCGTCAACTGCCGCTCGGCGTATCGCGGTAGGAACCCGTGCGGCATCAGGGGCAACGGCATCGGTTTTCGCGTTGTCTGCGCCTCCGCCTGGACTCTTGCGTAACCCTTTGCCCTCTTGCCCTTTCTCCCTTTGCTCTTTTCTCTTTACCCTTCTTTCGCGCGCAGCGCGATCAAAATATTTTTGCTTACCATATAATCTAATCAGTTACCGAAGAGTCACTCACACTATGCCAGACCCACTCGAACGTATTACCGTAAATCCCAAGCAGTGCGGTGGTCGTCCTTGCATTCGTGGGATGAGAATTCGTGTCTCTGATGTGTTAGATCTCTTTGCAGTGGGTCTGAGCGCTGATGAAATCTTGTTGGATCTTTCCGACTTAGAAAAGGAAGATCTGACCACTTCTTTGCGCTATGCCGCGCTCAAACTGGATCATCCTAGATTGGTAGCGTGACTACGCTGTGGATAGATGCTTGTCTGTCTCCTGTAATTGTAGATTGGATCACAAACAACTTTGATGCGACGGCTTTTGCGCTTCGAGATCTTGGCTCGCGAGATGCTTTTACTTGATGCGATCACGCTATTAAATTCAGGCGAACAATTAGTAGAAATTGTCGGCACCTAATCATTTCCAGCTTTATCGATGTTCTCAGTTATTGGCATCACCAAGAATAGCAACATTAGGCCGTTCGTATACCTGTCCCTGATTGGAGTTTGGTGGATCGGCTAAGCCAGTTCGCCTCATGAAGAAGATGACGCCAGCACCGACAACGCAACCTAGCGCCAGTCCTGTTACCAGTAGGCCAATGATGAGTTTCCGCATTGTCTGTATGTCTTGTTTGAGATGAGGGGAAGGACTGCGCGGAGACTCTGCTTGAAAGGGGTTTGGTTCCATGTCATTAGCCGCTTTTTGCTCGATGTCGTTCGCATCGGGTAAGGGATTTTGTTGCGGATCGTGGAAGGGAGAATTGTTCACGGTGAATAGCTTTTGTGTATGGGCACTCATCATTATATGAGCTGCACGGGCTATGGATGGCTAGTAGCAGCCGCTTAATCAATCTTTAGTGGTGTGGCCCGTGAGCTTGAAAAAGACATCATCTAGGCTGGGTCGGCGCAGAGAAATATCGGCGATCGCAATCCCTTTCTCTTCCAACCGCAGTACAATCTCGCTCAGCGTTTTGGCACCGCTTGGCGCTGCGATCGCCAGCAACCCATTCTCTCTAACCACCACATCGCCAATATCAGCCAGCAGCCCTCTCACTTTTGATAAATCAGCCGGGTTTCCCAACCGTAATTCGCAGAACTTCCCCCCTACTCGGTCTTTTAATTCATCTACCGTTCCTTCTGCAATCACTTTCCCCTGATCGATTACAACAATCTGGTCAGCTAGCGCGTCAGCTTCTTCTAGGTACTGCGTTGTCAGAATGATCGTGATTCCCTGAGACTTTAAGTCTTTGACAACTGCCCATAGCTGCTGACGACTACGCGGGTCGAGTCCAGTTGTGGGTTCATCTAGAAACAGTACGAGTGGCAAGACAACAATACTGGCGGCTAAATCTAATCGCCGTCGCATTCCGCCAGAAAATGTTTTCACCTGTCGATTAGCCGCTTCGACCAGATCAAACTGAGCCAACAGCTCATTAGCACGACGTTTAGCCGCACCAGAGGAAAGTCTGAGTAGACGGCCAAACAAGATTAGGTTTTCGCGAGCGGTGAGGACTTCGTCTACGGCGGCGAACTGCCCGGTCAGACTGATGAGCGATCGCACCGCAGCAGGCTGCTTTACCACGTCATAGCCAGCAATTGTCGCCTGCCCGCCATCGGGTACCAGTAGCGTAGTCAGACAGTTGATTGCCGTAGTCTTACCAGCACCGTTTGGACCTAACACGCCTAGCACAGTGCCCCGCGCTGCCGAAAGATTGATGCCTTGTAGAACAGTCGTTTTGCCGAACCGCTTGGTTAGGTTCTGGACTTCTACAATGGGCGCACCAGATATTAAACCCACAGTCGCCTCAGCTCACTAAACGTTGACCTAGCTAGCATAGCGCGCCAGCTACCACCAGGGATTGCCCACTAGAGCGAATCCTGACCAAAAGAATGGATGGCTAAAGTCGACATTGTTCTGTTCGACGAGTCCATTAGGAAGCGGTTTCTGATAATGATGAGCGATCAAACTGTTGTTTTCTATTCGAGTATTACCAGATAAAAGAGAGAGTTGGGCGGCCCTGAATGTAGAGAGTCTCAGCGGATTAGTTCGCATCTGCCCATAGAACTCTGACATTAGGGCGACAGTGCCTGATCAGAAACATGCCACAGGCTGCCAATAGAGGCTTCTACACTCGATGCTGCCGCCATCCCCGCGAATCCTAATTCTGCATCGTGGTTACCTAGCGCAGTTGAGCAGGCGCTCAAGATCAACAACTCTAGCTCTTGTAAGTTCAGCCTATTGATATCGTCTAGTGAGAGTTGCTCATCCTAAAAAGGTCTCTTCTTTCATCAGCGCTGCCATCGGCAGATGCCCCAACCCTTCGTCTAAAACGTACATTAGTTCGTCTATTCCTGCGGTCTCGAATGTATCTTCTATAGGCGCTATCAACCAGCTGTATAGCTGCCGAGCTAGAGGCTGGTAGCCTTCGTCCATTAAGCCCTTAGCCGTCAGCAGCCGCCCCTGCCCCTAAAAGTCTCCACCCACTCGAATAGGCCCACATTGATTGATTGGCGATCGCATCACTAGCCACTTCCACGCTCGACACAGCACCCGCCGCACCTAGTCGAACCAAGTCGCCTCCAGACACTGCACTTAGCGTCACCTCACCCGCAGGTGCCCTCAAAGTTCCAGTATTGATGACTTCCCCTCCCATTAGCTGGATTGACCGACCGTTAGTAACCTCTAGATCGTCTTTATTAACAACCGCGCTTGGACTCTTAGTCGTCGCTATTAGTCCTCCACTCAGATTCAGCTGTGCGTCAGCGCCAAACAGTAGCCATTCGGATTGATTAGATAGAGGTCAGCCTCGCTACCAAAGACCTGTAGCGTGCCGTTGATGTAGGAAGCCTCTAGGCCAGAAACCTGACCAATGACTGAGTTCGTGACAGGCGCAGTCACAAACTCAGCAGTAGCGCCAGTCTCCACGTTGAACAACTCAAAACGGTGAAAGAGGTTGTTGTTGACCTGCACGCCACCTTCGATGCGGGTGTGCTGACCTTGGGTGGCGATAACAGTTTGAGCATGAGTAGCTGAGTCGAGTGCGGGTGTAATTGCAGATCTAGCGGATAGATCAGTTTCTGTCGAAACGATGGGCTGCGCGATCACGGTTTCAGGCAGCAGCGAAATGATCGGAGATAAGACAGCTATCCCCGTTGAAACTGTCTGAAAGTGACCCATGAAAAATCCTTCTGGTTTGAGTATCTAATTTGAAGTAATGCAGTTTCTCCTTTTTGAATAGTTTTTCCGGCGTGGATACCTATTCCTACAGCGTCAGAGACCAGGCCACATCAGTTCGAGCGAGTTCCCGATAGCTCAAAATACTCTCGTATGTCTATATAAGTGTCTCTAAAGAACGATTCATGAGTTTTTAAAACCCATAAGAATACGTAAATACAGCTGTCTGTTTTATCGCTTGGCCTTCGGTCTTAGCGCCGATCTCGTCCTGCGAGTAAAGTCGCTAGGCTAGAAGCGGTGAGCCAATAGTATAAAAGCTGACAGTACAGAAAGCGACTGCTGTTTAAACATAGTCATCGCTTGCGCAGTCTAGACTTCACTCTGGGCACTACCATTTTCTAGATATTCAGGGACTTCGCATGACACTACCGCTCAAATTTGTATATCAACAGCAGATTGCCAAGCTGATATATCGTCGAGGCGTTACTCACCTGCGGCATCAGTCCTATGCCAAAGCAGCGGCAGCGTTTACACTGGCAATGGAGAAGGGCTTTCTTCCCGTAGCGCAGACCCAGGTGATGCGAGGAATTAGCCGGATTCATCTCGAAGATGCTGATGGTGCGATCACCGATCTAGAAGCAGTCATCGAGTCTGCTCAGGCTACCAACCTAGAACCGTTCGCTCAAACCAGCCAGCAAACCAGCCAGCAATCTAGCCAGCAAAGTGCTTCTTTGAATATTCCTTTGGCGCAGGCTTATTACCATAGGGCTCAGCTGCGTCAAGCTTCAGGTAACGCTGCTGGTGCGCTAGCAGATTGGTCTGCGGCGATCGCCCACTGGCCCCGCTACCCAGAACCTCACTACCACAGAGCCCTAGCCCATCTTAAGCAAGAAAAGCACAGGCAGGCACTAGCCGACTTTGGCAGTGCGATTACTGCCGATCCTACTTTTGCTAAAGCCTATCTGCATAGAGGCAACTTGCGCGAGCAGCTAGGTGACACAGCGGGTGCGATCGCCGACTGGGAACTGGCCATTTGCAACGACTTCACGATAGAAGAAGCCAAGCAAAAGCTAGCTAATACACAGCAAGCCGCCTACGATGCTGGACTGAGCGACACACTTTCGAGCGCCATAGCAGCCAAGAATCTATCGGCCAAAGTAGAGCACAACGGCTCCCAGCTTGCTGTTCACATCTATCGAGCAGTCGGTACAGGTGTTAGCTACTACACCCTGCCCGACCTCATTCGAGAGCACCTAGTCCCTCTACAGCTCTCCGGCGTCAACCGATTCCAGCTAGTCGGACATGTCGAAGGCGTTAGCCGCACCGAATGGAATCAATCCTACGATCTCTACAAGGGTCAGCCCTGTCCGCCTAGTAACTGGCAAGCGGCATTCTCTACCCTGATGCTGTTTCCACCCTTCGGAATTCCTGCCTTTATTCAAGCTGCGCAGGTAAAAAATTTCTACAAACAAGGCAAATATATCGAAGCGCTCAGTGCGTCAAAAGCCGTCAAAGGCTTGTGTGTGGCTGGCGGTATCACCCTGGGATTCTGTACGCTGCTGCCTTTGGGTTACGCCGCCTACGATTCGATGAAAGAGACCCCCACCTTCCAAATCTCAGAAAAACTAGCCGAAAGCAACAAAACCCCCTATCAGGAGATCTTCGAGGACTAGTGCATTACTAGAGCAAGTAGTCCTCGGTGATGCTGCTTATGCACTAGGCTAGCCGTCCGCTATCTGACTGATTCAGCCGTCGTGACTGCCAGATTAGCCCTAACCCGGCTATGCCTAGTAGCGTGATCGCCCCTAACCAACCCCAATTAGTCAACTGGCTCCAATCAATCCCCTGAATCTCTCTATCAACCACCCAAACCCCAAATAGTGATAGGCCGCTGAACACTAGCTGAATAGTCCCTAGCGCTGTTAGCTCACTCGCTGTTGCCCGCCGCAATAGCACTGCTGCACCCACTGCGCCAGCTAGAAAAATAGAGCTGTAGAGCTGACTATGGAAAATATCCAGTGGCCACAGCCATCGGCTACCCGCTGCGACTGGAAAGAACAACAGACTTAAACCGTAGGCACCCATCAGGCCCGCCTGTCCGCCTAGAACAGCTGACCACAGTTTCGGCAATCTGCGCAGACCCAAGAAATCATGCTGGCGGTAATAGCCAAGATAATAGGCACTCCCCGCACAGTCCAATAGATACAGCCAAAACCAAATGTCAGTGGCTAGTCGCGCTACAGCAAACTGCTGTAGCTGTAGGCAAGATACCATCAGAGCATTTGTGGTGAATACAAAAAACATCGGGATAACAAGTCGCGCCATGGCGCTGCGCCGACCGGACAATAGGCTAATAAAGCCCACGGATGCTGTTAGATAGATAGCACCTAGAAAACGAGTGTTGTATGGCTTTAGCGGCCAGACCCAGCGAGGCTGAATCACCCCCGGAAAAAACAACAAAGCACTGCCAACCGTCAGCGTCAACAACAGTGAGGCGATCGCGATCGCGACCAGAACAGGGGGCAGTGGGAGACGCGAATGCTGGTCGGGACTGTTCACAGCAGATGGATCGAGGACTTTCGCAGCGTGGGTTGAAGTAGTTTTCATTTCATCGGTTCCTAAAGGTGACTAATTGTGTTTAGTGACGGCTCCCAGCTGTTTTAATGTGGATATCTCAGATTCGGTAAGGCCCACTACATCGGTAATACTCATCCCTTCGTAAGGTTCTTTGTTCTTCATCGTTTTCACACAAGTGCCTGTTTCTACAGTCCATAGCCTGATAGTTTTGTCATCGCTGCCGCTGGCTAAAATGCTACCGTCTGGGCTAAAGGCCACTGACCAGACGCTGTTCGAATGCTTGCTCAGCGTGTGTTTGAGTTTTCCGCTAGCCGCATGCCAAATCTTTACGGTTCGATCCGCACTGCCGCTCGCAATCCACTGCCCGTCCGGGCTAATCGCCACCGCCATTACCCAGTTTTCATGACCTTTTAGAACCTGTAAGCATTCTCCAGTCTCAGTATCCCAAAGTCTCACAGTTTGATCGATGCTACTGCTGACCAAAAAATCTCCTGCGGGCGAAAACGCAATGCACCATAGTCCGCTCGTATGTCCTTGCCAGGTTTCGCTGCATTCACCCGTCTCCAAATCCCACAGCTTAATGGTGCGATCATAAGAGCCGCTGGCCAGCAGATTTTTCTGGGGATGGAATGCCACTGAGCAGACCCAGTGCTCATGTCCCAGTAGCGTCCGCTCGCATTTACCGGTTTGCACATCCCACAGCTTAATGCTCTGATCGGCGCTGGCACTCGCAATCGTCTCACCTTTTGGATCGAAAACTACCGACCAGATGGCTTTGGCATGGCCTGAAAAGCTGCGGCAGGATTGTAGTTTGGACAGTTGACCAGCCTTTTGGCCAGCTTCTTGACCAGAAGAAGAACCAGAAAGCTGCCACAGGTGCACATTTCCATCTTCGTTGCCACTGACTAGCAGATCACCACCGGGGCTGAAGGCTACTGACCAGATGGCATTTTGAGCGCCAGATAAGGTCCTTGTCGACGCGCTTGTTGATGTGCCAGATGTCGTAGCATCGGTGCTATTCTCTTCTGGTGTCATATCCCATAAATGCACGAGGCGATCGCCCTGCCCGCTGGCCAACGTTTTACCATCTGGACTAAATGCTACTGCCCAGACCCAGTTACTGCTGCCCTGCATAGCTTTCAAGCATTGGCCACTGCTCGCATTCCACAGCCGCATCGAGCGATCTTCACTGCCACTGGTTAGATAATGACCATCAGGGCTAAAGGCTACTGACCACACCCAGTTGCTGTGCCCTCGCAGCACTCGCAGGCATTGCTGCGCCTCGATATCCCACAGTCGCACCGTTCTATCCGCGCTGCCGCTGGCAAGCGATCGCCCATCCGGACTAAAGGCCACAACCCAAACCCAGTTGTTGTGCCCAGACAGGATCTGCTGAGAGTGACCAGTCGCCACATCCCAAATGCGGACTGTTTGATCGGCGCTGCCGCTGGCGAGCGATCGCCCATCCGGACTAAAGGCCACCGTCCACACCCCGTGCTCATGCCCCTTGAGTGCTTGTCGTTCTTCGCCCGTGCTAGCGTCCCACAGCTTGATGGTGCGATCGGCGCTGCCACTGACTAGCTGCTGCCCGTCTGGGCTGAAGGCCACCGACCACACGCCATGGCCATGCCCTGCTAACGTTTGCAAACACTCGCCCGTGCTAGCGTCCCATAGCTTGATGGTGCGATCGGCGCTGCCGCTGACTAGCCGCTGCCCGTCTGGGCTAAAGGCCACTGACATCACCCAGTTCTGATGCCCCTCTAGCGTTTGTAAACATTTGCCTGTGCTGATCTCCCACAGCTTGATGGTGCGATCGGCGCTGCCACTGACTAGCTGCTTACCGTCTGGACTAAAGGCGATCGCGCAAACCCAATTTTGGTGACCTTGCAGCGTCAGAATATGAGATTCTATATCGCCTAATGTTGATGAACAGACAGTCTGCCAAAGCCAAATTTCGCTGTTGGTATCGCCTGTGGCTAGCAATCTACAGTCATCAAAACCGTCATTGCTAGACACCGGACTAAATGCCACCGGACTAAATGCCATCGTGCGAATGCTGCCGAAGGGCTGATTAAATACAGAACGAGACAGGTCTGAACCCGTAAAGTTGACATCGTATAGCGTCATCCCCTGGAGATAAGCCTGCCAAATCGCCAGATTAGAAAAGTCGTAGCCTGTCAAATCAACGCCGAGATGACGTAAGAGCGTCAGGACGTTACCGCCGACGTACCCACCTTGCTTGGGTTGTTTTTGAGCTGCCTTCAGGCGGGCTGTTAGCGCTGCTGTGATAGCTGAGGTAGAGGCATGCGATTCGCATAGCTGATTGACAATAGGCCCTAGAATAAACCGGGTTTGGGCTTGAAGAATGTAGTCTCTAGCGTTGGCTTTGACCAGTGCGTAACGTGCTAGAAAGTCTGTTTCTAGGTCTGATGTTGGATCGCGATCTAGTTTTGGCTGGCGAATTTCGAGGCAAATTCGATGGATAAGCTCGCCTGTAAAGTAGTCCATAATCACCGTTGGCTGGGTGATGCTAGAACCCTCTTTTTCGATCAAAGAGCGGCGTTCGAGAGAATCGATTGCCTGCAGAACTTTGTTCAAAGGCACGATATCTGCTAAATCGGCCTTAAGCGTTTGCCAGGCAACCGATTCGCGGTTGATAGCTAGCCAGTACATGATGTCTTTTTCTAGTGGCGTTAGGCGATTGATTTGCCGTACTAGAAGCTGCCGAATATCACCAAAGATCAGAGAATCTTCTTCGGCAAGGGCTAAGAAGCTGGCAATGTTGCCATCGAAATAGTCTCTGATGGCAGCAGCAATCATCTTAAGGGCAAGTGGATTGCCGCTGTACGCCTGAATCAGCTGCTGCCATTCTTGAGCTGTTCCCACTAGCTTACCCGTGCTATTTAATAGCTGCTTGCCGTCGGCTTCGCTTAGGCCAGAAAGCTGAAGACATCGGGTAGGTCGTGAATCGCCAGCCTGCAGCGTAGTCTCTTTGGGAAGTTCGCGTGAGGTGATGATAAAACAGCTATTGTGGTCGGTTTCACCAATTGTTTTGAATAGATCGCCATAGCCTTCGTAACCTGTTCGGTAGGTGCCAGCGCGATCGCCTTCGGCAAACAGCGGTTCCACATTATCCAATACAAGTAGGCAGCGATGCTCACGCAGACAGCTCAATAATTGCCGCAGCTGAGCATCTAGGGTATCAGCGGCCTCATTTTGAGACAAGCTAATGCCCGGCTGCTCTAGAAAAAAGTTCAACAGATTATTTAAAGTCTCTTGGACAGGCGGCGCGTTCTTGAGACTGCGCCAAATCAGATAATCAAAGCGATCGGCAATGCGACGGGCCAGCTTAGTCGCAAGCGTTGTTTTCCCAATTCCACCAATGCCGCAGAGGGCCACTAGACGAGTGCGATGGCCTGTAGCCCACGCTTCTAGCGTTGCTAGCGTTTGCTCACGGCCATAGAAGGTAGACACATCAACTGCCGCACCCCAGTCCTGGGATTGAATAGCTGACGAGGCATCAGACTCAGCCGCCTCGCGAGAAAGCGAAGGTACTGACAAATTAGCGGCGGCAGTCTTCTGTATCGTTTCTGAGGATAGATCACTACCCAAATCAGCAATGGACTCCCAATCCACATTGAGCACTTCGCACAGCTCTGTAAACGTGGCAAAGTCAACTGGCTTACCGCCTAGAAACTTCTTCACCGTTGCCAGCGAGTACCCTGCTCTCTCAGCCAAAGCGCGCTGAGTTTGGAACCCATTACGCCTTAGCGCGACTCGAATAGTATCCACATAGCCTGTCTGCACCTTAATCGAACGGGGCATCGTGATTAATCTGTTTTATAGAACCTAGCTCAATCAAAACATTTGCTTGCGCAAACGCTACAGATTCATTAAACCAGCCTATTCCGATTATGGCGCTATTCGTTTCATAGCTCTCTACATATCTTATGGCTCAATGCATGATTTCCCCAGACAAAGCAGCCATCCAAACAAGCAGACACAAGTTAGCCATAAGTCAGCCTTTCTTGGTCTTGATCGTGACCTCGCAACGTTTCTAATAGACGTATAGAGCAACAAGCTAAGACTCTGTAGCTCATACATGTAGCTCATACACACCCTAGGTATTACCATGAAACGCTTCACACTTTCTACTTTCTCGGTTTCTGCTTTTTCTGCATTGCTTGTGGCTGGTGCGATCGCGCCAGCCGCCCAAGCGCTTCCTGAAGTGAGTGCCAACTTCAAAATTCAGACCCTGCGTCTTAGTGAGCTTGACACTCGAAACAAAGCTGAAGAGCGCCAAACGCCTTACTATCCACAGACGCCTGCACAAGTTTCACCACGAGAGGTTACTGCCGAACAAGACAGCCTCCAGATCGCTGAACCGACCACATGGGAAGTCCCGCAAAATCAGGAAGAAGCAGATTCTCCAGATCTGTCACTGACAGAGCGACGCCACCTATCACTAGATCGCAGTTAGAGCGGCGTTGAGCTGAGCAGCGTCAGAGACAATTAAGCAGCTAGCGGGTAAGCAATCCATATCTTTAGCAGCCGTTTTCCATTAGTCTTTGGCGCTGTGATGTCATATATTTTTACAACCTTAGGACCTTGCCTTGATGCATACGCTTTCTTTTCTCCGTAGGAGCGGAATATCCACGCTTTCTGTCGGTATTACCGCAGGCATACTGGGTGTTCTGTTTGATATCTCTTTCGCGGCTCTAATTTTTTCTAATAGTTTGTCAGATTATCTCTCAGCCGGTATTGGTCTCGTTCTATTTAGTGCCGCAGCTGCCAGAATTATGGTAGCAATCATGAGTTCATTCCCGGGCACGGTATCAGATCTAGCGGCTATCCCAACTGCTATTCTTTCTTGGAGTACAGGGATGGTCGTCCGAGAGCTGCCACCAACCGCTTCGCCAGAAGCAATGCTGGTTACAGTTGTTGTCTCGATTGCCTTCACCTCTCTTCTCACAGGACTATTTCTCTGTGTATTAGGAGAGCTTAAGCTAGGAAATGTTGTGCGCTTGTTGCCTAATTCAGTGGTAGGAGGCTTTATTGCCAGCAGTGGATTGCTTTTGATAAAAGGAGCGACTGAAATTCTATTGGGGCAACCGCTAGATGCAATTTCATTTCGCAGTTTTGACCAAGCGACAACGTTCATGCACTGGTTACCAGGATTATTACTCGCACTCTATTTATTAGTCGTGACCCACCGTCACCGTCATTCCTGGGTCATTACCAGTAGTCTCATCGGTGCGATCGCCCTTTTCTACGGCGCTCTATCGCTCTTTGGTATCTCACCTGCACAAGCCAATGTGCAAGGACTCACTTTGGGTATTCCCTCTTTGCAGACGACTTGGCAACTGCTGCACTGGTCTGATCTGTTGCACATTCACTGGCGTGCCATCGGCAGTCAATGGATGTGTGCTGTGACAGTCAGCGTACTAACAGCGGTGCTAATGATGATGAATGTAAAGGGAATGGAGGTCGCAATCGCAAAAGATATCGACATCAATCGCGAACTCAAAGTCGCAGGTCGCGCCAATGTTCTACTCGGCATGGGCGGCGGCATTCTTGCTTTTCACTCAATGGGCGGATCAATGCTAATGCACCGCCTAGGAGGGCGTAGCCGTCGGGTAACGGTGATTGGCGCACTCACCTTTATTCTACTGCCTGTGCTGTTTTCTCCCTGGTTGACCTATTTCCCCACATCTATCCTTGGTGGACTGTCACTTTACTTGGGACTTTCCTGCCTAAATGAATGGGTATGTCGCGCCCGCAAAAAGATGACCCCGGTAGACTACTGCATTGTTCAATTGATTTGGATTGTCAGCGGCATTGTTGGCTTTTTACAGGCGTTAGCGTTGGGGTGGGTAATCGCCGCTGGACTACTGATATATCAGCTCCAGAAAGCCAACTAGTCAGCCCTCGGTCACGTTAATGCGTTTTCCTAAGTTTGGGCGAGGACAGCTGGGATGTTATTGACGAGTAGTTCCCTAGCCGGGCTTTGGCTATAGCCTTGGGTCAATCGGCTCGCTCTCCAAAGCCAAAATGCTAAAGACACACTCGTGAACCGCTCTTAGCGGCGCTTTATTCACGAACCGTTCTAACGATTCAATCCCGAGCGAAAATTCGCGGATGGCGAGAGCTCGCTTACGATTAAGCCCTCTGTTCTTGAGCCGATTCAAATTCTCTGGCAAGGAATACTCTGGGCCATAGATAATTCTCAGATATTCTGCACCACGGCATTTGACAGCGGGTTGAGTAAATCCTTTTTGTCCACGGTGAATGTAGTCCATAGATTTGACGACCATGCCTTCACTACCCGCAGCAGTGAGAATTTCCCACCAGCGAATGCCGTCGGCGCAGCTAAGATTGCTATCTACATCGATAATCTTATACCTGGTCGATAGTAATAGCTTTGGGTCGGCTGCGGTAATCTTGGCAATCTGTTGCATGTGCCACTCGTGAGAGCGATCAGTATGCACTTTCCCTTCGGTTGCTAGGATGTGGAAAGGCGCCAGCTTTAGATCCAAGAGTGTGTCTACTGGCCAACAGTAGCGACGATAGGCGTCCACATACTGCTGGGCTAGCGCTGAGCGCTGTTGGTAGCGTTCCAGCAAATCCGAGATCTCGGTAGATTTAGTAGAGCGTGAGGCGGCTGTTTCTAGAGCGGTGATCGCAGCGGCTAGTCCCTGAGTAGCTGCTGCTCCCACAGGTGCGTATTGTTGTTTTAACAAGCCCTGTGCTTTTGCCGACCAAGGCATCAGCTCGCAGTCTAGGCAAACCCAATCGGTTGAGAATGTCTCCCAGAAGTTGGCTATGCTAAGCGCCTGTTCGATTCTGTTGAGAAAGGCTGCTTCTATCCCAGAATCTGTAAAGAACCTGCGCCCGGTGCGCGTATAGCAGATACCGATTCCCTCATTTTCTACGCCGAATCTCTGTTTGACTACAGCCTGGTCGCGGCAGACAACAACGACGACTCTAGAGCCCATGTGCTTTTCTTCACACATGACGGTGCCAACGCCCTGCTGACGATAGTAGTCGAAGGCTTCGGCTGGGTGCTCTAGCAGTCCTGGCAGTTTGGAAGTGACCACTGGAGACATTGTCGGCGGCAGGTAGATTAGCCATTTGGGATTCACAGCGAATCGGCTGACTACTTCTAAGGCGGCGATCGCATTCTCTTCTCGAATCGTAATCTTCTTGTACAGCCTCGTTGCAATCACTCGCTTGCCCAATACATCAGCAATATCGAGCACGTCGTCATGCGCCTGCTGAGCGGCCAGTCCGGCATTCAGTCCGACACCGTTATCCGCCTTAAGCGCTTCTATTGGGCGGCTAGGCTCACGGTACACTCTCGCCGCATCTACGCTCACCAGCTCTTTTTCTGGATAGCGCAAAGCGGTCAGCCGCAGTCCATACACACAGCCTGTATCGATATCGATAGTGTTATTCAACCATTCCGCTTCGGCAACGGGCGTATGACCGTGGACGACCATT